>NZ_BGZH01000002.1:306124-612249 GCF_009617755.1 Marinobacter salsuginis
CCCCTGTCGGTGGCCGCGTCTCGCTATATGAACATTCGCGATATGGACTACGTGTTCGCTTCTCACCAGGACCCGGACATCATTGGCGCCATCGACCGCTGGATTGTTCATACCCGCGCGAAAATCGTCACCTCGAAACTCTGGGCGCGGTTCCTTCCGCACCTGGTTTCCAGCTACGTGACCAATCAGCTCAGCGGCAGCGTGTACGACCGCATCGTCAGCATTCCGGATGCCGGTGCCAATGTGAAGTTTGGCGAGTCCTATTTGCAGTGCCTGCCAGCCCACTTCATGCATTCGGTAGGCAATCTTCAGTTTTACGATCCGGTCTCCAGGATCCTCTTCTCCGGCGACCTGGGAGCTTCGCTGGGCGGTGAGGACGATCATCTGCCAGTGAAAGACTTCGACAAGCACATACCAAGCATGATTGGCTTCCATCGGCGCTACATCGCCTCCCAGAAAGTCTGCAGACTGTGGGCCAACATGGTCCGCGACATGGACGTTTCGATGATCGTGCCCCAGCATGGAAAACGCTTTGAAGGGCCAGTAATGGTTGATCGCTTCCTGAACTGGGTCAGCGACATCGAGTGCGGTATCGACCTGATGACACAGGATAACTATCGCCGACCGGTTGATTACGTCTAGGCCAGAACGGTTGCCAAATAAGCCTGTCCCAAACCGGCAATGTTGAGTAAAATCCGGCCTTTTCCAGAGAACCAAGAGGCAGCGCAGATGGGCAGAGCCTACCAGAACCGCAAAGAATCCATGGCCAAGACGGCTGCGGCAAAAACCAAGGTCTACAGCAAGTACGGCCGCGAGATTTACATGAGCGCCAAGTCCGGAGGCCCCGACCCCCAGGCCAACCTGTCCCTGCGCGGGTTGATCGAGCGGGCCAAGAAAGACCAGGTGCCCTCCCACGTGATCGAGAAAGCCATCGACAAAGCCAAGGGTGGCGCTGGCGAGGACTATTCCCCCGCTCGCTACGAAGGCTATGGACCGGGCAACTGCATGGTAATTGTCGACTGCCTGACCGATAACCCGAACCGCACCTTTGGCGATGTGCGTCTGGCCTTCACCAAAACCAAGTGCAAGATCGGAACGCCCGGTGCGGTGTCTCACATGTTCGACCACAGCGCTATCTTTGCGTTCAAGGGCGAGGATGAAGAGGCCGTTCTCGAAGCGCTGATGGAAGCGGATGTGGATGTCACCGACATCGAAAATGAAGACGGTCTGATCACCGTGTTCACGCCGAACACCGAATACGCTAAAGCCCGTCAGGCGCTGGTGGACGCCATTGAAGACATCGATTTTGAGGTGGATGAAATCCAGTTCCTGCCCAAAACCACCACGGTGGTGGAAGGTGATGATATCCCCCTGTTCGAGAAATTCCTGGACATGTTGAACGAGCTGGACGACGTACAGAACGTGTTCCACAATGCCGAGCTGCCAGACCAGTAAACAGCCCGGCCTCCGGCCATGCAGGAAGATAACACCATGCAGAAGAACGCTCCCGCAATCCGCAAAGCGCGAGTGGTGGTCCTGAAAACAGGAACCACCTACCCGGACCTTCGGGCAGAGTTTGGCGATTTTGACGAATGGTTCCTGCGGGGGCTTTCAGAGGAGCTGGAGATCACTGTAGCCAACGCCGAAGCCGGCGAACTGCCGGGCAACCCGGAGGACTGGGACGGCATTGTGGTGACAGGCTCGCCTGCCATGGTCAGCGACCGGGCCGAATGGAGCGAGAATGCGGGACGCTGGCTCGCAAAGGCTGTGAAAAGTGAAGTTCCGGTACTGGGTGTCTGCTACGGCCACCAGTTACTGGCCCACGCGCTGGGAGGTGAAGCGGGTTACCATCCGAATGGCCGGGAAACCGGCACCCACGAGATTGAACTTCTCCCAGAAGCCGCCTCCGATGTCCTGTTCCGCGACCTCCCAAAGACATTCCCGGCACAACTGACGCATCGGCAATCCGTACTGCGCCTGCCTGAAGGCGCGGTGCTGCTGGGGCGTAACCGGTTCGAGCCGCACCAGGCCTTCAGAATTGGCCCCTGCGCCTGGGGCGTGCAGTTCCATCCGGAGTTCACGGACGCCATTATGAGTGCCTACCTGAAAGTACAGGCGCCGGATCTGATCCGGGAGGGGCTGGATGCGGAGGCCCTGATCGCCGGCGTAAAGCCAGCGCCAGACGCGTCCTCGCTACTGGCCCGTTTTAGCCGGTTTGTTCAGGACCGGATCCATTAAAACGGGCACCATCGGTTTCTGTCAGTCGAGGATGTAAGCGGTTTTTTCCAGCGCCTGCTCTTCTTCGTCGATAAAGCGAAACTCGTTCCAGCCAATGCGCACCATGTCGTTGCTGTTGAGGCGCTGCCGGTCAGCAACCCGTAGCTCGTTCACGAAGGTGCCATTGGTGCTGTTGCTGTCGGTGATGTAGTAATCCACCGTTCCTTCAAGATAGGCGTTGGGCACCGCTTCTATCAGGGCGTGCTGACCGCTCACGGAAATCTCATCGATCTGGATATCGTTATCCGGACGCCGACCGATGCGGGTTTCCGGTTGCCCGAGTTCAAAGGTGGTAACAACCACGTTATCCACCAGTTGCGAAAGCGAAGCCATGTCAGTTTCCTCAATACTCCAACGTCAGTAATACCACAGACAGATTGTCGCCAGCCTCGTTTGCCAGGCCGGCATCAATCAGTGCCTGAACCGTGCGCTCCATGCCGCCACTTTCCTTTTGGATCTCAAGCCACCGGTATTCCGGGACCGAATCGGTTAACCCATCGGAACACAGCAGGAGCACATCCCCCTTTTCGAGGGTTTCACGCCGATAACTCGGAACCGCCTGCTCCACTGTTCCCACTGCCCGGGTCAGAACATTCCTGAACGGCACATTGGGCACATCCGCCGCGGTAATGCTGCCGTCTTCCAGCATATTCTGGACCACGGTATCGTCCCGCGTCAGACACACCGCCTGGCTGCTACGCAGGCTGTAACACCGGGAATCTCCAACATGGGCAATGTGCGCCTGATCCTCAATCACCCAGGCCACCACCAGTGTGGTGCCCATCTTTTCAAGTTTCGGGTCCCCGGAACGGCGGTTCACTATCCGCTCATTGGCCAGCGAGAAGGCCCGCTCCAGATGTTCCCGGATGGCACCATCGGTGCCGTCGAACGCGCCACCAGCAATGGCCGGTTCCAGGGATTCGATAACGGCATCAACTGCCAGACGGCTGGCGACCTCACCACCCTGATGCCCACCCATGCCGTCGGCAACCACCAGTAACGCCTGATCACCGGCATCATTGATCCGCCAGTCGACAACGTCCTGGTTCGACTCCCGCACGGCTCCCCGGTGACTTTGACCAGCAACGTGATAGCGCATCAGGACACCTCCTGGCCAGCTTCGCGAACGGCCAGACGACGCACAGCCTCTGCCATGGTTGCTGCGCTGGCGAAGCGCTTGTCCGGCTCACGCTGGATGGCCTTGTTGATCAGACGGACCACGCCGTTTGGCAGGTCCGGGTTGAACTCGCGGACGCTGCGCGGGCGCTTGTTGAGAATCTGGTAGGTCAGGTTGGCCAGGGTGTCGCCCTGATAGGGCGTTTCGCCGCTCACCAGCTTGTAAAGGGTCACGCCCAGACTATAGATATCAGAGGCTCCGGTGACCTTCTGGCCCTTCAACTGTTCCGGCGACATATACAGCGGGCTGCCCATGACCGCCCCGGTTCGCGTTCGGGAGTCATCGGAAATCTTGGCAATGCCGAAATCGGTGATCTTGATATCGCCAGAGTCGGGATTGAAGATAATATTTCCGGGCTTGATGTCGCGGTGGACGATTTTCTGGCTGTGGGCGTAGGCCAATGCGTCTGCCACTCGGGCAACGATATCCAGCACCCTGGGCAGGGGCAGTAACCGGCCGGATCTGCCGAATTCACTGAGCGGCCGCCCTTTCGCATAGTCCATGGCGATGTAGGCGAGGTCGGCCTCCTCTCCCACGTCATACACGGTAACGATAGCCGGGTGGCTCAGGCGGCCAGCGGCTTCCGCTTCCCGGAAGAATCGCTCCTTGAGATCCTGCAGCTGGCCATCATCAAACGCCTGGTAGCTGAGGGTCTTGATAGCAACGGTTCGGGCAATCTTCGGATCCTTGCCCAGATAGACCACACCCATGGCACCACGACCAATCTCCCGCTCGATTTCATAGCGCCCCAGGGTCGGGCGACTCACTGACGGTTCCGGCATCAACAGGGTGCGGGTGTTGTCGAAACTCCCTCCCTGCACCAACGAGTTATCCGGTGCGAGCTTCTCCAGTGCCGACAGCCTCGCGGCGGTGTCCCGAAAACCTTTTTTTCGTTCCTGAATACTGCGGTAGGTGCTGACCGCCTTGTCGTACTGGCGTTTGCGCTCTTGCTGGATGGCGACATCGTAGCGCAGCTCGATCTCGCTCTCACAGTCGGGGCAGCGATCCAGCGCTTCAAGGGCCTCGTCTGTATGGCCTTGCTGCAGAAACACCTTGGCCAGCTTCAGCCGCGCATCGCGCACATTGTCTGTCAGTGCACGGATGTGTTTCCGTGGCTGCAGCCAGAACAGCATCACCACATAACCAACCACCAGCAAAGTGAGCACAACGCCAAACGGAACCCAGGCGTTGTGGTAGAACATCAACGCGGCCTGGATCACCACGAGCGAGCCGCCAAGCAAAAGCGTGACAGGCAGGGAAACGGCTGCGCCCATCACCGGGATAGCAAGCACCAGATACAGGGCCGCAATTGCCAGCCCTGCGGTCACTGCCATGTCGGACCAGAGTGGTTCCGAAAGGCCCCGATCAGCCATGGCCGGCCCGAATGCCTCCTGCGGGACAATCGTGGACGGGTCAGAGCCGTCTGGCACGCCGAGAATGCTGAACAGTGCGCGGTCGGCCCAGCCAACGAGAGCAAGCTGGTCCCCCATCAGGGCAAACACAACAGCCAGAACGAGAATAACGGCCCGCAAACTGAACAGGCGCGGTATGAAAGAGAGTATGGCGTTCACAGGCAACTTTGTTATAAATGGTTGATCTGACTAGTTTAGGAAGCGTGGCGGAACTTCGATACAACGGCCGGGGTGTTTTTTGTAAGTGTTTGTTTACCTGAGAGAGAGGTCACGTATAGTTATGCCGTCGTTTACCTCAGGGATGATGGAAATACACACATGACACTGAAGTTACTGATTCTCCTGCTGTTGCTCACCCTGGCCGGCATCGGCCTGTACCACACTCAAAAGCCACTGCCACCGGGCATCAGCTACCGTGGAACCGCGGTGCCGTTGGAAGAACCCGTGCTGCTGACAGACGTCACCCGTCACTATCAGGACGGCCGGGAAGAGCGCGACCATGAAATCTTCGACGAGGTGTTCCGGCTTGTGGGACAGGCCAACGAGTTCATTCTCGTCGACATGTTTCTATTTAACAGCACCGCACCGGAGAATGTCGCCCACCGCCCTCTGGCACAACAACTGACCGAGGCACTGCTGGCCAGGAAAGCTGAGAAACCGGAGCTCTCCATTACGGTGATCTCCGATCCTCTGAACACCATGTACGGCGGCACTATCTCACCCTGGTTCGAGGCCCTGCGTAATGGTGGCATTCCAGTTGTGGAGACCGCGCTTCGTCCACTCAGAGACAGCAACCCGACCTGGTCTGCGATCTGGCGCCTGTGTTGCCAGTGGTTCGGAAACAACCCACGGGACGGCTGGCTGGACAACGCCCTGGGCACCAGGCCCGTTACCCTTCGAAGCTACCTCGCGCTGCTGAACTTCAAGGCCAACCATCGCAAGGTTGTAGTTGCGGATGAGGCCGGTTCCCTCAGAGCCATTGTTACCTCGGCCAACCCCCACGACGGCAGCAGCCGGCACAGCAACCTGGGGCTGAGTTTCAAGGGCCCGGCGGTGATTGATCTGCTGAAAAGCGAGCGTGCCGTGCTCGCCATGTCCGGCGCCAACACCCAACCGATCGATGAGCAAATCAGTCAGGTTTCCGAAGCGACTGCGCCACCCGATGAACCTGCAATGCCCCGGGTGGCAGTGCTGACCGAATCAGCCATCCTGGATGAGGCCCTGGCGATGATTCGAAAGGCCTCAGCAGGCGACCAACTGGATATGGCCATGTTCTATCTTTCCCACCGCGATATCGTCGAAGCCCTGATAGATGCGGCAAAACGGAACGTGGCGCTGCGGGTCTTGCTTGATGCCAACAACGAGGCCTTCGGCCACCAGAAGAGTGGCATTCCCAATCGACAGGTAGCCATGGAACTGGTTCGGGCAGGCGTTCCCGTCCGTTGGTGTAATACCCTGGGCGAGCAATGTCACAGTAAGCTTCTGTTGCTGGGCAAACAAAACGGCGCAACAGAGCTGTTGCTGGGATCGGCGAATTTTACCCGGCGCAATCTTGACGACCTGAATCTCGAAGCCGATGTCTGGGTGTCGGTGGCCGACCAGTCGCAGGTTGCCACCCGGGCCAGAGACTTTTTCGACCAACAATGGCAACAAGGGTCCGGGGACGATCCGGTAATGAGCCTGCCCTACGAGGACTGGGCCGATGAATCCAGGCTTCGCTACTGGCGCTACCGGATAATGGAGGCCACCGGCCTGTCGACCTTCTGAACATCACAGGACACAGCCATGACAACACCGGTACATGCACGCCCCATTTCAGAACGGATCGACTGGCTGATGGAACTGAGCCGGGCCCACTCGGCCAGCTTCTGCAGTCCGGAAAACCATCTGGCCAGGCAGCGTTACCTGGCGGAGCACAACACCCAGATCATTGCCATGAAGTGCATGGACGGTCGCATTCACCTGCCCTACGTGACCCAGACGCCCCTTGGGGTCATACACCCCTTCAGGAATCTCGGCGGCATCTTTGAGCTGGGCTGGCCCTATCTGGGCGACATGCTTGCGGACACGGTACAGCAGGCAGTCAGTCAGGGGCGCCGGGTGCTGATCATCATTACCTATCACTACTCAAAAGGTTTACGGGAACGGGGCTGCGCCGGCTTTGACTGCGACCGTGAGGCCGCCATGCGCCATGCGTTCCAGATCCGCAGCCAGGTGGAAAAACTGTTCGGGAACGGCCACCGCACGGTCTATCCCCTGGTATGTGGTTTCGAGAGTGACGAGGATGCGCTGGTTCTGCACGGTAGCCAGGAGCGAACGCTGGATCTGTCCACCATTCCTGTGTCGAGACTTGACGACATGGCCTCCGAAATCGCCTCCCTTTGTCCGGATATGCCGGAACCGGTGCAACGCGATCTGCTGCCCCTGGTTGAGGGCAATATCCGACACGTCAACGAGATCCGCCAGTTTGACCGGGAGCTGAACATCGAGCACCGGGAATGGGTAATCTGCCTCGGCCGGGGATTCGATTTCCTGCACGCGCCGAACGTGGCCCTGATCATTGGTCCCTACAGTCCGGATCTATCTCACCCCATCCGCCAGGCGGCAGGGATTATCAAAAGCAATATGGACAGCGGCCGGATTCCCGACGATGGTTTCCTGCTGCTTTGCTCTGCGCCCTATCAGGAGCCGGGCACGCAGAAAGCCCGGGCGGAACTGAAATCGGCATTCCTGGCAGACTTCGGGGCCGAGGTTATCCGCCAGGCTTTTCCTGAGCTGGCCACCAGGATGGTTACTCGCTCAGCGATCCTCCATTGGCCGGAGCGCAAGCTTGAAGTCCGGGGATCATGAACATTTTGTAGGTTGAGGGAACGCAACAGACTGATCTATCGTGAAAGTAGTGCAACATGACCCAACACATCAGCTACAGCGGAAGTAGCCAATAACAGGAGTGAATCATGTCAGGCATTCGCAAACACCTGAGGTACGTTTCCTTTTTCATGGCGATGATGATGGCGCTGGGCTCTGTCTGGTCGGCTACCGCTACTGCCGGCATGGTTGGAACCGGCGAGATGATCGGCCAACAACAGGTTCAACTGGATCGGCAAGAGCTTATCAGCATGCTCGACAGACAGGACGTTCAGGCCAAGCTGGCAGACCTCGGGGTCAGCCAGGACCAGGTCAAGGAACGCATCCAGAACCTCACGCCCGCGGAACTGGCGGATTTCGAGCGTCAGCTTGCCGAAGCACCTGCAGGGCAGGATGTTGTCGGCATTATTGTGCTGTTCCTGCTGGTGTTCATCATCACCGATATGCTCTGCGCCACGAACATCTTCCCGTTCGTGAACTGCATCCGCTAGCAGCGGGCAGTGACAGTCCTGTTCTCCAGACTGAAAGCCATTTCCGGCGGGCTGACCGTGTTTTTGACGGTCAGCCTGCTGGCTGGCTGTGCGAGCACGCCAGAATGGCCGTCACCTAAAGACGACCAGCTCTCAAGGCCCGATCGGGTTACTCTGGACGATGTGCCTTTCTACCCGCAGGAGAAGTATCAGTGCGGGCCGGCGTCCCTGGCAATGATGCTCAATAGCCAGGGACTTCACACCGACCCCGACATCCTTAAAGAACTCGTCTACATCCCCGGTCGCGAAGGGTCCCTTCAGGTCGAGATGGTGGCCGCCGCGCGGGCGCACGGCATGCTGGTTTACCCGCTGGATGGAGAGCTCGAGAGCCTGCTGGTCGAAATCGACTCGGGCAACCCGGTGCTGGTGATGCAGAATCTGAGATTCGACTGGTGGCCCCAATGGCACTTTGCAGTTGTCATGGGCTACGACTCGGAGGAGCGAGACCTGATCCTCCATACCGATACCCGCAAGCGGGAGGCCATAGATCTGGAGGTTTTCAGCAACACCTGGGGGCGGGCGGACAACTGGGCCGTGACCATTCTGCCGCCGGACCGGGTGCCTGCGACCGCAAAACCACTTCGTTTTCTGCAATCCGCCCATGACCTTGAAACAACCGGGCGAACCACCGCCGCTGGCATCGCCTATGAGACGGCCGAAATCACCTGGCCAGACCAACCGACGGCCACCATGGCCAGAGGCAACCTGGCCTGGAAACTGGGCCGCCGGGATGAGGCAAGGGGCCATTTCCTGCGCGCGGCAACACGTTTTCCGGAGTTCGCCGAGGGCTGGAACAACCTTGCTTTCGCATTGCAGGAAAGCGGCTGTTCGGGGACAGCAAAGCAGGCTGCGCGGTGTGCTGCGTCTCTGGCACCGGATCGTTTTGGTCAGTCGGAATTGCTGAGCCATGACGATGCCAAATCCGCAGAACACTGTCCTGCACTACCGGAGTGCTCGCAAAAAAGGCCCTAGGCTGGCTTCCGGAACAGCGCCACATCCTTTCTCGGTATCTCCAGATGCCAACCAAACCGGTTGGCCAGCAGCTTGAAGGTGAATTCCCGGTAGAAAACCACATGGGTCGGGTCGCGGCGATAGTGCCAGTTGTCGAACCGGTCATCGTCGGTCTGGAAGCAGGTCATCACGCCCAGCCAGCCACCAGGCCTGAGCATCCGGTCCAGATCCCTGAATACGGCAGCCGGCGCATAGAGATGTTCGACCACCTCGGTGCAGGTGATGAAATCGTAGGTTTGATCAAGGACGGACGTCGATGAATAAAAGTAGGGATCGTAGAGACTGACGTCCATACCTTCCGCCTCAAGCATCTGCGCCAGAGCCGGGCCTGGACCACAGCCGAAATCGAGGCCGCTGGCGCCCGGTGGCAGTCGCTCAAGAAGAGGTTCCGTCAGTTTTGAGAGAAATTTCCGGTAACCCGCATCAGACGGGTCATTGTCATGGAGCTGATAGATGTCCCGTTCCTGCTCGGGCGATAGCCGGCAGGACGCATCCATCACCGTGGCCTGGCAGACATCGCATCGAAGGTAACGCTGGGTATTTACCACCCGGAACTTCAAGAGACTGCCCTGCTCACATACCGGACAAAGGCTCACTCGTTCACCTCGGATCCAGACCTGCGGCCGCCCGCATGCGGGCATCAAGTTCCCGGGCATCAATCTGATCAGACGCGATTATTTCCGCCCGGCTATAGGCCTGCGGTTCACCCTGAATAACGGTCAGAGCACCATCCACAACATTGATAGCCCGCCAGCCATCGACTGTGTGAACGACCGCCTTGAAGCGCACAAACGCCGAGTCCATGGCCATCACCAGCAATGCGTTCTCGTCCAGGATCAGTTCCGGATGAATCCGCCAGCCAACACTGAAGTGCCCCTGCCCCTGATTGGTCATCTGCTGCCAGGGTTCGTCATCAATAGCGGGGGCCGGCGCTGAGTTCTTGTGATGGTGGTGATGGTGAGCGTCCGGATTGGTCACTGGCAGGGCATCGGACTGGCCGTCCAGCCATCCCGGCGCAAGCTGTCCGAACCGTGTGTGGTGAATCGCCCGCTTGGCCGGCTCCAGCTGAGCCGCCCAGTTATCGAAATGGGCCAGTTGTTCGGGAGTGCAAAGATCAGTCTTGTTGGCGACAAGAATATCTGCCGCAGCCACCTGATCCCGGAACTGGACATTGCCCAGCACTTTCGGCTCCTCGAGCCTGCGAGGGTTCACAAGGCAGATCACCGGCCCCATCGACAGCACATCCTGGTAGTGTTCGCTGGTCAGGGTATCCAGAATCTGGGAGGGGTGCCCTAACCCGGTGGGCTCAATCAGCAGCCGATCCGGCTTGGCCTTGTGGATCAGCTGGTTGAGCCCGATCTGCATCGGCAGGCCGGCCACGCAGCACATGCAGCCACCGGGTATTTCCTTGATGAAGGCGCCCTCGGTTTGCAGCATGGCGCCATCAATGCCCACCTCGCCGAATTCGTTGACCAGAACGGCCCAGACCTCGTTTTCCGGTTTGTTTTTCAGCAAATCCAGAATGGCGGTGGTTTTACCGACACCGAGAAAACCAAGTATCAGACTGGTGGGAATAGGTTGAGCCATGGCGTCGGAGGCACTCCTTGAAGAATCGAAACGTTATATTGTAACACCTTATCCCCCAGGACGATCCTTCTTCAGGAACATCCCGACGGCCTTATCCGATAGCAGCGCATGCGCGAGAGCCGGATAGGGCAAATAGTGAACAAACAGGGTGGCAAGGGTGACCGCATCCATCCCGGCATCCAGGAACATCCAGGCGCCGAAAGCGACGAACAGGGCTCCGAGAAAACCGCCATAAATCCATAGCGCCCGTGAGCGCTCCTCCGGCATTGGCAAACGCTCGAGGGTCCGGGCCACCGAGAAGCTCATGTAGACGGCAATCAGGGCCGCAATGACCAATGAAGCCAACAACCCGGTAAATCCGATCAGATACCGGAACAGGTAGTTGGTCAGGAAGAACAGGGCAATACAGGTAACGGCAACAATAGTGATGCGTGTCTTTTCCATGATGGTCTTTTTTGTTTGATTGGTTGAGGGCGCCGCCAAGAATGGCAGAGACGGTTAGAAAGAACCAGCCCTGCTGCGACCGGTGTTCCAGACTGATATGATGCCCGACATTCTCACTGGCAACCGGACTCCCGATGACCTCTGGCAATTCCACCCGGCTCAACAAATACATCAGCGAAAGCGGTATGTGCTCCCGCCGGGAGGCTGACCGATACATCGAGCAAGGCAATGTTTACATCAACGGCAAACGGGCGACCGTCGGCGACCAGGTGCTTCCGGGTGACACGGTCAAGGTGAACGGCCAGGTGATCGAGCCACGGGCTGAAGAAGATCTCGTGTTCATTGCACTGAACAAACCGGTAGGGATTGTCAGTACCACGGACAGCGCGGAGAAACACAATATCCAGCGCTTTGTGGGTCACAGCGAACGCATCTTCCCGATCGGACGCCTGGACAAGGACTCCCAGGGCCTGATCTTCATGACCAGCAACGGCGACCTGGTCAACAAGATCCTGCGGGCGGGCAACAACCACGAAAAGGAATACCTGGTTACCGTCGACAAGCCCGTCACCCGGGAATTCGTGGAGGGTATGGCCAATGGTGTGCCGATCCTCGGAACCATGACGAAAAAGTGCAAGGTGTCGCGGGAGTCACGATTTGTCTTCCGGATCATCCTGGTTCAGGGCCTTAACCGCCAGATTCGCCGGATGTGTGAGTATTTTGGTTACGAGGTTACCAAACTCGAACGTATCCGGATCATGAACGTCAGTCTGAAAGGGCTCGCGGTGGGCCAATGGCGGGACCTGACCGAGAAAGAACTGGCCGGGCTGTTCGATGCCATACGGGATTCGTCGTCAGAGGCGCCGCCCAACTCTGGCAAGCCTGCAAAAAAGAAGCCCGGGGCGAAGACCAAACCACAGACCAATCGAAAGCTTGGATCTTCATCAGCACCGGGCAAGCCCGGCGTTGCTCGGCGACCAGGCCCTAAAGGAAAACCCACGCCTGGCAAAAGACCCACCTCCGGTAAACGGCCCAAAGGCGGCAAACCAAGGCAGAAGAGCGTTAAACGGTAAGCGAGGCTTGCATCTGGCCGCGTCGGGCTACTTTTTCACCCACTTGCCGCCCATTTGCACGTACTGGCCGGACGGAGTCTTCTCGATCGCCTTCTTGCCTGCAACCGTCTCCACCTGGGTGACGGGAATGTTGTGTTTCTCAGCGATCCGCTTGTACTCATCCCGGCGGGCGCTATTGATGGCTTCCACCACTTCGCTGGCCTGCCCTTCGGCGCGCACCACCTCCAGATAACCCGTTGGCGTTTCTCCAACCAGCCCCTGTTGCTTGACCGATTCCAGTTTCTGCTTGGCTTCGTCCAGCCCCATGGCAAGAACGGAGGCGCTGATACCGAACGCCAGAACCAGCGCAAACATCTGCATCAATCGTTTCATCGTTAACCCCTCAAACTTTCCGCGTACAGTCAGAACAGACCCTGTTCGCTGAACAGGTCATCCACTTCCTTATCCACTTTCACGTAGATTTCGTGCTGGATTTTCACGTTCAGGTTGACCGTAATCGGCTCTTTGGGTGCCGCCATCTGCACTGTGGGTGTGCAGGCCGCCATGGCCATTGGCAGCATCGCTGTCATCAGTATTCTCGCATATGGCGGCCTTTCCGGCCGCAAGGGCTTTCTCATGGTGCTGTCTCCTCACCGGATTCCTGCAGCAACTCCCGGACACGTCTGGTAACGGCTTCATTCACCCGGCCACTCAACTGAAGACTGGTCAGCAGCGCCGGAATGTCTTCCTCAAGATTGACATTGAGCACGACTGGCTGCCCGCCCCTGAGCTCCGGGTTTTTACCTTCAAGTCGTAGGCCCAGCGTCAACTTACCCTGTTCATCGTAGTCTATCGTGCTGTTAAGCACTGAATAGTGAAAGTTTTGCAACGCCTGAACCACAACATCCATGGCCTGATTGCCACCCAGCATTGCCTGAAGCTTGTCCGCCGGCAGCTGCAAACGGCCACCCGGGTCTATGGCTGACACTGTTCCTGCACTCACCTGCACCCCGTCGCCACTGATACCCAGAGGGATTCTTCCACGAAGCTGCCCGCTTCCGGACAACCCCTCCGCTGGATACACCGCCATCAGACGGCTCAGGGAGATATCCTCAACCTCAACGGGGATACGGCCAGAGCCACCTGCCAACTCGTACACCGCAGGAGGAACTCTGAGCGTACCTTCAAGGAACCGGGCTCTGGCCTGCTGAACCTCCAGAGTTCCGGCCAGCAGTTCCGTCATCGGGGCGTTGTAGTTCGCCGAGAACCGAACCGAGCTGACGGGGATGCCGGCATTGATCTCACCAACGGCCAGGTCCCTGAAACTGCCCGCCACCTGCGAATTCTCAAGAGATACCCGCACCCGGCCTGAGAGTCCGGACACGGCCGTGCGGTTATACACACCCCCGACATCCTGCAAATCCGCGATCCCACTGGCTTCAAGCTCACCGCCCCTGCCGGTGGAAACTGCCATCCGAAGGCGGGCATTGCCGGAATCGACGGTCAGAAGATCCGGCCAGCCAGACAGAGTGCCTGCCAGGGCCCGAACGCCCTGTTTACCGTCGATAACAGACTCGATAGCAACCGAAACGCCGCCATCGGGGTCAAGCTGAACGTCGAGATCGGCGGAGAAACCAGAGTCAGAAACCAAGGTTCCCTGGACGCGGAGTTCGGAAAGGCGACCTTCTGCCCTTCCCTCGAAGTTCCATGCCTGCGGCAACAGGATCGGATGCTCAACACGGGTGGCAGAAACGGCGATATCGCCGTCAATCGCAATTCGGTCTGCCCAGGAGCCTGACGCGCCATAGTCCAATGTAACGGTGGAATTGCTCAGGTCTGTGCGCAGGGTGTTGAACCTCAACGGCTGCTCCGCCCCGGTATAGGCGAGATATTCCGTGATAATCAGGGAGGAAGGAGCAAATTCGATAATCGCAGAATCACTATCGGCCGTGACAGAGGGTCTGATATCCGCCTGGCTTCCGGTGACTTCCCAACCACCAGACCGGATATCCGGCAACGCCATGCCTATCGAGCCCTGATCAATGGCAAAAGACCAGCCTGCGACTGCCAGGGGCCAGGCGAGCAGTGCCGGGCCACCGATCCAGAAAAGCCGACGTCCGATGCGTCTGGACTGTACGGACCCTTTATCGGGCAAAACGACACTCCTGTCGATCCGGTTCACTCACCGCGCCAGGTCACGCTGTAAAGATCGTGCCGGCGGTCCTGAAGGTTTTTCACGGTACCACTGTTGCGGGCGGTGATCAGCACTTCCGGGCGCAGATCGGCAAAAGCGACGGTTTCCACGTTGGGTTCCGTGTCAGCAGCAATGCCATCCCGGGCAAACGGAAAGTCGCAGGGTGTCAGGATGCAACTCTGTCCGTACTGGATTTCCATGTTCGGAACGTTCGGCAGGTTGCCCACGTTGCCGGACAACACCAAGTAGACCTGGTTTTCAACGGCCCTGGCCTGACAGCAGTAGCGCACCCGCAAATAGCTTTGCCGTTCGTCGGTACAGAAGGGCACAAAGATAATATGCACGCCCTGATCCACCAGATGCCGGGTCAACTCCGGAAACTCCGCGTCATAGCAAATCAGCACGCCAATTGTGCCACAGTCGGTCTCGATGGCGCTGACCCGGTTACCGCCCTGCACGTTCCACCAAAAGGCCTCGTTGGGCGTCGGATGGATCTTGGGCTGGCTGAACACCTGGCCATCCCTGAGAAACACGTACGCCATGTTCCGGATGGTGCCGTCTTCCTCACGGACCGGGGTGGAGCCGGCCACAATATTGATGTTATAGCGCAACGCCAGATCGCGCATCAGTTCGCGGTAGCGCTCGGCGTAATGAGTAACGGCGGCAAAGGTCTCGGCGGGGCTGCCCTTGCGGGCCTCAATGGACAGAAGCTGCAGGGTGAACAGCTCCGGAAACACGACAAAGTCGCCTTTGTAGGTGGAAACAACGTCCACGAAATACCGGACAATCTCACTGAATTCATCGAACGACGCTACCGGGCGTTGCTGATACTGAACCGTGCCGATTCGCACGGTATCGCGCATGCGCTGACCGTACCGTTTCCTGCGCCCGTTTTTCTCGGATTGGGGTACTTTCGGATTGCGCCAGACCAGGTGAATGCCATAGCCCATGGAGTCGTGATCGGCGTCGAGATAATGCGGAATGATACCGTGTACCTCGAACCCCTGATGAAGCTGGAAGGACAGCACCGGATCCTTCTGTTCCTTGCTCCGGATCGCTTCGACGTATTCTTCGACACTGGTGAATTTCTTGAGGCGCTGGCGCAGACTCGGCAATCTCCCGGCGAAGACCACACCCTGCAACCCCAGCGTCTGGCATAACTGCTTGCGCTCGTTGTAGAGCCGCTCACCGATGCGGTAGCCACGGCATTCCGGATCAACACAGACTTCCATTCCGTAGAGCCAGTCGCCTTCCGGATCATGCCTTGAGGCATAGCCATTGCCGGTTATGGACGTCCAGTCGTGAGCGGCCAGGGCGATCTCCTCGGCGATCCGGAACGTGGCACAGTAGCCGACTACAGTATCCCCAAGCATGGCGACAAACTGCCCGTCAGGAAAGGTATTGATCTGCCCGGTCAGCGGCCCCTTGGTGTAGCCGTACATGCCTGTGCCTTCATAAACCCGACGGCTGAGCTGGATGATGCCGGGAATATCCGCCAGCGTGGCATTGCGGACATACAGGCGCTGATCAGGATCGGAAAACGGGGGACACATAGACACCTCAGCAAAGGCGTTGATTTGCCCTCATCTTTGGTGGAGCAACGGCTTTTCGTCAAGCTAAATCCGTTACCCGGGCCCACTCAGCGGGAAGCGTTCGATGACACGATACTCAGACCCTGCCGGGCCCGGTTTGCTATCGAACAGGGCGAACTCGGTTACCGCAAATTGCCCGAACACGGATGCACCCTGTTCGGCCAGCAGGCGCTCAACAGAGCCCGGCTGTCGCTTGAATCTGGCCAGGGTAATATGCGGAAGAAAGGACCGGCGCTCCGCCTCAAACCCGAGCTTCTCCATTCGCTGCCCAAGCGCCTCGTGGATGTCGGCCACCGGCGCTTCCGGCTGAACGCCGGCCCAAAGGTTCCGCGGCCTCCGCGACTGGCCGAAACAGCCCAGGCCAGAGACTTCCAGCTCGAAAGGGGTTGGTCGAATTGCACGGGCAGAATCAACCACGGCTTCCAGACGGCTCTCTTCCACCCCACCCAGGAACAGCAGTGTGATGTGCAATTGTTCGGCACTCTGCCATTTGGCGCCCGGCACCGAGACCCTGACGTTCAGCAAGCGCTCCTTGATTTCGGAGGGGAGCTCCAGGCCGAAGAAGATCCGTGGCAATTCCTTATTCCTCGTAGATCATCTTGCGTACCATGCCGCCATCTGCCACGAAGTTCTGACCGGTGATAAACGAAGCTTCGGGCGATATCAGGTAAGCCGCCAATGAGGCGATATCACCGGGCTGCCCTACTCTGCCCGCCGGATGTTGCAAGTGATCGGTTTCGGAGAGCGGTTCAAACTCTTCTGAGTCCCCCTGCCAGGCCCGGGTATCGATCCAGCCCGGACTGATACAGTTAACCCGGACATCCGGACCAAGGCTCACGGCCAGGGCATGGGTCAGAGCCACAATGCCTCCCTTGGTGGCGGCATACGCCTCCGTGTCTGGCTCGGATTGAAGCGCCCTTGTCGAGGCCATGTTTACGATAGCGCCTTTCGTTTTTCGAAGGTGCGGTACCGAGTGTTTGGTGACCAGGAACGGCCCGGTCAGGTTCACATCCAGCCGACGCTGCCACTGTTCAAGGCTCAGCTCCTCCACCGGTCCGGTCTCCGGATTGGCGATTCCGGCGTTGTTGATAACGGCGTCCAGGCGGCCGCCCCAGCGGAGAGTCTCGGCAACGATACGCTCCACATCGGTTTCCGAGGTCACATCGCCTGGCAGAAAGCGCAGTTGGTGCTCGGCACTGGCGGCCAATCGCTCACCCACGGCCTTGTCGGTATCACAGAACGCCACTTTCCAACCGGCACCGGCCAGGTGAAGCACGATGCCCCGGCCGATGCCCCGAGCGCCGCCCGTTACCAATGCGACGCGATCTGTTTGGCTCAAAACAACCTCCTTTTTGGCTGATCCGCCGACTTACTCAACCTTCGGCGTGGGCCTGACAAGAATTTCGTTGACATCCACATGTGCCGGTTGCGCCACGGCATACATGACCGCATTGGCAATGTCTTCCGGCTTCAGTGCGTGGCCAGGACGTTCATCGAAGAAAGGCGTGTCTACCATGCCTGGCTCAATCAGGGTAACGCGGATACCGGAGCCACGAAGCTCCTCACGAACACCATATCCAATGGCGGAAACCGCCCATTTGGTCGCACTGTACATGGAACCGGGGATGGTGGTACGGCCTGCCGCAGAGCCGGTAAGCAGCAAGTGGCCCTTGCTCTCCCTGAGTGCTGGCATGCAGTGCTGAAGCGTGAGCCCGACACCGTAGATATTGGTGAGGATCATGTCCTTCCAGACCTCAGGATCAGCGCCACTGAATCCGCCCGGCTCACCGCCCCGGCCGGCATTGGCGAACACCGCATCAATACGGCCAAAGGCTTTCAGAGCCTGGTCGACCATGTTCTTCTGATCATCACCGCTCTGGACGTCACACTGCACCGTCAACACCGTGTCCTCGCCACCCAGTTCCTGTTGCAGGCCTTTGAGCTTGTCTTCGGAACGGGCCGCCAGCACCAGACGATAGCCTTGTTTCGCCGCTGCTCGCGCTGTCTCTGCACCAATACCCGACGACGCGCCGGTGATCAGCATTACAGGTTGGTCTGCCATAAGATTCGTCTCCTGTTGCTTGTGATATGTGGTTAGGGCTACGCCCGCTGACACCAGATCGATCAGTCAGTAGATTTGCAGCAGGATCAGGGTGAGGATGGCGAAGGCGAACAGGAACCAGCGGGCGTAGTGGTCGGGGCGATCCTCATCGTCGCTGACCGCGCGGCTGACACTGCCACCGGAAGTCTGCTCATACTCTGACACCAGTTGTCTTGCCCGGTAGAGATCCTCGTCATCGACATGGACATTACTGAAACCTGCGGCACCGATCTCGCCCATTGCCCCCTGGAGATAGTGGCCGCCCACATAAGCCTCAATACCGTTGGCTTCCAACAGACCTGCCACGATGTGGGCTTCGGTTATGTCTTTGGCCCGATAGGCAATTTGCAACACGCGACTCCTTCTGTGACCGTTCCGGGCAGAACCGGGACAAATCTGCGAGTATTATTTAAAGGATAGTTCGCCCCGCAATGAGGGGCCAATAACGTACGGATCGACCATGCTCTGGATTATTCTTGCCGTCATCGTATTCATTGTTGCCGCAACGTTTCTGCTGTTCCGGCTTGAAGATCTGTCGCATCTGGACGGAGACAATCCTCCGGTTCGGGAGGGCAAACCAAGCCCGGCAAATCGCGAGGTACTGGGGCGCATCCGGGAGATGGGCGAGTCCTCCCGGGGACTTCGGGGCAAGGCAAGACTGATGGCGCTCCGCAAGCACATGGATGGCCTGAGTGAAGGGCTGGAACTGGCTTCCGAGTTTCGTTTCAACGCATCGCCCAGGGGAGAGTGGGTCCTGGCCCCGGGTTGCGATACGCGGCGGCGAGTTCTGTACATCCACGGGGGTGCCTGGGCTGCCGGCAGCCCCAGAAGCCATCGGGCGATTACGGACAGGCTGTCGGCGATCACTGGTGCCGCTGTTTTTGCCGTGGATTATCGGCTGATGCCTGAGAACCGTTTCATGGACGGTGTCCGGGATTGCCGGGATGCCTACTCCTGGCTGCTGAAGCACGGGCCGGACGGTGACGAGCCTTCAGACTTTATGTTGATCGCCGGGGATTCGGCCGGCGGCAGTCATACCCTGGGGCTCATTGCGTGGATTCGTGACAATGGCCTGCGACAGGCCGACGCCGCAATCGCTTTTTCGCCTTCCACCGATCTGACCCTGACGGCGCCGAGCAACCGCAACAACATTGGTACCGATCCCCTGCTCGGGCCTGTGTTCGGCGGCTTGTCGAAAATCCCCCTGCCAGTGATCTGGTGGGCCACCTTGGCGGCATTCCGGGTCTCACCGACAAGTCCTGTTGCCTCGCCACTGCGCGGGGACCTGAGGGACCTGCCACCAACACTGATACAGGCCAGCGACACCGAGATGTTGCTGGACAATGCCCGTCGCTATGCCGCCAGGGCAAAGGCTGCCGGCTCTCCGGTCGCGCTCCACACCTGGCCAGGCATGGTGCATGTGTGGCAGATATTCGTGCCACTGCTCCCGGAAGCCGAAGAGGCCTTCGAGGATATCCGGGCCTTCCTGGCAGAGGTTGAATCTGGCGACCTGAGCCCGGCTTCGGCCTGACTTTGAACAGTCGGTCGGGAACTGGCTAGACCGACACCTTGCCCCGCAGGGCCTTGGTTTTGCCTCGCTGGGTTTTACGATCCACCCGCTTGCGCTGGGCAGCGCGGGTCGGTTTGGTGGGTCGGCGGGCCTTGCGGGGCTTTACCGCCTCAAGAATCAGCTCTTTCAGCCGCTCCAGTGCATCTTCCTTGTTCAGTTCCAGGGTCCGAAAAGATTGCGCCTTGATGATCAGCACACCCTCTTTGCTGATTCGCTGATCATTGAGCGACATCAGCCGCTCCTTATAGAAAGGCGGCAAGGAAGAGTGTGGGATATCAAAGCGCAGGTGTACGGCGGAGGCCACTTTGTTCACGTTCTGGCCACCGGCACCCTGGGCGCGGATCTGGGTGATTTCGATCTCCCAGTCGCCAATTTCAACAGCGTTGGATATTTTCAGCATCTGCTAAGGTTAACAAAATACGAACCAGCGGGCTCCCATGAGGACCGCTCCCCATTAAACCCGGGACAGGAAGCAGCCGACACCATGTGCGGACGATTCACGTTTTATACACCTCCGGATACGCTGATCCTCGAGTTTTTTCCCGAAGGTATGGAAGTGGACGGGCGCTTTAATCCCAGCTACAACATTCCGCCCGGTACTGGCATTCCCATGATCCGCATGAGCATGAACGGTAGCCTGATCATGGCGCACTCCCATTGGGGCTTTCGCCCGTCCTGGGCAGATGAAAAGGCCCCCGCCCCGATCAATGCCCGGGCAGAAACAGCGGCTACCTCGAAGTACTTCCGGGACGCCTTTGCCCACCACCGCTGCCTGATTCCTGCCAATGGCTGGTACGAATGGCAGCAGAGTGAACAGGGCAAGACGCCTTACTACATCACGCCATCGGACACCGGGGAGAATCCGGCCATTTTCTTTGCCGGTCTCTGGACACCGAGGGAGGGCGACGAAACCACCGCCTGCGCCATTATTACCGAGCCCGCCAGCGAGAGCCTGAAACACATTCATGATCGCCAACCAGTGGTACTCCACCCCGGCTGTCTGAGGGACTGGCTGAACCCGGAAATCAGTGATCGCACCCGGATACGGGCAGTAACCCACCGCCTGGACCCGGAACATCTGAAAGCCGTTCCCGTGTCCCAGGAGGTCAATAACCCGAGACATGACAGGCCGGACCTGATCCGGGAAACCTGATTGTCCGGAGGTTCGTGATCCCGGTTCGAGGCCTCCGGAATCAGCCGGTAAACCAATAACGAGATCTACAAAATCTCACGAATCGTAACCTGACATCAGGCGGCCCGGGGCTTAGAGTGTAGGCTGAGGACACCGATACAGGATTGAGCATGCGCAATTCCCTGCAAAATCTTCTCGCTCTGGCAGTCATGGCGCTCTTACTTGGCGGCTGCGCCAGCAGCGGAAATATCAAGCCGTCCTCATCCGCGCCGGTGCAGCCGTTGCCTGTTGAGGCATCCGGTTCCGACAAGGCACAAAAGCTCTGGCAGGTGTTCGAGCGCTACCGGGGAACCCCCTACGAATACGGCGGCACCTCTTCTGACGGCTTCGATTGCTCCGGATTTATTCTTACCGCCTATCAGGAAGGCCTCGGCAAACAGTTGCCCAGGACAACCGGCCAAATGCTGGCCAGTGGTGATGTAGTACATCCTGGCGAGATTCAGCCGGGCGACGTGGTGTTCTTCCAGATTGGCGGCAAGGAGCAGCACGCGGGCATCTACATGGGCGGAGACCGGTTTATCCACGCCTCCACGTCTGCCGGCGTTATCCAGTCTTCAATCAGCGGTTATTACTGGAAAGGGCGCCTGACCGAAGCGCGGCGCTTCGACTGAGCCGGGCTGACCAGCCCGCTTCAACGATTTTTGCGACGCACGTAGAGTACTTTGTGCACGCGCGCGACCAGATCACCGGATTCATCAACAATATCCACGTCCCACTCTGGCAGCATTTTGTCTCCGTTTGCCGTTGCGGCGCGGATCTCGTCAACACGCTCATCGGTCAGCTCAAACCGGGCCATCACCTTGCCTTTGCCGGGGCGAATAAAATCGATGCTCGCGGATTTGTCCCACACGATGTAGTCGTTCCCCAGCCTACGCATCAGTAGCAGCATGTACATGGGATCAACCATGCTGTAGAGAGAGCCGCCGAAGTGGGTGCCGACGTAGTTGGTGTTGTACCAGTGCTGGCCCATCTCCACCGTTGCCGAGCTGAAGTCATCGGCAATATCGGTAACGCGAATGCCTGCTCCGAGATAGGGAGCAAACGTGGACAGCATGCGGCGCATGGCCCCTGCGCTGGCAAGCCAGCGACGTATGGTGGAATTCATCACATATCCTCGGTGGTAAAAATGACTGCAAATTCAGTAGCACACTATCTTCCTCTGTGTCGTGCGCTGATGCAAGAAATTCATACGACCGTTTGAATATTAAAGACCACCGATATTAAAGACCACTGAACGTGAGGTGCAGGGCGATAGCAGCCATCATAACGCCGATGACGCCATCAATAATGCGCCAGGCCAGCGGCCGCGCGAGAATCGGGGCCAGCGCCGAGCCACCCCAGGCCAGCAGGCCGAACCAGAGAATCGAGGCGCTACTCGCACCAGCCACGAAGGTAGTCGCGTCTTCCTGCTGGGCGCCGACAGCCGGAATCAGAAGCAGCGTATCCAGGTAAACCTGAGGGTTGAGCAGTGTGACCGCCAGGGTCGTGAACACGACGGCCTTCAGGCTTCGCTTGGTCACCTCACCCGCTTCCAGGGCTGCCCTGCCGCGGCTGGCGCGAACAAATGACTGGATTGCAAGCCAGCCAAGGAACGCCACCCCCAGCCAGCGGAGAATCTCAAGGGCCTCCGGCATGGCCATCAGGGCAGCACTGATGCCGAACATACCCAGCGTGAAAAGCGTGACATCCGCCACCATGCACAAGCCGGCTGACCACCAGTGGTGTTCCCGGCGAATTGCCTGGCTCAGCAAATAGGCGTTCTGCGCGCCAATCGCCACGATAATGCCGCCACACACGATCAATCCGGTCAGGTAACTCTCAAGCACGTTGGTTTCTCCTCACTCAATGGCGCAAGGTTACCGGTTTACATCTATACTGGAAATTCATACTCATTATGCTGCATCAGTTTTCCTTATGATTGACTACAAACTGCTGGAAGCGCTGGCGACGGTTGTTGAGTGCGGGGGGTTCGAGCGCGCCGGTCTGGCGCTTGGGCTGAGCCAGTCGGCCGTTTCCCAACGCATTCGGACACTTGAAATCCGGCTGGGGCAACCGGTTCTGGTCCGAAGTCCGGTACTCAAAGCGACACCCGCCGGGCAGCGCCTGCTCAATCACGTTCAGCAGGTGCAACTGCTGGAAAGAGACCTGACCAAATCCATTCCGGCGCTCTCGGAACCCACCGCCAGACTCCGCATTGCACTGAATGCCGACAGCCTGGCCACCTGGTGGGCGGCCGCCGTAGGCAGTTTCTGCGCGGACGAAACCCTGCTACTGGATCTCGTGGTAGAGGACCAGGACATCGGCCTTCGCCGAATGCGCGAGGGGGATGTGGCGGCCTGCCTGTGCAGCAGCCCCCAGCCAGTTGCCGGTGCGCGATGCGTGCCAATTGGCACCATGATCTACATGCCCCTGGCAACGCCGGAGTATGTTGACCGATATTTCGGGAACGGACTCAGTGAGGCCAGCCTGCAGAATGCCCCGGCCATCGTTTTTGGGCCAAATGACCAGCTGCAACACAGGTTTCTGGCCCAGTGCGGCTATCACGGCACCTTCCCCCACCACCTCTGTCCTTCCTCGGAAGGTTTTGTGAACCTTGCGCTGGCCGGCATGGGCTACGGCATGATTCCGGAAATGCAGGCACGCCCGGAAATTGCTGCGGGACGGCTGGTAAGCATTGCGCCTGAACAAACCCTGGAAGTACGGCTATACTGGCACTTCTGGCGCCACGGTGGCGGCGTGATGGACCGACTGACTTCTGCCCTGCGCTCTGCTGCCATGCTCAATTCAAGCGCATGAACAAAGGAGGAGCACCAATCAGATTCAAGCACCGTGTAGCGGTTTACGGCACATTGAAGCGAGGCCGAAACAACAGCCATATTCTGCGAGGCGAGCGGTTTGTTGGAACCGACTGGATGCCGAAGCTGAGCCTGTATCATCTGGGCCCCTACCCAGGCGCTGTAGAGGAACCTTCCACGGGCGTTCGCGTGGAAATCTATGAAGTGAACGATTCCACGCTGAAGATTTTGGACGAGTTGGAAGACTTCTTTCCTGAACGCCCGCAGAGCAGTCTGTATATCCGTCGGACCATGGACACCCGCCACGGGCCGGCCTGGGTGTATCTTTACAACCGGCCGGTCAAAACAATCCAACGGCTGAACTCCGGAAGCTGGTAGGCCAGCTCACACCCCGCCACAAAAAAGGACACGAGATTGGATCTGACAACACCTGCCCTGCTCTTCCCCGCCATTTCGTTGCTATTGCTCGCTTACACCAACCGTTTTCTGGTGCTCGCGCAGCTCATACGCCAGCTCAAGCAGATGGACACCGAGGAAGATCACGCGCTCATCGCCCGGCAGATCAGCATGCTGCGCAAACGGATTGTGCTGACCAAACGCATGCAGGCATTCGGGGTACTCAGTTTCTTCCTGTGTACCGTCTCCATGTTCCTGCTGTTCCTGGGCGCGGAATTGCCGGGCGTGGTGGCGTTTGGCGCCAGCCTGGTGCTGCTGTCTCTCTCGCTGCTGTACTCACTGTATGAAATCCAGATCTCGACCAATGCGATCAACGTTGAGCTGTCCAACTTTGAGGCGCGCAAGAGTGCCGGCCGGGAAGATGTCGACTATTCATGAGGCCGGTTTGCGGCGGGCTCGACAATCTTCACACCAAACCAGCGCGGAAACCGGAGCAGACAATAGAGCGCGATCATGTCGTAAACGGCATGCCAGATCATAACCAGCGCCAGGCTCTCTGATAGCGCATAGGCCGCGCCCAGTATCAAACCGAGCCCGGTTGCTACCAGAAAGTAGGTGAACGATACGTAGTGCACCAGCCCGAACAGCACAGATGCCGCCAACACGGCGGTCACCGGATCGGTATGCGCCATCAGCCAGCCTTGGATTGCGCCGCGAAACAACAGCTCTTCACCAACGCCGGCCAATAGGGACAGCAAGACCAACACCAACGGAGAATAACTGGAGGCAAAGTCATACAGCCCCTGCATCTGGCGTTCAAGATTCTCCGGAAACAGGCGTGGCACGCGCGTCAGCAGAAGCAGCAAGCCGTAAGTCGCAACGGCACCCAATGTGCCGTAAATCAGGCTTGGCCAGAGCCCCGGGCCGATAAGCAGCACCGGAATCCCGAATACCAGAATGGCCACCAACCCTACGACCCCAATGCCGCCCTGGAACAGCAGCGCAGCATTGGGGGAAATACCGGATTTTCGCCGTTTACCAAGCGCCATTTACTGATCGAACAGCCGCTTCAGCGGAAACAGCGCATCGTACTGGGGCGCCTGCTTCTGGGCTTTCGCCTGGAAGGATTTCATCATGTCCGTCGGACGGAACATGCCCGCCTGCCAGGTGGCCATGTACTTCAGGCTGTCTTCCACACTGTGATCGCGGCTGTAATTGAGCATTTCCTTGCAACCAGTCACCGCCAGTGGTGAGTTCGCGGCAATCTGACCGGCAATGCCCATGACCGCTTCCAGCATGGTTTCCTGATCAGGGTATACTGCGTTTACAAAGCCGAGATTCCGGGCTTCAGCAGCGGAGAATTTGCGCCCGGTGTACGCCAGTTCGCGCACCACACCCTCGGGCATCAGTTTGGGCAGGCGCTGAAGCGTGCCAACGTCGGCGGTCATGCCCAGCTCGGTTTCCTTGATGGTGAAGTAGGCATCTTCCGTGCAATAACGGCTGTCCGCCGCACACACCAGATCAAGAGCTCCGCCAATGCAACCACCATGGATGGCAGCAAGTACCGGCAGGCGGATTTTTTCCAGGGAGGTCAGCGTATCCTGCAACTGCAGCACAACCCTGCGCAGGTTCTCCGCCATACGGCCAGGGTCCCCATTCATGGGCACCGCTTTGGGATCGCTGAACACACCCAGGTCCATGCCGGCCGAAAAGTGTTTGCCGGTGGAAGAGATGACAATCACGCGAGCGTCGGTGTTGGCTTCAATATCCTGCATGCAACGGGGCAACTCGAGCCAGAACGCCTTGTTCATGGTGTTCAGCGCCTCAGGGCGGTTGAACTGGACATGGGCGATATGGTCTTTGACCTCGATCGAAAAACTCTCGTAACTGGACAACTCAGACAAGACAGCACTCCTTATTATGTATTCCGAAAACCGGCTCTTAAGCGATCACCGCGAATAATGGTTTCTCTATTCTGCTACCTTCGTATTATGGCGGACAGAGAGACGACACGTTAACCCGAAAAGGCCTGGTATGGAATTCACCTTCCTCGGCACGTCAGCCGGAACACCCACGAAAGCTCGCAACGTAACCGGCCTGGCATTGAGTCATGGAGGCCCCAAACACTGGTACCTGATTGACTGCGGGGAAGGCACCCAGCACCAGTTGTTGCGAACGCATCATTCGGTGATGCAACTCCAGGCCATATTTATCACCCACATTCACGGCGACCACACATTCGGGCTGCCGGGGCTGCTCACAAGCGCCTCCATGCTGGGCCGAACCGCCCCGCTCTACCTGATCGCGCCCCGTCCGGTAAAAACCTTCGTTGAGGCAGCGCTGGGCAACAGTGACTCAAGCCTCAGTTTTGAAATACGATTTGTTGATTCCGAGGCAGAAAGCTTCCACTGGGAGGACGAAGCGCTGTCAGTTACGGCAGTTGCCCTCTCCCATCGCGTATCCTGCCGGGCATTTGTGTTCACTGAAAAGAACCTCGAACGCCAGCTGCTGCGTGACAAGCTTGAAGCTGACGGTATTGAGGCCGGCCCAGCCTGGGGCCGACTGCAACAGGGCCACGATGTGGTTCTGGAAGATGGCCGCCTGGCCCATTGCGACGACTACACCCAAATTGCCAGAAAACCACGCAAAGTGATTGTTGCCGGTGACAATGACCAACCTGACCTGCTTCTCGAAGCAAGCACGAATGTCCAGGTTGTGATTCACGAGGCAACTTACACGCAGGAGGTCTCGGACCGGGTCGGCCCCTGGCCACAACACAGCTCCGCGGCCCAGGTAGCCCGTTTCGCTGAGGCCGCCGGTGTTCCGCATCTCGTGTTGACCCATTTCAGCTCCCGCTACCAGCTCAACCCGAACGCCTATCCACACATTGGTGAGATCGAATCCGAAGCCAGGGGCATCTATAGAGGGAACCTGTATCTGGCAAACGACTTTGCCTGCTATGAGCTTGGCAGGGATCTGATACTGAGACCTTCCGAGCGTCTATAATGAGGGCGTGGCTCCTGGGCCGTCAGCAAATTGATGTGTCGCTTTTGTAGATTCGCCTTTGCGTTCGGCGAAGTTCAAATTACACTGCAATCGGGGATAATCTGAACAACAATTCACTTTTCACTGCTCAGGAAGGCGGTCAATGGCCCGGTTTAACGCAAAACAGTCCAGTCTCAGCAAGGATGCGGTCGTCGTCACTCCCGGCCTCATTCCTTGTGGCTGTATCATCGACAGCGTGACTCTGGACAGCAAAGAACTCCGCCTCGGCCTGAAGCATTTCTCCTCACCCGCTGTGCTTGATCAACTGTCATCGTCTGCCTCCGCCCAGGCGGATCTGCACGTTTTCCTCGATCATGATCATGACAAGCAACATCTCCATTTTCGGGGAGCGGTTCGCAGCGGCCGGGGCGACAGTATTTCGCTCGAACTCCAGGGCATCACCCCGGACCTCGAACGCGAAGTTGATCTTCTGGTGCAGCACACGGGCAAGAGCAAACTGGCGGACCCCGGGCCGGCGCCCGCGCTGAAACAACTTTATCACCAGCATTGCCGGCGACTTCTGGAACAGTTGCTTCCGGAATTTATGGAGGGCACGTTCGAAGGCATTGAAGCCGATCTGGAACAAGCGGCCGAGCTCCGTGAAATCACCCGACTCAAGGATATGCGCTTCATCTTCCAGAGCCGACAGCAGCGGATGCTCCAGGATTTTCAGGCGCAGTTTCAGGCCAACCAGACAACTCTTGAACCAGCTCCCGAATCCGGCAACAACGCCAAAGAATTGCATCTGCTGCAACAGCACGAGTTTGAAGACTGGCTTGATTTGCAGGCCATCGCCACGGGCATAAGTAAAGCAAACTCCGGCGCAACCTTTTTGCTCAACCAGTTCCTTAACCAGATCTTCCGTCAGGACGTCAACGACGACAACAACCCGCTAACGCCTCGCGCACTGTGCGTGTGCCTGCAATACATGGTCGACCACCTGGGTATTGCGCGGGAGCACCGCCTGACCATCTACCGGGCCTGGGAGAGCGCTCTGGGCAGGGTGTGGCCCGCAGCCATCCGCTCCCTGATCAATGATTGCCGCCGGGCAGGACTGGAAGCCCTGGACATCACCGAGCTGCCGGCGAACTGGTCGCTCAGGGAATACGCCCAGGAGGACACAGGTTCTCCAGGTGAAACGGACAAGGGCACATCGGACAAGCCGGCGGAAGCCGACGCCACCGGGCACTCAATGTCAGGGATGCCATCGGCTGGCCGTTCCCTGTTCCAGTTGATGGCGCTTGAGGCAAGCCCCTCGTCTGAACCCGCAGACTGGGAGGAACCCAATCCGAAGCTCTCGGAAAACCTCCGTTCCAGGCGCCGCGAACTCCTGAACAGGTTGCACGAGGATGAACCGAATATGGCAGGTTTGCTGCGGGAACTGGCCGACTCGGACGCCGAACTGGCCAGCGCCCTTGACCGGACAGCCGTGGAAAAAGCCAACCTGGTGGACCGGTTGTTTGCACCGCTGGAAACAAACGAAGGACTCTCGGGTTCGCTTCGCCACCAACTGCAGAAACTTCGGCTGCCGGTGTTTGAAACGCTGGTCGAAACACCGGACTTTCTGAATACCGACGATCACCCCGCCCGGGACATAATCAATAACCTGATGCACATCTGCCTTGCAGAGAGGGCATCGAGCAAGAAACTGGAAGCGACGGTTGCCGACATTGTCGAGGAACTGACGGAAATCGAGGTATCGGATCCAGACCTGCTGGAAAGTCTGGGCCAACGCCTGAAACAGCTGGTTGAGCGGCAGGACCAATCATTTATCCGAAACTCGGAACGGCTGGCCAAAACCCTGGAGGGCAAAGAGCGCCTGCGCAAAACTCGCAAGGAAGCCCGGCAACGACTGAATGAACTCCTCGGCGGCAGGCAGGTTCCAAAAACGCTGATTCGACTGCTTCAGGCGGGCTGGGAACAATTGATCGTCCTGACAATGTTGCGGGAAGGCCCGGAAAGCCGACACTGTGAGGAACTTGTTGATGTCGTAGCACAGCTCCAGGCCTGGCTGTCTCCAGCCGGCACCTCTGGTGAGCTGGCATTTGAACGGGAACTTGAAAGCAGTGTTATGCTGCAATTCATTGAGCGGGAACTCAAAACCACCGGTGATATTTCCCGAACCCGACCAGCCATAGACGAGCTATCCGGAATCCTGCAGGGCACTACGGAGGCAGAGACCACCTGGGTGGAGGAATACGGCGACGCCGATGAGACACCATTGACGCTGCCCCCGGAGCTCGAAGACAGCCGTTGGGTTTCCAGGGCAAAGGACATTGCCGTCGGCGATTGGGTTGAAGCCTGGTTTGAAAACGGGGAGACCCGTCGCATGCGCCTGGTCTGGGGTGGCGAGGATTCACTCCGGTTTGTTTTTCTCTCGCCCAAAGGTATGAGTGAAGTCAGTTACGGATTCCCGGAGTTTGTCCAGAAACTCGCCGAAGGCGAAGCCTGGCTGGTTGAAGATGGCGACATCCCGTTCCTTGATCAAAGCCTGTTCAGCATTGTTGAGGACGTGTACCGGAAGCTGAATTTTCAGGCCACACATGACGCCCTGACCGGCTGTATGCACCGCCACGACTTCGAAAAACAGGTATCAAGGCTGATCAGCGCGGCACCCTCGTCGCCGGACGAGAGTGATTCCGCACTTATGGTCCTGGATATAGACGAGTTCAGTGTCATCAACGCCTCCTATGGTGCGGAAGCCGGCGATGCCCTGTTGCGAGATGTCGCCGAACTGCTGCGGAGAGCGTGCGGTTCCAAGTTCCCGGAATCCTACGTTGGCCGAATCAGCGGTAATGAGTTTGCCGTGCTCATCAATAACATCAGCACGGAGGACTGCCTGGATTTCGCAGAATCCCTGCGGCGAAACTTCGAGCAGCAGGTTTTCCAGCATGGGCCGGCGGAATACAAGGCAACGGTCAGTATCAGTATTCGACCGGTTACTGGTGCCGCTCACTCCCCCGGCGATCTTCTCAACCAGGCGAGCCTATCCCTCAAGGCGGCCAAGAAACTGGGAGGAAACCGGATTGAGCTGGCGAAAGGACAGAGGGACCCGTCAAAGCTTGGCACGCCTCAGTGGGTTACGGAAATCGACCGGACCATCCGCGACGGCAGCCTCTACCTCCGGGCACAGCCAATTGTTGCACTCGCTCCTGAAAGCGGCGAAGGCAAGATGTATGAACTCCTGCTGGGCCTGAAAGACAGCTCGGGCAATGAGATTTCGCCCCAGGGTTACATTGAGGCGGCCGAACAATTCAAACGCAGTACCCGGGTTGATCTGTGGGTCATTTCCGAAGTGTTGGCGTGGATGCGTAACAACCCCGAGTCGCTCGACAGGATTGCCACCCTGAACGTCAACCTGTCAGGCTCCTCACTGAGCGATGACAGCTTTATGCTCGGGCTGGAGTCAAACCTCCGGGCCCATCAGGAACTGGCGCACAAGCTGTGTTTCGAGGTCACCGAGACCTCGGCTGTCGCCAACCTCCACTTTGCCTCGGATTTCATGCGTGAAATGAAGCGCCTGAACTGTCGGTTCGCGCTGGACGACTTTGGCACCGGGCTATCTTCCTACGCCTACCTTCAGAAACTGCCCGTGGACTTCGTGAAAATCGACGGCATTTTCGTGCGGGACATGGCCACCAACCTGACCAACTACGCTATGGTGCGGTCGATCAACGAACTGTGCCACTTCCTCGATCTGCAGACCATTGCGGAGTACGTCGAGGACATGGAAATCATGGACACACTCAAGGAGATCCAGGTGGACTACGCCCAGGGCTTTGCCATTGCCAAACCGCGCAGGCTGGACAGCCTTGGTACCGGGACTTCTACTAACCCGGTTTATGCCTACAAGAAATAGCTTTGCTTTTCTCATTGGCAGGAGTACAGTGGGGCTCGTTGGAAAGATTGAGCAAAGCATTTCATCAATAAGACCGCTCAGCTGTAATAAGTAGCTTGTCCTGTTTTTGATCCCGCCAGTTTTTTGTTTCCCGCATACCGCCGATCAATGATCACGAATGATGATCTGACGGCACACTAAATGATTGAAATCAGGAAAGAATACTATGTCTACAGTTACCGGCAACGTTAAGTTTTTCAACGAAGCAAAAGGTTTTGGTTTTATTACTCGCGAAGGCGGCCCGGACGTTTTTGTTCACTACAGCGCTATTCAGGGCGGCGGTTTCAAGACTCTGGCTGAAGGCCAGCAGGTCGAGTTCACCGTTACCCAGGGCCAGAAAGGTCCTCAGGCGGAAAACGTAGTTGCCCTGTAAATAACAGGCTACACGTTTAGAAAAAGGCAGCCGAGGCTGCCTTTTTTCGTTGTTGCTCCCAACCAAACCTACTGCATCCCTTCCACCGGGATCGTCTCGGTATTCTTTATCTCCCGCAACGCAAAGTTTGAATTCACCTGGGCAATGCCCTGCAGGGTGAAGATCTTTTCGTTCAGGAACCGATCGTAACTGGCCATGTCCGGCACGATGACCCTGAGCACAAAGTCGGCATTCCCGGTCACCGCGAAACACTGAAGCACCTCCGGGTAACTGCTCACCTGCTGCTCGATCTCCGCGGTGCTATCGATGTTATGCCGCTGCAGTGACAAATTGACCAGTACGCACAGGCCCTGACCAATGCGCTCCGGATCCACTCTGGCGCTGTACCCCTGAATCACGCCGCTTTCTTCAAGTGTCCGCACGCGGCGCCAGCAAGCGGCCGGTGACAACCCCACCTGCTCTGCCAGCAACTGGTTACTGATGCGCCCATCCTGCTGCAGTGCCGAGAGGATTTTCCGGTCCAACTTGTCCAATCCCACCTGTTTCATTTGGTAACACCTGATTTTAATCAAAGGTTCTTTCTCTTTATTGTCATTTATCAAAGAACCTTTCGCAAACTCTCAAAACCCTGACCCAATAAGCAAGCACCTTTTGCGGACTTCCCTCTAGAATTTTGGTCATAAAACGCACAAAAAGGAGGGCGCCATGTCCGCCGATACCCCCCAGCTCGACAATTACAAACTCGAAGACCGTTACTTGCGGGAATCCGGCCGGGTTTTCCTGACCGGCACGCAGGCCCTGGTTCGAATTCCCCTGATGCAGGCCGCCCTGGATCGAAAACAGGGATTGAACACCGCAGGCATGGTCAGTGGCTACCGGGGATCCCCCCTCGGTGCCGTCGACCAGGCGCTCTGGCAGGCCAAGGGCCTGCTGGACGAGAACCGGATCGATTTTGTTCCCGCCATCAACGAGGATCTCGCCGCGACGATCATGCTGGGGACCCAGCAGGTGGAGACCGATGAAGACCGGCAGGTGGATGGGGTTTTCGGCCTCTGGTATGGCAAGGGCCCGGGCGTGGATCGGGCCGGCGATGCCCTGAAACACGGCACCACCTACGGTTCTTCGCCTCATGGCGGTGTGCTGGTCGTGGCGGGTGACGACCACGGGTGCGTGTCGTCGTCCATGCCCCATCAGTCCGATGTGGCGTTTATGAGCTTTTTCATGCCGACGATCAACCCGGCCAACATCGCCGAGTACCTGGAGTTCGGCCTCTGGGGTTACGCCCTGTCCCGCTACAGCGGCTGCTGGGTCGGTTTCAAGGCGATCTCGGAAACCGTGGAAAGCGCGGCGTCTGTCGAAATCCCGCCGGAACCGGATTTCATCACGCCGGATGACTTCACCGCCCCTGAAAGCGGTTTGCATTACCGTTGGCCGGATCTGCCGGGTCCGCAACTGGAAACCCGCATCGAACACAAGCTTGCGGCCGTTCAGGCCTTTGCCCGCGCCAACCGCATAGACCGTTGCCTGTACGATAACAAGCAAGCCCGCTTCGGCATTGTCACTACCGGCAAGAGCCATCTGGACCTGCTTGAAGCCCTGGACCTGCTGGGCATTGATGAAGACAAGGCCCGGGACACGGGGCTGGATATCTACAAGGTTGGCATGGTCTGGCCCCTGGAGCGTCGCGGCATCCTGGACTTCGTGCACGGCAAGGAAGAAGTCCTGGTGATCGAGGAAAAGCGCGGCATTATTGAGAGCCAGATCAAGGAATACATGTCCGAGCCGGACCGCCCCGGCGAGGTTCTGATCACCGGCAAGCAGGACGAACTGGGCAGACCGCTGATCCCCTACGTTGGTGAACTGAGTCCCAAACTGGTTGCTGGCTTTCTGGCCGCCCGTCTAGGGCGCTTTTTCTCGATGGACTTCAGCGAGCGGATGGCAGAGATCAGCGCCATGACCAACGCCCAGGACCCCGGTGGCGTCAAGCGTATGCCCTATTTCTGCTCCGGCTGCCCCCACAATACCTCCACAAAGGTGCCGGAGGGGAGCAAGGCCCTGGCCGGCATTGGCTGCCACTTCATGGCATCCTGGATGGGCAGAAACACCGAATCCCTCATCCAGATGGGTGGCGAAGGCGTCAACTGGATTGGCAAGAGCCGCTATACCGGCAACCCCCACGTGTTCCAGAACCTGGGTGAAGGCACCTACTTCCACTCCGGTTCCATGGCGATCCGCCAGGCGGTGGCCGCCGGCGTCAACATTACCTACAAGATCCTGTTCAACGACGCCGTGGCGATGACCGGCGGTCAGCCCGTGGACGGGCAGATCACCGTCGACCGGATTGCCCAGCAAATGGCCGCAGAAGGGGTGAAGCGGGTTGTCGTGCTCAGCGATGAGCCGGAGAAATACGATGGTCATCATGATCTGTTCCCCGAAGATGTCACCTTCCACGATCGATCCGAGCTCGACCAGGTGCAGCGTGAATTGCGCGACATCCCTGGCTGTACTGTTCTGATCTACGACCAGACCTGTGCTGCCGAGAAGCGCCGCCGGCGCAAGCGCAAGCAGTTCCCGGATCCGGCCAAGCGGGCCTTTATCAACCACCATGTGTGCGAGGGCTGCGGCGACTGCTCGGTACAGTCCAACTGCCTTTCGGTTGTACCCCGCAAGACGGAACTGGGGCGCAAGCGGAAGATCGACCAGTCCTCGTGCAACAAGGACTTCTCCTGCGTCAACGGCTTCTGCCCCAGTTTCGTTACCATTGAAGGCGGGCAGCTACGCAAATCCCGGGGCGTGGACACCGGCTCCGTACTCACCCGCAAGTTGGCTGACATTCCAGCTCCGAAATTACCGGAGATGAGCGGCTCCTACGATCTGCTCGTGGGCGGTGTCGGCGGCACGGGCGTAGTGACCGTGGGACAGCTGATCACCATGGCTGCTCATCTGGAATCCCGCGGTGCCTCGGTACTGGATTTCATGGGTTTCGCCCAGAAAGGCGGCACGGTACTGAGCTACGTGCGCATGGCACCGTCTCCGGACAAGCTTCATCAGGTGCGGATCAGCAATGGCCAGGCCGATGCGGTCATCGCCTGCGATCTGGTGGTGGCGTCTTCCCAGAAGGCCCTGAGCGTGCTCCGGCCAAACCACACACGGATTGTCGCGAACGAGGCGGAACTGCCGACTGCCGACTACGTGCTCTTCCGCGACGCCGATATGAAGGCCGACAAGCGCCTTGGGCTACTGAAGAACGCCGTGGGCGAGGATCACTTCGACCAGCTGGACGCCAACGGTATCGCTGAAAAGCTGATGGGCGACACCGTGTTCTCCAACGTGATGATGCTCGGTTTTGCCTGGCAGAAAGGCCTGCTGCCCCTGTCAGAGGCGGCTCTGATGAAAGCCATCGAACTCAATGGCGTCGCCATCGACAGGAACAAGGAAGCCTTCGGCTGGGGCCGTCTGGCAGCCGTGGATCCGAGCGCTGTCACCGATCTGCTGGACGACAACAACGCCCAGGTGGTCGAGGTTAAGCCCGAACCAACCCTGGACGAGCTGATCAACACCCGTCACAAGCATCTGATCAACTACCAGAACCAGCGCTGGGCCGACCAATACCGGGACGCCGTTGCCGGAGTCCGCAAGGCCGAGGAAGCCCTCGGTGAAACCAATCTTCTGCTGACCCGCGCAGTGGCCCAACAGCTGTATCGGTTCATGGCCTACAAGGATGAGTACGAAGTGGCCCGACTGTTTGCCGAAACCGACTTCATGAAAGAGGTCAAGGAAACCTTCGAAGGCGATTACAAGGTTCATTTCCACCTCGCCCCGCCACTGCTCAGCGGTGAAACCGATGCCCAGGGTCGCCCGAAAAAGCGCCGTTTCGGCCCCTGGATGTTCCGGGCTTTCCGACTTCTGGCCAAACTTCGCGGCCTGCGAGGAACCGCAGTGGACCCGTTCAGCTACTCCGCAGACCGCAAGCTTGATCGCGCCATGCTGAAGGACTACCAGAACCTGGTTGCGCGAATTTGCCGTGAACTCAATGCCAGCAACTACGAAACCTTCCTGCAACTGGCAGAACTGCCCGCTGATGTCCGGGGCTACGGTCCTGTCAGGGAACAAGCTGCAGAGAGCATCCGTGAAAAACAGACACAGCTGATCAAGGCGCTCGACACCGGTCGCCCGACGCTGATCCGCACGCAACAGGCCGACAAGGAGGCAAACCATGTTTGAAGCGCTCCAGCCCCTGCCCCAGGATCCGATCCTGAAGCTGATGCAGACCTTCCGCGAGGACACCCGGCCGGACAAGGTAGATCTGGGCATCGGAGTCTACAAGGATGATGCCGGCAATACGCCCATCATGGCCGCCGTGCATGAAGCAGAACGTCGCCTGCTTGAGGGAGAAACCACCAAGAGCTACGTGGGGCCTGCCGGTTCTGCCAGCTTCAACAGTGCCATGGCGGAGTTGATTCTGGGCAGCAACAGCCCGCTGATCCGGGACGGCCGTGTATCGGTAATACAGACGCCGGGAGGCTGCGGCGCATTGCGCATGGCCGCCGAATTCCTGCGCCTGTGCAAGGCGGATACAAAAGTCTGGGTCAGCACGCCCACCTGGGCCAACCACCTCCCCCTGCTGGGTGGCGCAGGCCTGACCATTCGCGAATATCCCTACCTCAATCCACAGACGCTGCAGGTAGACTTCGGCGCCATGCTGGAAACCCTGGAGCAGGCCGACGCGGGCGATGTGGTGCTGCTACACGGTTGCTGCCACAACCCGTCTGGCGCCGACCTGAGCCTGGCCCAGTGGCAGGAAGTGACCAGCCTGATCCAGCGGAAGGGTCTGCTGCCGTTTGTGGATATGGCCTATCAGGGCCTTGGCGAGGGCCTGGATGCGGATGCGGCGGGCCTGCGGCATCTGGCCGGAGCGGTACCGGAAATGCTGGTGGCAGCGTCGTGCTCCAAAAACTTTGGGCTTTATCGGGAGCGCACCGGCGCTCTCGCATTGATTTCGGGAACAGCATCGGTGAACGCAGCTGCCACCAGTCAACTGCTCAGCGTTATCCGGTCCCACTATTCGATGCCGCCCGCCCATGGTGCCGCGATTGTGGAGACCATCCTCGACGATGACGGCCTGCGATCCCAGTGGCAGCAGGAACTTGACGGCATGTGCGAGCGCATCCTGCACCTGCGGCACGCCTTTGCTGACGCCCTCGCGCCGGTGGGCGATTTCAGCTTCATCGCCCGTCAGCGGGGCATGTTCTCGTTCCTCGGTATCAGCCCCGAGCAGGTTAGCGAATTACGCAAGGAGCATGGCATCTACATGCTCGACAGCAGCCGGGTGAATGTCGCCGGCCTGAATGACCGCGTTTTGCCACAAGTGGCTCCAGCCCTGCGCGAGGTGCTCGGCAAGTAATTACTGTTGAGACAATAACCATCAATCCGACAAAAACAATTAGCCGGAGAAAAGAATGAGTGAGAGTACCCAACCACACCAGCAGGCCAACAACCTCTGGTCTTCACGGATGGCGTTTATCCTGGCCGCTGCCGGCTCGGCGGTAGGCCTCGGGAATATCTGGAAGTTTCCATACATTACCGGAGAGAACGGCGGCGGCGCCTTCGTTCTGATCTACCTGGCCTGCATCTTCCTGATTGGTGTGCCGGTTCTGATTGCCGAGACCATGATTGGCCGCCGGGGCGGACAGAGCCCTGTAGCGACCATGCGCACCCTGACCAAAACCGAAGGCACCGCCAGAGGCTGGAGGGCGATCGGCTGGAATGGCGTTATTGCCTCGTTCCTGGTGCTGTCTTTTTACGCCGTGATTGGCGGCTGGGCGCTGGTCTATATCGGCAAGGCTGCAACCGGACTGTTTACCGGTGCCGATGCCGAGGCCATTGGCGGCCAGTTCGGCGGGTTGCTGGCCAATCCCTGGGAACTGCTGATGTGGCATTCCGTGTTCATGGCCATCGTCGCGTTTATCGTCGGTCGGGGCATTCGCTCCGGGCTTGAGAAAGCCGTGAACATGCTTATGCCATTGCTGTTCGTGCTGCTGATTGCGATGGTGATCTACGCCATGAACAGCGGCAGCTTTGGCCGGGCCGTGAGTTTCATGTTCTCGCCGGACTTCAGCAAGCTCACCACCGCTGGTGTTCTGACCGCCCTGGGTCACGCAGCATTCACCCTGAGCATCGGCATTGGTGTTCTGATGGCCTACGGCTCTTACCTGCCAAAGACGGTGAATATTGCCAGAACCGCCATGACCATTGCCGTTCTGGACACCAGCGTCGCCCTTCTTGCGGGACTCGCCATCTTCCCGCTGGTGTTTGCCAATGGCCTGGAACCTGGTGCCGGCCCCGGCCTCATCTTTGTCACCCTGCCACTGGCCTTTGGCCAGATGAGTGGTGGCGCTCTGTTTGGCACTATTTTCTTCGCCCTGCTACTGGTCGCAGCCATCACGTCTGCCATTTCCATGTTGGAGCCGGTGGTGGAATGGCTGGAGGAACACAAAGGCGTCAGCCGGGCGAAAAGCGCGCTTGGTGGTGGCCTCGCGATCTGGTTTATCGGTATCGGTACCGTGCTGTCGTTCAACGTCTGGGATAGCGTGCATCCGCTCGGCTTCATCCCGTTCTTCGAGGGCAAGACGGTGTTCGACCTGCTCGACTTCCTGGTCTCCAACCTGATGATGCCACTCGGCGGGCTGGCCATTGCCCTGTTTGCCGGATGGGCAATGAAACGTGAAGGCCTGCCGGCCGATATTGGTCTGCAGGGAAGCAGCTACAGGGCATTCATGTTCATTCTTCGATACCTGACGCCTGCGGGTATCGCCGTGGTGTTTCTTTACAACCTGGTGTAACGGTAACCAGGCACCTTGGACCGCAACAGCCCGGTGAACTTCACCGGGCTTTTTTTGACATACCTGAAAGGGTACTGCCAATCTGGGTTCAGGACAGAAGACCAAGGTTCTGCGGCTCAGGCGGAAAAGGAGAACTCGTATGTACAGCAAGATACTCGTTCCGGTCGACCTCGCCCATACCGATAAAATGGTCAAGGCGCTCAATACCTCCATTGATATTGCCAAACACTACAACGCCACCCTGTGCTACGTAAGCGTGACAAACAGCACCCCGGGAGCGGCTGCCCATAACCCGAAAGAGCTTGCCGAGAAGCTGAGTGTGTTCGCGGAAGAGCAGGGGAAATCCCATGGGATCGACACCGACAGCATGGTGATTGAATCTGCTGATACGGCCGTAGAGCTTGATGACAAGTTGCTTGAGGCGATCAAAACAACCGGCACTGACCTGGTGGTGATGGCCTCACATCCTCCGGGAATTGGCGACCGGCTACACATTCTCCACTCGAACGGCGCCAATATCGTCAAACACAGTGATATTTCGGTATTTGTTGTTCGTTAAAGATAGCGGGGCATCCGGGGCCCTATTCCGGGTGCCCGAGTGCGTCATGCTTCGGAAATTCGATGCCCGTTACGCTTGCAATGAAGAAAGGAAAATAATTTTCCGTGGCGAAGAAGTTCCCGGCTTCCACCCGGGTCGGTAAATGAAACCCGTCAAACTCCCGAAACTCTGACAGGTAGCCGCCAAAGGGCTGCAAGCGATGGACTTTTTCCGAATTCGCGTTGGTCCACCTGTCAAAATTCACCTGGAGCGGCCGGCCGTCCTCGGCCACCACAACATCCACTGCCTGCTCCATACCGTTATGGCGGACAATCACACGCGCCGTATTGACATCAACAAGCTCCCACTTGACCCCCTGGCCCGGCAGCAGGGCTGCGGGTGTCCAGAACACCGACTCTGCCACATAGCGACCGAAAGCCGAACGGGTGTGATCCGCATCTCCGCCCATCCTGGCCACTGGCAACAAACCCATCAGCCAGAACCGCGTCCACTTTTCGGTGTCTGAGCCAGAAACCCTCAGGGCGCCACGGCTGGCACCCATCTTCCACACAAAGCCTTCGGGCATGGCCAGAACCTGTGAGGCCTGCATATCCATGTAGTCGGGCGACTCCCGATTGCCCATGCCAAACTTCCCGGTCATCGATATCCGCGCCACGGTATACAGAGGTGTACCAGGCTGAATGGTGTACCGGAAATAGCGCTGGGCAGGCTCCGGCAGTCCCTCCAGAAGAGAAACATCAAAGCGCTCTGGTGCAGTTGGTTGCAGAGCCGCCAACCTGGCCATGGCGGCATGATCCGAAGCGTGGTCGGTCTGGCGCCAGAACCAGAGGGCCAAGGCAGTCGCGACCAGCACAATCAACAGGATCAGGAAAAAGATTTTCATGTAAGCTATGCTCCGTAGCAGTCATTGTCCCTGCCCTGCCCAGATCCAGCCTTGTTCCAGATCAATCAACGCGGCTGGCCGACTCACTTTCCGCCTGAAAGGTTTTATGAAAGTACCGAAGAGATTGCAACCGCTTGTCGATGACGGCATGGTGGATGAGGTGCTCTACCAGCTGATGAGCGGTAAAGAAGCGCAGGTTTATGTAGTGCGCTGTGGCGATCAGACCCGCTGCGCCAAGGTTTTCAAGGAAGCCGCCAAGCGAAGCTTCAAGCAGGCGGTGAAGTACCAGGAAGGTCGAAAGGTCCGGAACAGCCGCCGGGCCCGGGCCATGAGCAAGAAAACCAGGTACGGCCAGAAGGAGCAGGAAGATGCATGGCTCAACGCCGAGGTAGACGCCCTCTACCGGCTTGCCGCCGCCGGTGTCCGGGTTCCCGAACCCCTGGGCTTCGTGGACGGTGTACTGCTGATGGAACTGGTGACGGATGAAGATGGCCGGGCCGCGCCCAGGCTGGATGATGTTACGCTCTCCCCAGAACAGGCCCGCGACTTCCACGGCCAGATTATCCGCGAGGTCGTCCGCATGTTGAGTGCCGGTCTGATCCATGGGGATCTCTCGGAATTCAACGTTCTGATCGATGCCAACGGGCCGGTCATCATTGATCTCCCCCAGGCAGTCAATGCAGCCGGGAATAATAACGCGGAGCGCATGCTGGAGCGCGACGTGGACAATATGCGCCGGTATTTTGGCCGCTTCGCGCCGGAACTTTTGAATACCGATTACGGCAAGGAGATCTGGGCGCTCTACGAGTCAGGCGACCTGCACCCGGACAGCAAGCTCACCGGCTGCTTCCAGCACGATGATACCGCTGCCAACGTTGACGAACTGATGGAAATCATCGATGCGGCAAAAGAGGAAGAATGGGAGCGACAGGAACGCATGAGGGACGCCGAGGAGGACTGATGCATTGAACGGTGCGGGTTAGTCGGAAGGCTCCGTTTTCTGTTCGCTGACAAGTGCCGACATCACCTGCTGTTCTCTGGGCCCCGGAAGAACCCCCGTCAACCAGGCATCGATGACCGGCTCTCCGTGTTGATTCGAGAGTATCGCTTCGGCCCGGGCCCGGTTACGCTCATCCACCTCGGTGATGGTGAACACACAGGTGATGGTATCGCCAAAATACACCGGCCGGCGGAAGCGAAAATTCATGCCGGACGCCAGCCAGCCGATCTGCCCGCCCACTTCCGTGATCATTCCTCCAACTAGCAGGCCATGGCAGATTTTGCCCTTGAGGTTCTTGGCTTGCGCGAATTCATCGCTATAGTGAACCGGGTTCTGATCGCGGCTGATGTCGCCGAAGGAAAGGGTTTCATCTTCGGTGAACGTTCGTGCCAGGGTAAACGAATCGCCGGCTTTCAGGCCGGCAATGGCTCTCTTTCGAATATCAGACATGGTATTGGTCCCCGATCGCTCAGCCGGTTAAAGGTACCGCCCGCCAGACCCAATGGCGACCACAATCAGGCCAAGGATCAGGTTGATCCCCACAAGCCGGCGAATCTTGCCCACCTGAACGCCCCCAGCCTGCGGATCCTTGTTTGCGACCGCCTGCTTGAGCCGCCTGAACGGCGCGAAATAAACGTGAAAATAGAGCAACATCATCACCAAACCGAGCGTCTGCATGACGTGGATATGCCATCCAGCACCAGCCATACCGCCAAAAACACTGAAAATCATCCAATAGCCGGTAACCAGGAGCAGCGCAACGGCGAGCCACACCCATCGAAAGAACCGCTCAAGCGTCCGTGACCATAGAACACCACGCTGAGAAGCTTCCACCACCTCAACCACGGCCGGACGCATCGCCATGTAGGCGAAGAACATACCGCCAACCCAGATAACCGCGGACAGAACGTGCAGTGCAATTGCCAGACTCATTAACGCTACCCCTGTGTCTTGTCAGATGGTTTCCAGCTCGACCCGATTCCGACCGGCAGTCTTACCCCGGTAAAGCGCTTCATCTGCCCGGCTGACTGCCGCACTCAGGTCCTCGCCGGATCGCAACTCGCTCACGCCGACACTGATCGTAACATCGGCATCACCGCCAGTAATTGCGCTCCAGTCCTTGGCCAAAAACGCATTTCGTATCCGCTCCGCACTTGCGCGCGCGTTGATGGAATCCGTGTCAGGGAGTATCACCAGGAACTCCTCACCACCCCATCTACCGATCAGATCCTGGGCCCGAAGCTCCTCTCTAATCACATCGGCAACAAAGCCCAATACCCGGTCGCCGGCTTCATGGCCATAGGCATCGTTGATTGACTTGAAATGATCGACATCCAGCAGCAGAAATCCAACCGGGTGACCACTGCGCCGGAATCGAGCCACTTCCTTCTCAGCCAGATAAGTCATATGACGCCGGTTGAAAAGTCCGGTCAGGGAATCCGTTGTCGCCATTTCCCGAAGTTTGCGCTGGGCCGTCACTACCATCCTGAGGTAGTAGGAAGCCAGGTAACTGAACATGGCAAAGACCACACTCAGGTTGAACAAATGGACGATGTGCAGAGCCGTTTGCGGAATCGGCTGCAATGGCTCCACGTACCACATCAGGACATCCAGGGCGATGTAATACCCCCACAGGGCCAACAGTGCATAGACCGCCCATCTTCGGGACGCGGACACACAAATCGCAGGTATGAACATCAGAAGGTAGTAGTGGAATCCGCTCTCCCAACCGATCAGGACAATACCGAGTCCAGCATGGCCCAACACTTCTGCCCAGATAAGTACGACCGCAATCTTGTTCCTTTGGTATTTGAGTGCGTAATAGGCACCGGCGTACATGGCCACACTGACCACATTAACCCACGCCAGAATCGGCGACCCCAAGGCATGGAAAAGAAAGAAAAAGATAACGTCCACAGTTCCGGCAATCTGGGCACACCGCATGGCCAGACGCCAGAACTGGGGTCTGCGCTCCTGCGCAGGCTCATAATTCGCGAGATGGTTTACCCGTTCCATAAACTGCAGAATTCCTTTGATTTGACACAAGATTACTCTTAAACCCGAAATTCTGCTTGTTGGAACTGTCAACAATTGGAAATTGTTTCAGTATCACCAGGGCAGTTCTTCGCCGTTGCTATGCCAGAATGACCCGGTGTTCTCGATGCTCAGGCCATCGATGCGTTCAGCTAGCCCTCTCGCCGATTCCTCAGGAGTGATCAACCCGCCAAAATTCACCATGCGGGTTTTAACGTAGCCCGGATGCAATTGTGCCACGGCGATACCCCGGGGCTTCAGATCCATCGCCAGGGACTTGCCGAAGGCATTGAGCGCTGCCTTGGAGGCGCGGTACCCGTAGCGGCCGCCTGAGTCATTGTCTGCGATAGAGCCCATGCGGCTGGTAATGTTGGCGATTTTGCCTCCCGAGGGAATCTGGTCAACCAGCGCTTCAGCCACCCTAAGCGGGGCATAGGCGTTTATTTCCATCTGCGTTCGAATGGAATCAAAGTCGATGCTGCCCAGCTTCTCATCCTTAAGCAGACCGGCATTATTGATCAGCAGGTCGATGTGCTCGCCTTCCAGTCCGGCCACGAGTCTTGCCATGCCCTCATCAGTCGTCACATCAACTCTGTCAATGATCCGCGCCGCGACCTCTTTCAACTCCGGCGAAGCTTCCCGACACACACCGATCACCGAGCAGCCGCGGCTTGCGTACAGCCGGGCAAGTTCCAGACCAATGCCCCGGTTTGCTCCGGTGATCACAACAATGGAATTCTCCGACATATCAACCTCCTTGACGATGAGTGCAGCCCAATCAGCTTTACATCCCCTGCGCTCGAGAACAACCAGCAATATGCAACCTCGCCCCTTGCAGATGGGATTTTTCTGTAAGATAGGGCTAACCCATCAACGGTCGCCGGGAGCGCCATGTCAGCAGCACTTGTTTTCGCAGTCTTTGCAGTGACCCTGATCGCGGCCACCACTTTTTACCTCTTTTTTTACCGTACCTGGCGGAGAGAGAGGGAACTGAGAGCCCCCTTTCCAGCCCCGTGGCGCCATCATCTTGAGGAGAGCGTGCCGCTTTACCGGCAGCTTCCTGAAACCATGAAGCAGACGTTGGAGCAGCGGGTACAGCTTTTTCTCGCCGAAAAAGAATTCTATGGCTGTGACGGCTTTGAAGTGGACGACAGGGTTAGAGTGACCATTGCCGGCCACGCCTGCTTGCTCATTCTTGCCCGCCCATACTCGGACTTTGACGAGGTAAGCAGCATTCTGGTCTATCCCGACGCCTATCATGTCAGAGACATTGAAAGCGACGGACTGGTTGTCAGCGAAAGCCACGAAATACGTGCCGGCGAGGCTTCAAGCCGGGGTCAGGTGGTTCTGGCCTGGAAAGAGTGTGAGGAAGCCGCCAGGAATCGGCACAGCAGCCACAACGTGATACTCCATGAATTCGCCCACCAGCTGGATTATCTCGACGGCACCGCGGACGGTGCGCCACCCCTCAGCGGTGAACAGGCCAGGCACTGGCAAACGTCGATGACCCACGCCTACGAACATCTCAGGCACACCCTGCATCACCACCAGAAGCCATGGCTTGACCCCTACGGTGCCACTGAACCGGCCGAATTCTTTGCAGTACTGACTGAGGCGTTTTTCCAGCAACCGAGTCATCTCAAACACGAGCAGCCCGAGGTTTATGCGGCACTGCAAGGGTACTACCGGCTGGACCCGACAACCCTCTGGCAAGATGCCTGACGGTTGTGACAGATGAACGCGTGGTCCACTATGTAGTAAACGGGATCAATTGAGGGAGGTAGACATGCCAGCCATAGGATGGGTCTTCATAATTCTCGCCCTGGCCTTGATCGTCGGCAGCCTGCTGATACTGCGTGACAGTGCACACAGCATGAAAATCTCCGATGAAAAAATGAAGAAGATTCAAGCCAGGAAGGCCGAGATCGAAGCTGAGGAAAGCGCCGAAGACAGGGAGTGGTAGCCCGGTCAGTCTACAGAACCAAGCCGGGCAGATACGTCAGTGCCCGCTGTGGTCCATTTCCTTGCCGGAGTGGTCCATGCTCTGTTTCTTCATCACCTCGCCATCCAGCGGTTCAACATTGAGCTCAACCTGCATTTCTTGCGCACCCTCAAAACGCAGGGTCAGCGGAATGCTCTCTCCCTCGCGCAACGGGCTTTCCAGTTTTTCCAGCATCAGGTGAAAACTGTGGGGCTTCAACTCAACCGTAGTGCCCGCAGGTATGGGTAGCCCATCTTTTACCGGCGCCATACGCATCACACCATCGTGCATGCTGGTTTCATGAATCGAGACGTTGCCTGCCCGCGGGGTCGCAGCACCTACCAGGGAGATATCACTGCTGCCATTATTGGAGATACTCATATATCCGACTCCCATCGGGATTCCGGGCGGTGTGGGCCGGCTCCAGGGATGATCGACCGTCACAGGACCCTGGCTGTAATCATGGGTCATGGCTGCAGGCGCCACCAGAGCCAATGCCAGCACAAACACACTCAGGCAGTACTTCATTTCCGGTATTCCTTGTCGATGATGTCGGGGTACAGAATAGAAAGTCAGTCCCATGCATCCAAGTTTTTCAGTGCGACAAATAGCCGCAGATAATCCGGAGAATCACCAACGGAGACAGAGACAGAATCCGGACGCAACGCTGGGAATCAGGCCTTCTTGACAAATTCCGACTTCAGTTTCATGGCACCAATCCCATCGATCTTGCAGTCGATGTCGTGATCACCGTCCACCAGGCGGATATTCTTCACCTTGGTGCCAACTTTAACCACGGAACTGGAGCCCTTTACCTTCAGATCCTTAATGACCGTAACCGTATCACCATCCTGAAGCTCATTGCCGTTCGCGTCCCGAATCACCTTCGCGGCGTCCGCAGCCGCAGCCTCCGCCTCAGACCACTCGTGTCCACACTCGGGACAAACCAGTTGAACGCCGTCCTCATAGGTGTACTCGGAACTGCACTGCGGGCATGGGGGAAGCTGCGACATTATCATTTCCTGTTAATTAAATGAGCGCAGCATTATACCATCAACGTCCGGGCGAGACGCGCGCCAGCACCGTGGGATCTTCCGACAAAGGCAAGGCGATAATGGCCCCCTCGTTCGACGAGGGGAAGATCCCGGTCAGCCCCGTGATGTTCACCTGATGGGACACAAGAATAACCGGCGCGCCTTCTTCGAGCTGGTTCACCAGAGAAATCGTCTGCCGCGTCTGAGTCGGCCCGTCGCCACGATTCCGGAAAAACGAATTCAACGACGGCCACTCCGTCACGTCCCCCATGTTCATTCCGGTAGCGGTATCCATACAGCGACACCACTGACTGCTGAACACCCGCGCTTCGGTAATCCCATGGTCCGCCAGAAACGGCTTCCACGCCCGGGCCTGTTCCCGACCGACGTCGTTCAGATTCCGCTGGGTGCTGCAATCGTTAAGGTCAAAGTTACCCGGGTCCCCAGTCCCTGGTGCCAATGCATGACGCAGCATCAGAACAGCCCGCCCGTCTCTCAGAGCGTCCCAGGCTTCTTCGTTGCTATCAGCAGCAACGGCCGGTAAAGAAAACAGAAGAGTTAAAAAACCTGAAAGCAGAATTCGATTAATCATCTCCAACACCTCTTCTTTTGTTGCAGTGAACGCGGGTAAACCGCCGATGTCCGAGAGAGGCGTTGGGGCCGTTGTTCCAAAAATGTAGAGGGCCATGGATGGCCCGAAACAAGCGCACATGGATGTGCTCGTAGCGGTTTTTGGAACAACGGCTCCAACGCCTCAAACACTCAAGCCGAACCACAGTCTTGAATACGCGGATACCAACTACCAAGCTCACAACAACAAAAGGTAAACTTTCACCAGAACCAAGCCAAAAGAAGGAACCACCATGCCAATCTGGGTCGACGCCGACGCCTGCCCCGTCCCAATCCGGGAAATCCTCTGCCGCGCCGCCACCCGCTGGCAAATCGACACCACCTTCATCGCCAACCACGCCATCAACCTGCCCCCGAGCCCCTACATCAAGCGACGCCAGGTCCCCCACGGTTTTGATGTCGCCGACAACGAAATCATGGACCAGATGCAGGAGGGCGACCTGGTGATCACCCAGGACATACCACTGGCCGCAGAGGCCATCGAAAAAGGGGCCGATGTCTTCAACCCGAGGGGCCAGGCCTTCACCAAAGAGAACATCCGCCAGCGCCTTGCCATGCGCAACTTCATGGAAGAAATGCGCAACGCCGGTCAGGTCACCGGCGGGCCAGCCCCGTTCAGCCAGACCGACCGCAAGGAATTCGCCGACAAACTCGACCGCTGGCTCCAAAGAAACGCCCGCAGGTGATAATGATTCTATTTTAAAACCAAGACAGATCCGCTACCCTTCCCGCCTTACTATTTGCAGGCTTACCTCTGGCCTGCCTGATACACGGGAGAGAAGCGGAGTATGTCCTCACACAGCCACAAAACCACCAGCAGTTTTGCTGCCCTGGCTCGCCTGCTCAGATACGCCCGGGGATATCGCCGGCAGATCATCGCCGCTACAACCTGCTCGATCATCAACAAACTGTTCGATATTGCCCCTGAAATCCTGATCGGCGTCGCCATTGATGTGGTCGTCAACCAGGAAGAAAGCTTTGTGGCAGGCCTGGGCTTTGAAACCGCTCAGGAACAGATCACCATTCTGGCGGTACTCACCTTCTTTATCTGGGCCGGTGAATCCCTGTTCGAATACCTGTTCCAGATCCTCTGGCGCAATCTGGCCCAGCGACTGCAATCGGATCTGCGTCAGGACGCCTACGAGCATGCCCAGCGCCTCGACATGAGCTTCTTCGAGGCCCGCAGCTCTGGTCAGCTGGTGGCCACCATGAACGACGACGTCAACCAGCTAGAGCGCTTCCTTGATGGTGGCGCCAACGCAATGATTCAGGTTCTGGTGACCGTCGTTGCCGTGGGCGCCGTCTTCTTCGTGCTCTCACCACTCATTGCGCTGCTGGCCTTCACTCCCATTCCCCTGATTATCTGGGGTGCCTTCTATTTCCAGCGCAAAGCCGGGCCGCTGTATGCGGACGTTCGGGAAAAAGTGGGCGACCTGTCCAGCCGTCTGGCGAACAACCTGGGCGGCATTGCCACCATCAAGAGTTTTACCGCCGAACAGCGGGAAGCCAAACGCCTCAAGGAGAGCAGCGAAGCGTACGTAGAGGCCAATCGCCGTGCCATCCGTATCAGCTCCGCGTTTATTCCCGTCATCCGGATGGCTATCCTCGCCGGCTTCCTCGCCACCTTTACGGTGGGCGGCATGATGGCCCTCGAAGGCAGCCTGAACGTGGGGGCCTATGGCGTGCTGGTATTCCTGACCCAGCGCCTGCTCTGGCCACTGACAGGCCTTGCCGAGGTGATTGACCTGTTCGAGCGTGCGATGGCAAGCACACGCCGGATTCTGGATCTTCTGGCCGAACCCGTGCACGTTCGTGATGAGGGCGGGAAGGCCCTCGAGGCACCGGTAAAAGGCAACGTTGAGCTGGACAAAGTAAGCTTTCACTATCCCTCCAGCGGCGCCGGTATCCGGGATATCAGCCTGACCGTGCCAGCGGGCAACACCCTTGCGCTGGTGGGCGCTACCGGCTCCGGCAAATCCACCCTGATCAAGTTGCTGCTCCGGTTCTACGACCCGAGCAACGGCGAAATCCGCATCGATGGCCAACCCATTCGGGACCTCAGCCTGAATTCCCTGCGCGGCTCGATCGGGCTTGTGAGCCAGGATGTCTATCTATTCGAGGGCACGATCCGGGAAAACCTTGCTTACGGAAATCCGGCTGCCACCGATGCCGACATCATCAATGCAGCGAAAACCGCGGAAGCCTGGTCCTTCATCGAAGCCCTGCCTGAGGGTCTGGATACGCCTGTAGGTGAACGCGGTGTTCGTCTGTCGGGAGGACAGCGGCAACGCCTCTCGCTGGCGCGGGCACTACTGAAGAACCCGCCAATACTGGTACTCGATGAAGCTACCAGCGCCGTGGACAACGAAACAGAGGCCGCCATCCAGCGGTCCCTGAAGCGCATCGGCCATAACCGTACCGTCATCATGATCGCCCATCGACTCTCCACGATCGTTGACGCGGACTCCATTGCGGTCATTGAAGGCGGCAAAGTGCTGGAACAGGGAACTCACCGGGAACTGTTGGACCAGGATGGCGCTTACGCCAATCAGTGGCGGGTCCAGACCGGCCAGATCCAGGCCGCCATTTAACGATATGAATATTGATAGTGATTCGCATTTAAATTATCCTGCAGGCCCTCAGAATTCCGGGAGCCTGCATGCCTGTTTTTTTTGACGTTTCCAATCTCGGTGTTCGTATTGGCGACACCACCATACTGCAAAACCTCAACCTCGGTTTCGTTGAGGGTGAGGTGACCGCCCTGCTCGGGCATAACGGCTCCGGCAAGTCCACCCTGCTCAAGGTGCTTGCCCGTCAGCATGTACCGTCTTCTGGCGAAGTACAGCTTCTGGGAAAATCTTTCCGGAACACAGGGGCCCGGGAGTTTGCCCGCAATGTAGGCTACCTCCCCCAGCATCCCCCGGGCACTGATGGTTTGACGGTGCGCGAGCTGGTTGCCCTGGGCCGCTATCCCTGGCGCGGCCCGCTGGGCCGCTATAACGACGAAGACCACCAACTGATTACCGGGGCTATCGACGACACCGGGCTCGGAGCCTTCCAGCATCGCTCCGTGGACACACTCTCTGGTGGTGAACGCCAGCGCGCCTGGATTGCCATGCTGCTGGCCCAGCAAACCCGATGCCTGCTTCTTGATGAACCCATATCGGCCCTGGATGTAAAACATCAGGTTGAAACCCTGCGCCTGGTACATCGTCTTGCCGAACAAAGGGACCTCACGGTTGTCGTTGTGTTGCACGATGTGGATCTTGCGGCACGATTCTGCGACCGCCTGGTGGCCCTGAAATCCGGGCAGCTTGTGGCCGATGGCAGCCCCCGTGAAATCATGGATTCCGGCATCCTGGAATCCATTTATGGCGTACCCATGGGGGTGATGGAGCGGGCGCCCGGCCAGTGGGTGTCCTATGTTCACTAGTCGTGTCCCGGGATTTCGATTCTGCTTCATACTTCTTGTGGGTTTGCTGCCAGTGTTTGCCGGCGCGGAGACATGGCAGCATGAGCAAGGCACGCTCAGCCTGGATAAAACCCCGCAACGTGTTATTGCCCTGAACTGGGCAGCGACAGAGGCGCTTTTGTTACTCGGGGTGACTCCAGTTGGCGTTGCCGATCGCGACGGCTACAGTGTCTGGGTCAAGGAACCGGAACTTCCCGAGGGCGTGGCCAACATCGGTACCCGGGTGGCGCCGAGCCTGGAAGCCATCGCCGAACTCAAGCCAGACCTGATCGTCACCAGCTCCGAAATGGCACCCGCCGCTAACCTCCTTGAACGCATTGCGCCGACCTACGTTGTCAGTGTTTACAAAAAAGGCTCCAACCCCTACGAAAAAGCCAGCGATATGCTCACCACTCTGGGCGACATGCTGGACCGAGAGGAACGCGCCGCAGCTGTTCTCAACGACATAAACCGGACTCTGCAGACTCAGCGCCGTCGTCTTGAGAATGCCAACCTCACCGAGCGGCCGGTGGCGCTGGTGAATTTCCTGGACGACCGCCACGTTCGCGTTTATGCGCCAAACGGTCTTTATCAGAGTGCCCTCGACGCCCTTGGTCTTGAAAACGCCTGGTCCCAGCCCGGTAATTATTGGGGTTTCTCGGTCGCTGGGCTTGAGGCGCTCGCGCCCTATCAGGACACCCGGATTGTTGTCATTGCTCCGACCCTGCCCGGGTTGTCCGACACCCTGGCAGACAGCCCTTTCTGGACCTATCTGCCGCCTGTTCAACGCGATCAGGTGTACCAGATCGATCCGGTCTGGCCGTTCGGAGGCGTCTTCCCAGTCAAGCGGCTGGCGACGTTACTGGCCGACAGCCTGATAGCAGGAGGTTCAGACAATGTACGCTGAATCCGCAAACAGCCCTGTCGGTCGCCCCTCCCTGCCAGCAAGGTTACCGGTGGCTGCGGCGCTGATCTGGTTTGGCGCCTTTCTCGCGAGCGCTGTACCCTGGTTTGACCAACTCAATGCCGCCGATCTGATCGCCGCCTTCTGGACGTTCGAAGCCGATGATTACGCGTCGGTACTCGCCCACTTCAGCTGGGCACCGCGGGTCGCCATGGCCGTCCTGATTGGTTGTGGCCTTGGCCTTGCGGGCGCGGTTACCCAGCAGATCCTGGGCAACCCCCTGGCCTCACCCACAACGCTGGGTGTTGAAGCCGGTGGTCAGTTCGGCATAACGGTCGCGACCCTGTTCTTCCCCGGCTTGCTGGCTCTTAGCCCGGATCTGGCGGCAGTCTCCGGTGGCTTTCTGGCCATCGGGCTGGTTATCGCACTCACCTGGCGCCTGGGCTTTTCACCAGTCACCGTGATCCTGGCCGGTCTTGTTGTCACCTTTTTCCTGGGCGCAGTAAACATGGCGTTCCTGCTGCTCAAGGGAGAGTGGCTAGGAAACCTGTTTATCTGGGGCGCCGGTTCCCTGGTCCAGAACAACTGGCAACCGTTCACGGATCTCTGGCCCCGGGTGCTGGTGCTGGGTGTATTCATGATTCTGTTGATGCGCCCGCTTCAGGTTATGCAACTGGGGCAAACCTCCGCCCGCTCTCTTGGCGCCAAGGTTGGCCTGATCCGCGTCCTGGCCCTGTTTCTGGTTGTAATGATGAGTGCCACTGTGGTGAGCCGGGTCGGCGTCGTGGCGTTTATCGGTCTTGCGGCACCGGTACTGGCGAGACTGCTGGGGGCCCGCACCCTGTCTGAACGGCTTATCTGGAGCAGTGTTCTGGGCGCGGGTCTACTGTTGCTGGCCGATACCCTCGCCCACTGGGCATCCACCTGGGGTGACGGGTCTCTGGTGCCAACCGGCACCACCACCGCCCTGATCGGCGGGCCGATCATTCTGCTGGCTCTGCAAGGCTTGAAGAATACCCATCATATGCCCGGGCAGGACGACAGCCCCGCCGGCTTCCTGCCGAAGCGACGTTCCAGCCTTGTGATCGGTGGGGCCTTAGCCATGCTCCTTCTGATCACCATCTGCATCTCCATGGCCTGGTCCCCCGGGCTGACCGAGTGGAGCTGGACTCCGATCACCCAGTGGCACGAGGCCTGGGTCTGGCGCGGCCCCAGGCTCATGGCTGCAATTCTTGCTGGCATGGCCCTCGGCCTTGCTGGAACATTGATCCAGCGCATGACAGGCAACCCCATGGCCAGCCCGGAACTGCTGGGCATCAGCGGCGGCGCGGCGGTGGTCATGGTCATGATTGTCCTGTTCGGCGCCGACGTCGGCCGGGGCGGACAGCTGGGTGCAGCCACCCTCGGCGCTGGAGCGGCTCTGGGTTTACTGATCTTGCTGGCTCGCAAGCACCGATTTGCCGGTAACCAGCTTTTACTTGGCGGGCTCGCTCTGTATGTCTTTATGGACGCTGGCCTTCGCCTGGTGATGGCTTCCGGTGGCACCGTGGCCTCGCAGCTTCTCAACTGGATGTACGGTTCCACCTGGCTGGTCTCGGAAGCCGAGGCTCTCGGCCTGTTGGCGCTCATCGTGTTGATCTCGGCCAGCCTGCTGGTGATTATCCGGCCCCTGAGCATTCTTCCCCTGGGAGAGACATCGGCCAGCTCACTGGGTTTGCCGGTGACAAAAGTGCGTCTGCTTTTACTTCTGTTGGCCGCATTACTGACTGCGTCGGCAACGGTCGTGATCGGCCCGCTGAGTTTCGTGGGCCTCATAGCTCCTCACCTCGCCCGGGTACTGGGCCAGCAGATCGTTGGACGGCAGCTCGTTGTCGCAGCCCTTGCCGGTGGCCTGTTGTTGGGAGTAGCCGACTACCTGTCACGAATTGTGGTTTACCCAAACCAGCTTCCGGCGGGGCTTCTGGCAGCCCTGGTCGGCGGCCTGTACTTCCTCTGGGGGTTGAGTCGCCATGGCAGAGCCTGACCACAACTCCGGGATCGGCCCATGGGCCCGGCTTTACAACCACCTTCTGAGCCAGTCAGAACTGAACAGGGAATTGGTCCTGAATGAGGCGCTGAGACCTGCCGAAGACGAGCGCAGCAGCGTATTGTCTTTGGCCCAGTGCCTGGAGCAACCGTCGCTACTACTTGACCAGGTTGGCACCGACTATCCGGACAACACCGGCACCCGGGCCGCACGTGCGTTGGTTTCTGTGCTGCAGCAGGATCTGGCGCTCAGCGTAATTGCGCCGCTGACCCTCAGACTGTTCCGCGATGGCCAGACGCCTTTGCCGGACGCCAAACGAATCTTCCTGGCCCCCATGGACCAACAGTCGCAAACAACGTCCCGTTGGTTTCAGATGCCAGGCGGGGAAATGGCTGGTGAGAGGACTTTCGTCCAGTCGGTAGGAGAAATAACCGCACAATGGTACCCGGTTTTCAGACGCCAGCTGGGCGTCAGCCCTGGCGCTTACTGGAGCAGCATCGGATTGGGATTGGGAGCACCTTTTTCAGCCGTGTGGAACCTGGCAGAGCCCCATGCGCTGTGCCAATTGGCGCAGGGCTGGCTGGAGCAGTTTCAGAACGATGCGAACCGGTTTATCGACTGGATTCCGGCCGTGTTCGGTGAGCAGGCCACGGCAATCCCCCAGCGCAGAGGGTGTTGCCTGAAATATCTCTTGCCGGAAGGCGGTTATTGCGGCACCTGCGGCGTGCATCGTAAGGAACGACTGGCCACACTCATGCCCCAAGAGCGGTCGACAAAGCCAGCCCAATGGCCGCAAGGCCAATAAGCACACCTGCGCCTGCCGCCAACTTCAAACCCTCAATCATTTCCTGTTCGGGTGCCATTCCCTTTTCTCCCGCTCTGAACTGAACCAACTCTATGCAACTTTAATGCGAATAATTGTTATTTGCAATGCTGGATCAATGATCCGTAATTGACCCGGCGCCCTATACATTCTCTGTCTGGGGTATGCCTCGGCGACGCCGGCTTCAACTGCTACTCTGAATGTTCTGATGACACCGTTAAAAACGGAGGCTCCAATGGGTATTCTCAAGCACCTTCTCCTGACCGGCACCCTGTTACTGGTCGCTGTCTCGAGCCAGGCAAATCAGACCTTCTCCTCAGATAGAGCGGATTTTCGCCTCGAAACCGTGGCACAGAACCTGGAACACCCCTGGAGCCTGGCATTTTTACCGGATGGCGCCATGCTGGTCACAGAACGGGAAGGTCGGCTGCGGATGATCCGGAACGGTTCGTTGGTGGAGGCGCCCATCAGTGGCGTACCGGAGCTCGTTGTATCCGGGCAGGGAGGATTGCTGGACATTATTCTGCATCCGGACTTCAAGCAGAATCAGGTGCTGTTCCTGAGCTACGCCCACAGAAACCGGGAGGGTATGACTACCCGGGTAGCTCGCGCGCGTTTAAATGGTGATCGCCTCAGCGACGTTGAAGTGATTTTTGAAGCCCTGCCTCGCTCCAACGGCGGCCGCCACTTCGCCGGCCGGATGGAATTCGACCGGGAGGGCAACCTGTACGTGGCGGTCGGCGACCGTGGCGACATGGATCGCGCTCAGGACAACGCAGACGATGCCGGAGGCGTTCACCGGATTACGACCGACGGCTCTCCTGCTCCGGGCAATCCGTTCCTCGACACCGCCGGCGTCAACGACACCTTTTACACAACCGGCAACCGAAATATCCAGGGCATGACCATCCATCCGGAAACGGGCGAGATCTGGAGCCACGAGCATGGCCCCCGGGGTGGTGACGAAATCAATATTATCCGTGCCGGAACGGACTATGGCTGGCCAACAATCACCTACGGCATCGACTACTCTGGCCTGCCCATCAGCAGTAAAACCAGCCAGGAAGGCATGGCCCAGCCACTGCATTACTGGGACCCATCCATCGCGCCCTCAGGCATGGCGTTCTATACCGGGGATCTGTTCCCGGAATGGCAGGGGGATCTGTTCGTCGGGGCGCTAAAAATGCGCAAGCTGGTTCGCCTGCGCATTCAGGACGGCAAAGTGACCGAAGAGGAAGATCTTTTGACCGATCTCGGCGAACGGATCCGCGATGTGCGCATGGGCCCGGACGGCGCTCTCTGGCTACTCACGGATTCACCAAGAGGACAGGTTTACCGGATGGTTTCGGTTCAGTGAGGGTCGTTGGTTCTTTCAGTCTTTTCGAACTGCGGGAGTTGGTCGGTTATCTCGAACCAGTCCGACTTTGAGCCAACAAAAACATGCTGGGAAGGCCCTTTTTCCAAAGGCTCGTTGATGCAACCGACTCTCAGCCTGAGGATCCCGGGAATCGCATCAACACGGCTATAGAGCTGGCTGCCACAGCGACTGCAGAATCCCCGGTACTTTCCCGGGCGTGATTCGAACTCGGTAATTCTGTCTTCCCCGGACACGAACCGGAACCGCACCTTTTGTACCGGTGCGCTGGCTGAAAACGCGCTGCCATGGGCACGCCGGCACTGGCTGCAATGGCACAGGGCAACCGGGCCGAGCGGGCCATCATACTGAAAACTAATATCGCCACACAGGCAACGACCGGTGTACATCGTCCGGGCCTCAATGCTTCGGTTCACGGGTTAATTCACGGGCGATGATACCCGCGAGCCACTTGAAGAACCAGTGTGCCGGCACCACTTTAGAAACACACGATTCGCTAAGGAGGACACTATGTCATTCAGCGCACTTCCGAAAATCGGCATGGGAACATTCCGTCTAAAAGGCAATGATGCCCGAGAGGCCGTCAAGAGTGCCCTGTCTCTGGGCTACCGTCATATCGATACCGCCCAGATGTACGAGAACGAAGCGGAAGTTGGCGATGGCATCACCTCCAGCGGCATTCCGCGCCGGGAAATTTTCCTGACCACCAAGATCTGGCATGACCAGCTGCACGCCAGCGACCTGATCAACAGCCTCCACGACAGTCTCGCAAGGCTGAAAACCGACCATGTAGATCTGGCGTTGATTCACTGGCCATCACCCGGCGACGAAGTACCGATGGAAGAATATCTCGGTGCCCTGAGAGACGCCCAACGCGAGGGTCTTGCAGAGCACATCGGCATTTCCAACTTTACCTGTGCCCAGATGGATGAGGCGAAAAAGATTCTGGGCGACACGCCCATTTTCACCAACCAGGTTGAAGTGCACCCCTTCCTGGCCAACCGCACGGTTGTGGAGCATGCGCAGAAGCTTGGTATCACCGTGACCGGCTACATGCCCCTGGCCGTTGGTAAAGTGATGGAAGATGAAACCCTGCAGCGAATCGCCCGTGAAAGAAATCTTACCCCCGCCCAAGTAGCAATCGCCTGGGTAGCCTCCAGGGGCGTTGTACCCATCCCCTCCTCCACACGTCCGGCTCACCAAAAGGCCAACCTGGAAGCTCTGGACGTTCAGTTAAGCGAGGAAGAGATCCGAGCCATTGATGCGCTCGATCGCAACGAGCGAATTGCTAATCCTGACTTCGCGCCGGCCTGGGACTGAGCCAGAAGCCGGCTCCAACCAGCAGCAGCGTAGCCAGCGGAGCGATCAGCAACCACCAGGTTTGCAGCACCCAGAACATGGCTGCGCTGAAAAGACTCCACAGCACCAGCAGCGGCAGGTAAAGCCAACGCCAGGGACCTGTTACCAGCGCAACGACCAGGGCTCCTGCCGCAGCGGTGGTGCCGGGAGCGATGCCGAACAGCGCGACCGACTGCCACTGACCGGAATCCGCCACCGCGAGGAAGGGCAATCCACAAACGGCAACCAGCCAGAGTACGACAAATTGCCTGATCGGAAGCCGGCCCTTATGGACTCCACCGCAAAACAGGGCGGCCCCGAGCAACGCCCCCTGAGCGACAAAAGCCCAACCAAACCACGTCGCCGGCCAGTTAATGGGGCCGAAATAGCCCACCAGAAACCCGTAACCACTGGTTACCCAGGCAATTGCCATCAGCCCAAGAGCCAAACGCCTTGCCGCGTCTCCCTGCCGCAGAAGCAGCGCAGGAATACCGATAGCAGCAACCACCGCCAGCAATTGCCAGGGCCAGAGATCTTGGTTGATCCGGACAAACAACCGCAGAAACACCTGCGGTCCGAACATCACGAAATCCTGCAGCGAGTAGCTCAGCCAGTCCGCGCCACTCACAGAGACCTCACATAATCCGCCATCCGCTGGCGCAGATCGTCATCCGGCAATTTGCCGTACAGCGCACCCATGTTCTCTTTCATATGCTCAACTTTGCTCGTGGCCGGAATGGCACAGGTCACGGCCGGATGGGAAATAATGTACTTGAGGAAAAACTCCGCCCAGTTATTGACGCCGGCCTCCCCGGCCCAATCCGGCAGCGGCTTTGACTGGAACCTGCGGAACAGCGAACCACCCTGGAAAGGCCGGTTAACGATCACCCCGATACCCCGTTCCCGGGCCAGTGGCAGCAACCGATCTTCAACATCCCGATCCAGAACGTTGTAGGTCAGTTGCACAAAATCCAGCGGCTCCCGCTCCATGATCTGCGCGAATTCCCGATGCCGGCGACCATGGGACGTAGTGATACCGATATACCGGACCTCACCGTTGGCTTTCATTTCCTTGAGGGTTTCAAGATGCCCCTGCCAGCCCAACAGATTGTGGACCTGCAACAGATCGAACTGATCAACACCCCAGCGCCTGCTCGAACGGGCTGCCTCCGACCGGGTTTCTGATTCGTCGCCGGTCCAGATCTTGGTGGCCGCAAAAATCCGGTCGTGGGCGTCCAGAGAATCCAGCGCCTCACCCATAACATCCGCGGCACTGCCATACATCGGCGAACCGTCCACAACGGTTCCGCCCAGATCGAAGAAGGTTTTGAGGACTCTGGTGCGCTGCGCGACCAGTTGCTCGTCACCACCAACGTTAAAGGTAATCCAGGTGCCCATGCCGATCGCCGGGATGCTTTCGTTCGCTCCCGGGATCCGGCGGGTAATCGGAGATGAAGTGGGAATTCCCGATGCATTTGCAAACAACATCGGGGACTTGAGAGCAATTCCCGCAAGGCCGGAAGTGATAAGAAACTTCCTTCGAGTAATCCAATTCGCCATATCAGCTCTCCCACTGACATAAATTTCAGTGCGAATAGCACAAAGCGCAAACAGCCCGGGTGGGTCATCCCTTCGCCAGACCGTGGAGGGCCATGGATGGCCCGACCGAGCCTACATGGAAGTATTTACGGCGTGTCTGGAGAAGGGATGACCCACCCGGGCGACAGCTACATGGCTGACAGTCTTACCAACACATCAGTTCCCGTAATGAGCATCGAGATATTTCAGAATACGGGCAGACTCGAACAGGCCTTCCCCGGTGTTGGGATCCTCCAGGTAAGGCACCTGAACCCGCTTGTGCACCTGGAAAAACGCATCCCGCTTGCCACCGGGAATCGGCGTATAGGGCCCCGGCTTGATACGCTGCTTCGCCGGCCCGATCTCACTCCAGTGCTCCTTGCCCAGGTTGTGCAAGGTATAGGGAATTTCCAGCTCACAAAGCCGTTCCCGCACCAAACGCGAGAACGGACTGCCCTCGAAACTCCACAGGTGTAATGGCTGCTCCGGACGCTTGCCGGGGCTGACCCTCAGCCCCCGCATGGCACTGGTCACCGAAGCCACAGAACCCAGAACCGGCTGCCACACCCGGCCGCGATAGTAGGATGGCACCGGCCGGTCCGCGTATTGCCTGAACAGGTACTCGATGATTTCCTCGGATTCGTGCATGACCGTGCCGGTGTTCTGGTCCGCCAGTAATGGGAACTGTTGCTTGCCTCCCAATGCCTCCGCCTGGGCCCGGAAAACCGAACCACCCTGCGGACATGGCCGGATTTCCACATCGAGATTCAGGGCCGTCAGGGCCTCACGAACCCGCCGGCAGTAGGGACAGCCCTCCATGTCGTAGAGCACAATGGGCTTTTCCGGCTGCGGGACGTTTTTAACCACCAGGCAACCGCGCCAGGCAGTGAGGGACGACGTGGCGACCGAACCCAGTATGTGGACGTTATGAGACAGCATATTCGACATAAACAAACCTTCTGTTGGAGACCGCGCCATTATCACGCAATCTGACGATTTTCCATTGGCTCCCGGGTACCCATGATGTGATCAAACCAGGGTTTGGTCACACACCAGTTGGCATTGGGGTTCGGCCCCATATGGTGATCATAGTGCCAGGGCAGATTCTCCCGCGCCCAATCCGGATCCAGATGTGAGCGCTTATGTACCCGGTAGTAATTCCAGGCGCTGTAGTAGAGCGTGCCAACAAAGAATGGAGCTAAAGGCAGTAGCGGAGTGACTGCTACTGCCCCGGCAACCAGGGCAGCCACTTCCTTGGTCTGGGCGTTCCAGGTCAAGGGCGGATGACGGTAATCGTGATCAAGAAAGCCGTTCCGGCGCACATTGCGATGATGATCGTGCCAATGAAACGACCAGAAACTCTCCCGGTTTCGGCCCAGTTCATGAAGAACGTGTTTATGGAATACCCATTCCACGGCATTGGCGGTCAAAAGACCCAATGGAATACCAATCATGGTGCCCTCCTTTTGTTGTTTTCGGAACACTTGGTTACACACTCCCTAGGAAACGCCCTTTTGGATGCGGATTCCATGACTGAACCGCCGAAAAAAGCACCCATAAATCTGAACGCAAGGTCATTGACAACCCGGGGGTTAATTTTTGTCCACCTAACCCCATGATTCGCAAGGGCACTTACATCGCGTCACAAAACTTCAATACAAACAACGACACTACTGCCATTTTTTAACGTCATGTAGAGCTTTTCTGCATAGTACAAACCGCCAGGATGGGCTATTGTGGAAGTATAAGAACTCATTGGATGGTGACCATGGTAATCCCGGGTATGCGACGCTCTGGCTCTTTGAGAGCCGAAAAACTGTGTCCTCGATTCAGACGCCCCATGCTGGCACCCCTTGTGGCTCTCTCTGTGATCGCGGCTGCTCCTCTTGCCTTTGCCGAGAGCGACGCCACCGGTTTCTCCGGGAATCGCCTCTGGACCAATGAGCTGAAAGATTACGCGGCTCAGTCCCTGCAGAATGAAGATGCCATGAGTATGGCGGCCATTCCGCTGAATGGCCCCGGCATCAACCAGTACATCAATGCTGATGCCCTGATGAGCCCCGGCTCCATCATGAAGCTGGTAACCACCTTTGCAGCACTGGAGGTACTCGGCCCCAATCACCACTGGGATACCGATTTCCTGACCGATGGAGTGATGGCGGGCGACACTCTTGAAGGTAATCTCTACGTCCGCTTTGGCGGCGACCCCAAGCTCACCATCGAACGACTCTGGACAACGCTGAGCGAGCTGCGCAGCATGGGGATTAACAAAATCGAGGGCGACCTGGTTCTTGATGGCAGTTACTTTGAAGTCGATGGTGGTTTTCCTGCGTTTGAAGACAACGGCGACAACCCCCACGCGCCATTTCTGGTAGAACCTTCTGCCTACCTGACGAACCTGAACCTGATGCACTTCCAGGTGCGAGCCGATGAGCGCGGCACCCAGGCATGGAGCACACCGTCTCTGGGCGAAGTCGTCATCGATAACCGAGTAGTGGCCACTGCCGAGGGCCCCTGCCCGTCCCGAAGAAACTTCGAATGGGAACCCATTATTCATGAAGACCATCGGGTGACTGTTCGGGTTACCGGTGAGCTGCCCCAGGGCTGCCGGAGCACCACCTACCTGTCGCTGCTGCCCCATGAGCAGTACAGCGCCTCGTTGATCCGTTCTTTGCTGGCCGACCTGGGAGTAGTTATTTCAGGCGGAGACCTCGATGGCGTCACTCCAGAAGACGCACGGCTGGTCATGAAAACCACCTCGCCGGATCTGGTCACTATGGTGAGGGATATCAACAAGTGGAGCAGCAACGTGATGGCGCGCCAGCTGCTGCTTACCATTGGCGCCGAGAACCGCCTGGAAGATGAGAACGACGACCGGGTTGCCGGCATTCGGGTGATCTATGAATGGCTCGAAGACAAAGGCATCAACACCGCAGGTATGGTCATCGACAACGGTGCCGGCCTCACCCGGCACGGTCGCATTACCGCCCGCCAAGGCGCACAGATTCTCGAGCATGCCTGGAACAGCGCATACTCGGCTGACCTCATGGCTTCAATGCCAATCATCGCGATGGATGGAACCATGGCACGCCGCCTGCGCAATACCGGCATGGACGGCGAAGGTCGCATCAAGACCGGCTATCTGGAAAACGTGAGATCGATCGCCGGGTTCACCCGGGATTCAAACAACACCACCTGGGCAGTGGTGGGAATGGTCAACAACGATCCCGCCTGGAATGGCCAGGCCGTGCTCGACCGAATTCTGTATTCGCTGCATTTCCGGCCGCCAACAGGGACGGCTATTTCGCATGCCGATTCCGGCACTTCTGAGACCAGCATTCAATAAAAAGCCCCGGCCGTAGCCGGGGCTCATTCAAAGCTTTAACGAAATACTTTACTGGGGCTCTCCTACGAAGTCATCGAACAGAATAAGCCCCAACGCTTGCAGCGCCGGATCTGCATTATCAGGATCCGCATCCCGCGCAACCACCGTGTAGACGCCACCTGCATTCAGCTCAACACCTTCTGCGGTGATCGCCGGTGTGCCTGTGCCGGTTGGCGCGATGTAGACGTTATAGGTGCCATCCGCGATCGGCAGGTAATCTGTTACCCCTTTGAAGGGCACGTCTGCCAGAGCCGGATCAGCGTTACCGATACCGTCCTGAGTGCCCGGCACCAGATAGACGTCGACATTGCCGGCAGCAGTAGACGCGTGAACAATTCTCAAAGAGGCCTGGGTCGCGATGCTGCGAGCAGTATCCTCTGCGACGAGCGCTTCGATGTTTTCCAACTGTCCGACCGCAAGAACGCTGTAGCCCTGGCCGTTGACGAGTGGCAGTGTTTCGTCAATGACAACCTGGCCACCGCTGAGACCGGTTCCAGCGGCAGCAACCCGAACTCGGGTATCGCCCGCCGGCAAAGCAGCATAACCATCGAGGAAGGCGAACGGAGAAACACCGCCGAACGGAATGTCAGAGAGGGCCGCCGGACCTGTTTCGCCAACAAAAACATCAACGTTGGGTGCGTTGGAAGAGGCATGCACAACGCGCACGCCAGCGTCCTGGCCTGCATCGAAAATTTCGGCAACATTACTGCCGTTCAGCACGACCAAGCTGATAGGGCTTGCATCTCCATTGGCGCCAGTATTGTCAACGGCGCCGACCAGAAGATCAGAACCTGCTGGCAAGCCGATTTGGCCACTATCAAAGACAACAGTATCGGAGCCTGCAGGGGTAACCCGAATCTGATAGTCGTTTGAGGCAGGAAGCTCCAACGGGCCTACACTCTCCTTGAAGGAGAAGCTGAAGGTAGCTTCGGCGGGAAGCGGGTCGCCTGAAGCCGTGACATAAACATCGACAGGACCAGCGGCGGCGGTCTGGGCCTCAGGCGACAGATGGACAACTCTCAAACGCGCACTATCGGCATCTTCACGGGCGCCATCATCGGTCAGAATCAGCGGCTCAATGGTCTCGTCACCTACTTTTCCGACTGCAATCACGTCATAGCTGGTATCGGAACGCAGCGAAACCCCATCGGCAGAAATCACTGTCACCGTTTCGCCGCCCGGCAGCAATCCATCGACAGCGATATCAGCGAGACCGGCACTCGGCGCCAGAACCGCGGCCTGCTTGTAATCCGCTCCCGGAACGACGACATCACCATTCACAAGAACATTAACCGCAGGTGCATCCGAAGACGCATGCAGGATTCGGACACTGGTGGTTGCCGGATCATCGTCGTCATCCAGCCAACACCCGGACAGCGCGACACTGCCCGCCAAAACCATCGGTAAAGCGTATTTTGTCTTCATTTTTCACACTCCCCACTTTTGAAGTTGTTTACCAGGATTTGAGTGGTTCGAACCTGCACATTTTCCGTCCATGAATCGTGCGTCACTGCATTTACGGGGAGTCAGAAAGAACGGATTTGCAACTTTTAACATTTAAGCTTACAGATGTACGCAATCAATCAAACCTGCGCATGGTGAACTCAGTCATCTTCCCGGCAAGCGGCGCGATGAAGGTCACGAGCGGAAAAGCAACGGCCCAGGCAACGAGAAAAGCGGGCCCCCACCGGTAGTGGAATTCACCGTCGATGCCCGTGTTGATGAAGGTGATCACCCCGGACATCAGCAGCGACATAATTCCGGACATGTAAAAACCGAAAATCATCTGGCGTAGACGTGAAAGTCTCATTTTGCTCATGACTTCTCCTGAACAATGCTCCAAGGATCCCCGGAACAGCATCTGAAAGGGGTGATATGACGTACACTGTTGTAACTCAAACCTAAAATGATAGTGAGCTTGCAATCTTTTTTCGATAAGCCTTTTTACCAAGACAGGTGGGCCATGGATACTGCCAAACACGGGGCACCCGGCTTTTCCAAACCGTTTGTCCTAATTCTGGTACTGGCGTTTGCTCTGGTTGCCTGCAGTTCAACCAAGCTCGCTTATCGATACGCGGACTGGGGCATCGTGTGGTGGGTAGAAGACTACGTGACACTGACGGCCGACCAGAAACAGCAGCTAAACAACGATATCGAGCAACTGCGCCAATGGCATTGCAGTGCCGAGTTGCCCCGCTACCAGGCATGGCTGGATGAGCTTGAGTCGGACGTAGCCAGTAGCCCGCCCGATCAGGCCACTGTCGAGTACCACCAGCAACAGCTTTTCGGTTTCTTCCCCAGTCTTTTGGAGCGGGCAACACCGGTGGCGGCAAATCTGCTTTCAAGTCTGAGCGACGAGCAGGTCAACGAGTTGGCGGAAAACATGGCTCAGAGTCAGCGGGAAATGGAAGAGGAGTTTCTGGCCGATTCCCCGGAAGCGACTGCCGAGGCCCGGGCCGAAAGGACAGCAGAGCGGGTTGAGCGTTGGTTGGGGAATCTGAACAACAAGCAGCGCGACATCGTGCGGCAATGGTCTGCCAACCGGGGCGCCCAGACTGAAATCTGGCTGCAGGGCCGAAGGAACTGGCAATTGGCCTTACTTGAGGCACTTGAAAGAAGAAACGAGCCGACGTTTGGGGCAGAACTGGAATACCTGATTCTCAATTCCGAGGAAGTGCGGGGCGAGGATTACAAAGCCATGATGGCAGAAAGTCGGGCGGCCATGGCCTCGCTGATGCATGACATGATAACGGCAGGTGACGCTGCAACGCTTGCCCACCTTCAGAACCGGGCGGTAGAGCTCAACAGTGACTTTGCAGCGCTTACCTGCTCACCAGCCTGAGCATTCAGGTTGATCGAAACGAGGTCAGATGAAAGCAATCATCCGACCCCGCCTCAACCTCAGATAAGCTTCAGACTGTCAGGTAACCACCATCCGCATTAATGCAGGCGCCCGTGGTATAGCTCGAAGCATCAGACACCAGATAAAGCACGGTACCGGCCATCTCGCTTGGATCAGCCACACGCTTCATCGGGATATGCGCCATGGCCTGCTTCTTGATCGCCTCATTGGTAGTGAGGGCGCTGGCGAACTTGGTATCGGTCAGCCCTGGCAATAGCGCATTCACGCGAATCTTCTGCTGCCCCAGCTCCATGGCAAACGATTTGGTCATGGAGATCACAGCGGCCTTGGTGACCGAGTAAATTCCCTGGTAGTGCCCCGGATTAACCCCGTTCACGGAAGCAACATTCACGATGGAACCGCCACCGGCTTTCTTCATCATCTGGGCGCCCCGGGCACACATGAAGAAATAGCCCCGGATATTCACATCCACGGTTTTGTTGAAGGCACCCAGATCGGTATCTTCAACCGGCCCAAAGTAGGGATTGGCGGCAGCGTTGTTTACCAGAATGTCCAGTTTGCCGTGGGTCTGCTCAATGTGGGCCCAGATGCTGTCGATCTGATCCATCTCACCGATGTGGCAGGCGTAGGCTTCGGCGCTGCCGCCGGCATCCCGGATGCTGCTGGCAACGGCTTCGCAACCATCAATCTTGCGACTGCTGACGATCACGTGCGCGCCGTACTCGGCCAGGGTCCGGGCAATGCTCTCGCCGATGCCACGGCTGGCGCCGGTAATCAGGGCAACCTTGCCAGTCAGATCAAACAGGTTCTTGCTGCTCATTCGTTCACCTCGATTCACTATCGGAATGTCACCAGGGCGGGGTCATCCGCTTCCAGGTGGCTGTAGTTATTAAAAACGGCCAGGCTGCGCCGGGGGCCGGAATAAAGGACCCTCGAAACACTGGTATTCGCGATCACCTCATTCAGGCCAAGTGCCCGGGCATCGTCCAGGCCAAGCAAATGCTGCGCAATCACTGAGATCGGTCCGCCCGAGGTGGCCACCAGTACGTCACCCCCATCGGCGTACTCGACCATGTCCTCGAACGCAGCGAGAACCCGGGCCTTGAATTCGGGCCAGCTTTCCTCGTACTCATGGTCATGCTCACCCGAGGCCCAACGATGTACCGCATGCACGAAGGCCTCCTGGAAGGCTTTGGCCGGTTTCGGGAACGCCTTGAGATCCCGAGCCATCACTGCACGGTCACTCCACTCCGGGCGGTATCGTGCAACCACCGTCGCGTGGTCGAACTCGTTAAAGCCCGGGGCCACCTGCATATCCGGCAGTGCGCTGCCGTAGCCGGTGGCGATGGCTTCCACCGTTTCCCGGTGGCGTTCCAGATCGCCTCCGAAAATCGCTGCGGGTTCCACTTTGCCAGCCAGCCAGCGGCCAAGCACCCTGCCCTGCTCCCAGCCGGTGGAAGACAGCTGGTCGTAGTTCTCCTTGCCGAAACTGGCCTGGCCGTGGCGAACCAGATAAATCGTCGCCATTACAGGGTGCTCTCCGCAATCAGTCGCTGGCAGCGCTTCTCAAGGTAATTGGCTGCATGACCAAAGGCCGCGAACCGCTTGTCTTTGGTCTGGCCATGATAGAACCGGTAATAGATCTGCTGGATAATCACCGCAAGCCGGAACAAGCCGTAGATCTCATAGAAGTCGAAGTTGTCGACCTTGAAGCCGGACTGCTCCATGTAATACTCCACCACTTCCTTGCGGGTGAGCATGCCCGGGCGATGGGTCGGCTGCCGGCGCAGCATCTGGAACGGGCCTTCGTCGTCGGCCTCGATCCAGTAGGCCAGGCTATTACCCAGATCCATCAGCGGATCACCGATGGTGGCCATCTCCCAGTCCAGCACGCCGATCACCTCGAAAGGGTTGTCCGGATTCAGCACCACGTTGTCGAAGCGGAAATCGTTGTGGATCACCACCTGGGCAATGTCTTCGGGCATCTTGTCGTTGAGCCAGCCCATGACCTGCTCAAAGTCGCCCACATCGTCGGTGCGGGCCTTGCGGAAGCGGTCACTCCAGCCGCCAATCTGGCGTTGCACATAACCCTCGCCTTTGCCCAGCTTGTCCAGGCCTGCGGCTTTGGCATCAACCCGGTGAAGATCCACCAGCTTGTCGATCACATTCAGGCAAAGCTTGCGGGTATCGGCTTCACTGAGCTCGAAATCCTTCGGAAAGTCCTGGCGCAGGATAATGCCCTTCAACCGCTCCATCACGTAGAAATCGCAACCCAGCACGTCGTGATCATCGCAGATGGCAATGACGTTGGGCACGTAGGGATAGACCGGCTTGAGCGCCCGCATAACCTTCGCCTCGCGCAGCATGTCGTGGGCGGACTTGGCGATCTTGCCAAACGGCGGCCGGCGCAGAACATAAGAGCGATCACCGTAATCCACCTGGTAGGTCAGATTGGAGGCGCCACCCGGGTATTGACGAATCTCCGGCTCGCCTTGCAGGTCCGGAATCGCCGCTTTCATGAACCGGTCTACCGCGCCGGCGTCCAGTTCCTCACCTTCCCGGATGTCCACGGCCTGGTCGATCTGGGTCATTCAGGACTCTCCTTTTGAATCTTCACTTTGAGACAGTTAAAAACGGCGCCATCAGGCCTTGCTGCCACCCATCTTGCTCATCCAGCGCTTGCTTTCCTGGTGCATCAGCCAGTCAAACGCCTTGGGCGCATGGCGCTTGAGCATCCACATGCGACGCTCCTTGGCGTGGGGCAGCACCCAGAAGCTCTTGTTGTTCACCGAACGGAAAATATCCTCGGCCACATCCTCGGCGGTTACCGTGGAGCGCTTCATCAGCTTGTTCACGTTCTGCTGAATGCCGGGAATATCTGAACGCATGCTGCTGGTCAGATTGGTCTGGAAAAACGCCGGGCACACGCAGCTCACATGAATACCGGCATCCCGAAGCTCCTGGCTGAGTGTCTCGGACAGGGCGATCACGCCAGCCTTGGTCACATTGTAGCTATCCATCAATGGCGCGAGCATCAACCCTGCCATCGAAGCCACATTTACAAAGGCCCCGGAGCCCTGCTGCTTGAACTGCGGTGTAAACGCCTTACAGCCGCGAACGACGCCGAGCACGTTGATATCGAGAATCCACTCCCAGTCCGCCATGGTGGTGTCCTCGATGGAACCGGCCGAGGCCACGCCGGCGTTGTTCACCATCACATCGACGCCACCCCATTTCTTCACCAGATCATCCCGAACCTTCTCAAAGTCCGTCAGCCGTCGAACATCACACTCAACGAAGTAGCCCTCGCCCCCGGCGGCGTTGATCTCTTTCTCAACACCAACGCCCTGCTCCGGATTGATGTCGCCGATGCAGACTTTCGCGCCTTCTTTGGCATACCGTAATGCAATCGCCCGGCCGAGGCCGCTGGCTCCGCCGGTTATGAATACTCGTTGTGTCATGCTTGGTTTTCTCCGTTATCGTTCGCGCTAGCTATTTGTCATGTTAGGTGCAAGAGCTGCTACCGGGTAGAGCTCCCAGACTCATGTGCAAGCTGTTCAGAATCCAATCCGAATGTTTGCAGGATCGGGTGGGGACAGGTTTCTGAAACTGTGCGGAGCCATGGATGGCGGAGCCCAAGCGTCACAGGGATGTGCCGCAAGGAGCGTGTTTCAGAAGCCTGTCCCCACCCGGTCCCGGCACCAACTGTCGAATACTACTCAGGATTTGTACTTTCGAAGCTCCAGACGAGCCACCATAGCCCGATGCACCTCGTCGGGCCCATCGGCCAGCCGCAGAACCCGAGCATAGGCGAACAATTGCGTCAGCGGGAAGTCGTCATCACTGACCCCGGCCCCACCATGAATCTGAATGGCCTGATCGACAATGGTCTGCAGCATGGACGGAATTACGGCCTTGATCATGGAGACTTCCTGAAGCGCCCCCATGATGCCCTTGGTATCCAGTGCCCAGGCGCATTTCAGCGTCAGCAGGCGGGCCTGCTCAATGGCCATACGGGCATTGGCGATGATATCCGGATTGCCACCCAGTTTGGCGATCGGACGCCCGAAAGCCTCACGACTGGTGGCCCGCTTGATCAGAATCTCCAGCGTGCGCTCGGCCGCGCCGATCGCACGCATGCAATGGTGAACGCGGCCTGGCCCCAGACGACCCTGGGCAATCTCGAAGCCGCGTCCCGGGCCAGCAATGAATGCGCTCTTAGGCAGCCGGACGTTGTCAAACAGTACCTCGCCATGGCCATAGGGCTCATCGTATTCACCGAATACCGGCAGCATGCGCTCAATCTTGACGCCCGGGGTGTCCAGCGGCACCAGCACCATCGAGTGGCGACGGTGCTTGTGGGCATCGGGATCCGTCAGCCCCATGAAGATGGCAACCTTGCAATCAGGGTGTCCGATGCCGGTACTCCACCATTTGCGACCGTTCAAAACAACTTCGTCGCCTTCAATAACGGCGGTGGCTTCCATATTGGTGGCATCGGAGGAGGCTACCGCCGGCTCGGTCATGCAGAAGGCGGAGCGAATCTCACCACTTAGCAAACGCGGCAACCAATCGGCTTTCTGCTCTTCAGAGCCGTAGTGGATCAGTACTTCCATATTGCCCGTATCCGGCGCGTTGCAGTTGAAGATCTCCGGCGCAATAAAGCTGCGCCCGGTTTCCTCGGCAATCAGGGCATAGTCGGAGTTCAGCAGGCCGCAGCCGTATTTGTCGTCCGGAAAGAACATGTTCCAGAGGCCCTGGGCTTTGGCCTTTTCCTTCAGCTCCCGGATGATCGGGAGCACCACCCAGCGGTTATCCAGGGAGGCAAGCTCCTTGTGGTACTGCTCTTCAATGGGAAAAATCTCATCCTTCATGAACTGCTTCACGCGGTTGAGATAATCCTGGCCTCTCTCGGAAATATTGAAATCCATCGCCGTATCCTCGCTGACGGGTGCACGGTGGCGTGCACGGAATAATCACGTTAGGACCAGTCTAGGGATGACCAAACTATTACGCGACTGAATTTTTCTTATCGTTTATTATTAACCATACTTATTGTTAATTTCCAAAGAACGGACCCCACTCATGGCCCTTAACCGCCTGGACCTGAACCTGCTGCACGTCTTCGACACCATCTATCGGGAAGGAAGCCTGACCCGCGCGGCCAGGGCGCTGCATCTGACCCAGCCGGCCGTCAGTCATTCACTATCCAGGCTGAGGGATCATTTTGATGACCTACTGTTTACCCGCCAGGGCAATCAGATGGTGCCAACACCTTTGGCCCGCCGGTTCCTCGAATCCATGCGCCCAGGTCTCACCCAGATCCAGGGCGCGGTGAACCAGTTTCATGCTTTTGATCCGGCGACTCAGCGCAAAACCTATTCCCTGGGACTGCGGGACATCCTGGAATCCACTTTCCTGCCCCGCTTGATGAAACGTCTTGAAGCCTATCCGGAGTTGGAGATTGTGAGCCAGCGTGTCGCGCGGCGCGACATGGAGACGCAGCTGGCCGCGGGCAAACTGGATTTTGCGGTGGATGTGCTGCTTCCGGTCAGCAACCAGACCTCCCATGAACTACTGCGGCGTGACCGCCTGGTAGTGCTGGCCCGAGAGGATCACCCGCTGACAGAGGCGGCTTTGGACATGGAAGGATACCTGTCCGCAAAGCACGTGCTGGTGTCGTCACGGACCGAGGGACCCGGAATAGAAGACTTCGAACTATCCAGACTGGGGGTTCAGCGCAACATCCGGCTAAGGTGCCAGCATTACTACGCCGCTTGCCGAGTGGTGGAGGAAACCGATCTTCTCCTGACAATGCCGGAGGCCTATGCCCGCATTATTGCCGAGCGGGCCAACATCCGGATCATGGACCCGCCGGCGGACCTGCCGTCCATCGACGTGCACCTGTATTGGCATAAGGCTTATGAAAGAGAGCCAGCTCTGATCTGGTTCCGGGAGCAGCTGAAAGCGATCAGTTGACGATCAGTAGGCGCCAACCAACATCAGAAAACCGAAAAATCCGATGGCCGTGATCCCCAGGGAGGCCACTACAATGCCCAGCCCCCACCAGACAGCAGCGCCATCGGATATGTCCACACCGTGGCCACGGAGGGTTCGGTAGAAGGCCCAGGGACCCAGGACAAAGGCACCGACTACTGCGAAAACCAGCCCGACGCTGATCCCGGCGAAGGTCCAAGTTGCCAGAACCATAGCGCGGTCTTTGACCTGGTCAGTCACGCCATGGTGTTCGAGAAATTTCTTGCAGAAAAACCAGATCAATGCGAACAGGATGACGACGAAAACCAACCCGCCCACAAAGGTAATCATTCTGTATAGCAAGATATTGTTCCTGTCAGTTCAAAGGCGATTTAAGCCGGGAACACGGGCTCCGGAAGGCATTCAAAACCCGGTTTGGCAAATAGATAGCCCTGGTAGAGATTGATGCCCTGGGAGCGAAGCCAGAAATACTCTTCCTTCGTTTCGACGCCCTCGGCAATAATCTCACCGCCCAGCTGTTTCATCATCGTGATGATTCCAGCCACCACCGCCTGCTTGTTCGGTTCGTTATGAATATTACGAACCAAAGCCATATCCAGTTTAAGGAGATTGGGCGGGCTCGCCATCATAATGTTGTAGCGCGAAAAGCCGGCGCCAAAGTCATCAATGGCGGTACTGAACCCCATTTCCTGGTAAGCCTCGATGATGGACACGAGGTGTTCGACCGAGGTTGAGTTAAGCGCCTCGTCCTCGGTCAGCTCGAAAATGATTTTACGGGTATCGAAATCGTAGGTCTTGGCCGCTGCCAGGGTTGTACGAATACAGTATTCGGCCCGGTAGACCGCATTCGGCATGAAATTGATGCTGAGCATCGTGTCCATGCCCAGCCTGGCGGCCAGCTTTACCGCCTTCACCCGGCATACCTGATCAAACGCATAGCGATTGTGCTCATTTACCTTAGAGAGAACGCTCATTGCGCCCTCACCTTCCGTGCCCCTCACCAGTGCTTCATAGGCAAAAACAGATTTGTTGATAACATCGACTATTGGCTGAAATGCGAAGCTGAAGGAAAAATCCAGTCCCGCTCCACAGGCACATTGCTCACAATGAGACTCATCAAAAAGTACGGCGGGTTGGTTCACTTCAACTCCTGACTGCAGTTCTGGCGGTTTTACAGTGTTTATTAGACATGTTTTTGACCAATATAGCTGCGAACCCCTCCCTGGTAAAACCACTTTGTGGTTAAAGCATGTCAAACGGTGGCATCCCCGGATTACATGACTAAACTGGGGTTTGTTTATACGTATCTGTCCCCAAAAGGAGTTTCCCGAATGGCCCAATCTACCCGTATCGCTGTAACCCCGGGCGACGGCATAGGCCCCGAAGTGGTGGCCGAGGCTGTGCGCTGCCTGGAAACCCTGCGTGCAAAACACGGCCTGGACCTTGAGTGGACGCGATTCCCCTGGCCCTCCCACGCCTGGCACGAAGAACATGGTGAATCCATGCCGGCGGATGCCCTGGCCCAGCTTCAGAAATACGACGCCATTCTTTTGGGCGCCCTTGGCGATCCGGGCCCTATGGACGATCCGGACCGCTACCTGTTACCAGACAGCATCTCCCTGGCCCCGTTGCTGGACATGCGCAAGGGGTTCGACCAGTGGGTCTGCGAGCGTCCGGCCCGGCTTTTGCCGGGCGCCCGGCAGTATCTGGCGGACGAACGCGCCAAAGACATCGACATGCTTGTGATTCGGGAAAACTCCGAGGGTGAATATGTCAGCCAGGGCGGGCGGTTGCGCAAAGGCACGCCGGACGAAGTGGCCACGCAGATGGAGGTATTTACACGCAAAGCAACCGACCGGATCATCCGCTATGGGTTCGAACAGGCGCGAAACCGTGCTGCTGATCGGGTCAAGGAAGGCCGGACGCGGACCTTCCGGACACTGGATGGCCGCACCTGCGAAAGCCAGGTTTGCCTGATTACCAAGCGGAATGCCCTGCGGTACTGGGGTGATATGTACACCGAAGCCTTTGACGAAATCAGCAAAGAATACCCGGATGTGGCGACGCACCATGAACTGGTGGACGCGGCCTGCATGAAGTTTGTCCAAAGCCCCTGGGCTTTCGATGTCGTGGTGGCCAGCAACCTCCAGGGTGACATTCTGACGGATCTTGCCGCAGTGCTTTCAGGAGGCATGGGCGTTGCACCTTCCTGCAACCTGAATCCCACCGATCCGGATATGCCCTCTATGTTCGAGCCCACCCACGGCAGCGCTCCGGATATCGCCGGGCAGGGCCTCGCAGACCCCACCGCCATGCTTTTCACTGCCGCCCGCATGCTCGAATGGCTGGGGCGCAAGGATCCCGCCATTGCCGCCGCAGGGAAGGAACTGTTCGATGCTGTGGCTGCAGACCTGGCCGAAAACTCAGGTCGTCGGCGTGGCACCCGCGAAATCGGTTCTGCAATCTGCGAGAGACTGTCCCAGTAAACCAGGGCTACTGGTCGGCCATGACGAATTCCAGCCGGCCAGGCGCCACCCGCACATCCACCGGCATCATACCGAACATACGCTGGGCGAAATCGGTTTCGTCCAGCCGGTATACCGGCATGGTCTCCAGCATCTGTGCCACCAGCCGCATGACCGTATCGGTTACCGGCTTCAGATCCCCCTTGAAGAACGGAGAGTCGATACTGCTTTCAAGAAGTTGCAATCGCCGTATGAAGATGGCTTTCTCCGAACTGTCGTAAACCGGTGCACCCTCAACCTTCAGGGCAATATCCACCGGTAGCTTCGCCATCAACGCATTCAGGGCAACCTGCCCCCTCACATCGATTACTGCCACGTCCCGGCCATCAGGCCCCAGGGTGATGTTGGCGTCATCGAGACTCAGGCTCAGCGGGGAGCCGCTGTTCAACTGGTTTCGATCAAATTCGCTCACAACATCCTGGAGATGCCTCTCCAGCTCGCCTTCGGAAATCGAATAAGGCGACAGACTGGCGCAGCCGCTGGCAAGCACCACCACCAGGACCAGAAGCGTGCGGCAAACATACAGCGACGTTCTATTCATTCTCAGCCCGGGCCTCTACATGAGGCGTCAGATTGTCGTCAAAAACCACGCGCAACAGTATGGGCCTGCAGCAGACCTGGCAATCCTCGACATACTCCTGTTCCGGCACTGACGGGTCGACGCTGATATCCAGCGTCTCCCAGCAGTACGGGCACTGAATCAATACCGAGTCCAGGGCCGACATGGCATCACCTCAGAACTGTTGTTTGGCCATCCACGGAATGACGCGATCAAACGCCTCTTCCAGTTTCTCGCAGGTTGTGGAGAAACTGATCCTGACGGCATTGGTACACCCTTCACCGAAGGCATCACCGGGCACCATGCAGACACCGGTTTCCTTCAGCATCCGCAGGGCCAGATCCGAACCGTCCACATGGGGTGGAAGGTCAGGAAACGCAAAAAAAGCACCGCCCGGCTTGTACCCGGTCATGTAGGGGGTCTGATCAACCAGTTCAACCACCTTGTCCCGACGTTCCCGGTAAATGTCGACCATATCGCGAACGCACTGCTGGTCCCCCGTGAGCGCTGCCACACCGGCAAACTGGGAGGGCGTATTGGCCACCGACGTGGTGAACATATGGTAGCGCCGCAGCGATTTTATGGCGGCCTGGCTGGAAATCACCCAGCCAACACGCAGCCCCGCCATACTGTAGGTTTTGGAAAAGCTGCTGATGCACATGATGTTGTCCAGATCCATCGAGCAGTTCAGCACACTGGCGAAGTCGTCATCATCAAAGATCAGATGGTCGTAGACTTCGTCCGCATAAACCTGGATACCCCGGTAGGCACACTCCTCAAGGATGGTTTCAACAGTGCTGCGCGGATAAACCGCCCCGGTCGGGTTGTTCGGGTTGTTCAGGATCAGCGCGAAGGTGCGGGGCCCCATCGCCCGGATTACCTCATCCGGATCCAGCTGGTGGTTGTTCTCCGCCCGGGTCTGGACGAATTTTACCTCGCCACCATTCATCCGGATCAGGGGCGCATACAGCAGGAAGGACGGGTCCGTTACGATAAACTGCCGCCCTGGCGCAGAGGTGGCGGAAATGGCCAGGTACATGGCCTCTGTAGCGCCGCTGGTAATCAGGATGTTGTCCCGGGTAAGTTTGCGGTTGTAACGCTTGCCGTAGTAGTCACGCAGGGCCACCAGCAGCTCCGGGAGTCCGGCATCCATGGTGTAGCCTGTCTGGCCCGCATTGAGCGCATCGATATAGGCATCAATGACATGCTTGGGGGTGGGCAGATCCGGCTGACCGATGGAAAGATGAATGACATCCTTCATGGTGGCCGCCATATTCACCATGCGCCTGATGCCGGGCACCGGAATCGCCTGCATGGCAGGGTTCCAACTGGCCTTGTTCTTCCGGTACTTCACTCGACGCGGTTTGGTCTGGCCGGTTTCTTTGTTGGCGGCTTCTGCCATAAACACCTCCTGCAAACGGGGCAAATAGAATCCACTCCTGCAGGTTAGTCAGTATGGCAAGCCTCTACAAGACAAAAAATCATATAGATGATGTACGTGAAAGTACCGCCATCACCGCGGTCAGAGCAAAATCTGTTGCCCCGCAAGTTGACCCGACAGTACCTGCCGACCAGACTGTAAATTGGCCATGGACGAACACTAGGCACAGACAGTCACTCATCATCATAGGCGGAGGCTCAATGACTCAGCACAGCAAACCTGTTGTTACCGTTCTCACCGCACCCGGGGAACAGGAACCGCCAGGAATGGACGCCGTCAGGGCCCGCGCAGATGTGCGCTTTGCCTGTGACGAGCCGACCCTTCGCGACACCTTGCCCGGCACCGACATCATGATGGTGACGGACTTTCGCACAGAGGCCCTGGCGGCCGCCTGGCACACGGCAGACAAGCTGAAATGGATCCACGCCACCAGTGCTGGCGTTGATGCACTGATGTTCCCGGACCTGATCAAAGGCGATGTCACCGTGACCAACGCCCGCGGCATTTTCGACCGTACCATTGCCGAGTACGTGCTCTGCACCATCCTGATGTTCGCCAAGGATTTCCCGAACTCCATCCGGCTGCAGATGAAGCACCAGTGGAAGCACCGGGACACCGAGCGCGCAGAAGGCAAGCAGGTTCTGGTTGTTGGAGCAGGCTCTATCGGCCGCCAGATCGGCCGGCTGGTTGGCGCTGCCGGATTGAAGGCCCACGGCATTGCCCGCAAACCGAGAAAAGAGGATCCGGATTTTGTCGCGGTGCACGGCAACGACGACCTATACGAGCAGCTGGGGCACGCGGACTTCGTGGTAATTGCAGCACCGCTGACACCCCAGACCGAGGGTCTGTTTGACGAGAAAGCCTTCAAGGCCATGAAAAAGTCCGCCCGACTGATCAACATCGGCCGCGGCCCGATCGTCAAAACCGATGATCTGATAACAGCCCTGAAAAATGGCGAAATCGCCGGCGCCGGACTGGATGTCTTCGAGGAAGAGCCGCTAGCAGAAGATCACCCGCTCTGGGACATGGAGAACGTCACGATGACCGCCCATATGGCCGGCGACTTCATCGGCTGGAAGCGGGCCCTGACCGACCAGTTCCTGGAGAACTTCGACCGCTGGCACAAGGGCGAGGAGTTGTTCAACCTGGTGGACAAGGAACTGGGGTACGCCGGTAGCAAGTAGTTGAGTCCGGAGCCAGGGGTGTGGGCGACCGTAGGTCGGATTGGCCTTAGGCGTAATCCGACTATACTCGCCTACACACGATTACTTGCGGAAAACCTCTGCTGCAAAGGCAACAAATCAAACACACGTTCCGGATTATTCGGATCCACCAGCTCCGTCGGTGACTTGTAAACCCGAGGCGTGCTGTAAAGCAGCTTCAGCGCCGTACCATGCGGCATGGCCACATACCGCTCAGCATGATTCTCCTCCAGCCACCGACGCACCCGCGGCGCCATGTTGTGGCCCATTTTCGGAAAGAAGTGATGTTCAACGTGGTGACTGAACCGGAAATGCAGCCGGTCCAGCAGCGGGTGGCTGCGCAGACTCATGGAGTTATCCAGCGGGTTGTTGGTTGCCGTTTGCGGGCGCAGGAAATGATTGGTGAGGATATAGCCCTGCCCCAAAGCGTTGGCGGCCATAAATGGAATCAAAACCGTAAATACCGCCAGCGGTCCGGACACGATTGCCAGCACGGCCCACGCTGCTACACAAGCGAACGATTGCCGGATAGCCTTGCGGCGATCAAACCCTTTGAATTGCTTCCGCCGTTTGGCCTGGAACCACAGCACCAACTGGGCGTGAAAGGTAAAGGAATATGTCAGAAACAGGTAGCTGTACCAGGTCCCTGAACCGGGAGCCAGCTTGGTGAACTTCTTCTGCTTCGGGTCCGCGTTGTAGCGACGCAAGGTACCAAAACTATCCGGGTCTACATCGCCGGCATTGGTATTGCCGTGATGAACCACATTATGCCAACGGCGCCAGAACTCAGGCGGCACGATCAACGGCCCGAACCCCAGCCAGCCGAAAAAGTTCTGCCAGCGCCGGCTCATACCCAGCGCCCCGTGTAGAACCTCATGGGCCAGCAACGCCTGACAACCAATGGTGTGGCCCACCAGCAGACCCAGCCCCAGATTCGCATACCACGGCAGTCCCGCCAGCAAAATGGTGAAAATGCCTCCCCAGATCATCAGTTGCAACGGCAGGAACCAGATGACCCGCCAGGTTTGCGGCTTGAACGTATCCGCCGGCAGTTCCTTCTTCATTCTATCCCTGAGTTCCCGCTCGTCCGGCTTGCCAAAAACGGTCTGGCCCAGCGAGTCGGGTTGTACGGCAGCGTTCATTTGTCACCTTTGGCTAATCGGTTAAATCAGTCACAAGAATATTTCAGAGTACAAATGTGCGCTGAATTTAACTGACAAAGCGAACAGTGGCAACACCCATAATCGGAAACAGAGGTAAAGACCACAAAAACTGGAACACTCGTACCGATTTCATCAAGCAGAAGAGTCGTTCTGAGAATTTGGAGTGCCGCATGGATAGGGCCTCCACAGGATGTCTTTGGCCATGGATGGCCAAAGCCAAGCGCACATGGGTGAGGCCGAGCGTTTATAAAGCGAAGCTTCATGCGACAGCCGAACGACAGCAATCTGTGATTGCTGGCTGGACCCGCTTGCGGGTGCTCGTAGCGGTCCTGAGGAGGCCCTTTTCATTCGGCACCACCCCCAAGGACGAGGACCACAATAAAAGAAACAAAAACGGGAGCCCGTAGGCTCCCGCTCGCTATCAATTCAAACCAGTAAAACCAAATCAGCTACCAGACAACGACTGATCCGAAGGATCGATCTCCATCTGCTGAATCGCAATCACAGCCTGGGTCCGATTCCGAACCCCAAGCTTCCGGAACACCGCCGTGATATGCGCCTTGATGGTTGCTTCGGAAACATCCAGATCATAGGCAATCTGCTTGTTCAGAAGCCCCTCGGCCAGCATACCCAGCACCCGGAACTGCTGTGGCGTAAGCGACGCCAACTTCTCGGAAAAGTCCGTGGCATCCGAATGCATCCGCTCGATCTTCTCAGCCACTCCCGCCGGCAACCAGACATCCCCTTCCAGGACCGCCTGAATCGCCTCCGTGATGGTGGGCAATGGCGCCGACTTCGGAATAAAGCCGGAAGCGCCGTAGTCAATCGAGCGGCGCATCACCTGTAATTCCTCGGAACCTGACACAACCACCACCGGCAGCCCCGGGTATTGCCCGCGCATGAACACAAGCCCGGAGAAGCCGTGGGCACCCGGCATATTGAGATCCAGCAGAACCAGATCCGCATCCGGATGCGACTCTACCGCCGCCTGCAGTGCCTTGATGCTGTCGACTTCCACCGTCTCGGCATCGGGCACCGCCTGACTGACCGCCTGCTTCAATGCTGCGCGAAACAGCGGGTGATCATCAGCGACGATAATTGTTTGTGCCATTCAACAAATTCCTTACAGGTACGTGGCCTGGTAACACACAGGCGTTACTGGTTCGCACGACCGCTGATCAGGTCATCGACTACACCCGGATCTGCCAGCGTCGACGTATCACCCAACTGGTCGTGCTCGTTAGAGGCAATCTTACGCAAAATCCGGCGCATAATCTTGCCAGAACGGGTTTTCGGCAGTCCAGGCGCCCACTGGATCACATCCGGCGAGGCAATCGGGCCGATTTCCTTGCGGACCCACTGCACCAGCTCTTTCTTCAACTCATCAGAAGGCTCTTCGCCATGAACCAGGGTTACGTAGACGTAAATGCCCTGCCCCTTGATTTCATGGGGATAGCCAACGACGGCCGCTTCGGCGACTTTATCATGAGCAACCAGCGCGCTCTCTACTTCCGCTGTACCCAAGCGGTGACCGGACACGTTCAGAACGTCGTCCACTCGGCCGGTGATCCAGTAGTAGCCGTCCTCATCGCGACGGGCGCCATCACCGGTAAAGTACATGCCCTTGTAGGTGCTGAAATAGGTCTGGGCGAAACGTTCATGATCGCCATAGATTGTGCGCATCTGGCCCGGCCAGCTGTCCAGGATGACCAGGTTACCCTCGGTCTTGCCCTCAAGAATATTGCCGTCGTTATCCACCAGTGCCGGCTGGACACCGAAGAAAGGAACGGTTGCGGAGCCGGGTTTCAGATCAATGGCGCCGGGCAGAGGCGATATCAGGATGCCGCCGGTCTCGGTCTGCCACCAGGTGTCCACGATCGGGCACTTGCTGTTGCCGATAACCCGGTGGTACCACTCCCAGGCTTCAGGGTTGATGGGTTCACCCACGGAGCCCAGCAATTTCAGGCTTTCACGGGTCGTGCCGTTCATGCAGGACTCGCCTTCAGCCATCAGGGCACGGATCGCGGTCGGTGCGGTGTAGAGAATATTGACCTTGTGTTTGTCGACCACCTGCCCCATGCGCGAGCTGTCCGGGTAGTTAGGCACACCTTCGAACAGAACGGTGATGGCACCGTTGGCCAACGGGCCATAAAGGATGTAGCTATGGCCGGTGACCCAACCAAAATCGGCCGTGCACCAGTACACGTCACCCGGGTGATAATCGAACACATACTCGTGGGTCATGGAGGCATAGACCATGTACCCGCCGGTGGTGTGGAGCACACCCTTCGGTGCGCCAGTGGAGCCGGAAGTGTAAAGCATGAACAACGGATCTTCGGCGTTCATGGGCTCTGGCGGGCAGTCTGCAGAGGCAGACTTCATCAGATCTTCGTAACGCTCGTCGCGGGCGTCATTCCAGGGCACTTCGGAATTACCGGTGCGGGTGACAACCACGACTTTCTCTACATTGGCCGTGTCTTCGTTCTTGAGGGCCGCATCCACGTTCTTCTTCAACGGAATCTTGCGGCCGCCGCGAACACCCTCATCGGCAGTCACCACGAAACGGGATTTGCCGTTTACAATGCGCGCACCCAGAGCTTCGGGAGAGAAACCACCAAAAACCACAGAGTGGATTGCGCCGATCCGGGCGCAGGCCAGCATGGCGACGGCTGTCTCGACAATCATTGGCATGTAGATGGTAACTACATCACCCTTTTTCACCCCCAGCCCTTTCAGGACGTTGGCGAATTTGCTTGTTTCTTCGTGCAGTTCGCGATAGGTCACGTGACGCGAATCGGCAGGATCATCACCTTCAAAGATGATGGCGGTCTGGTCGCCACGCTTCTCAAGGTGACGATCCAGGCAGTTGGCAGAGGCATTCAGCTGGCCATCTTCGAACCATTTGATGGACAGATTGTTGTAATCGTAGGTCGTGTTTTTCACCTTGGTGTAGGGCTTGATCCACTCAAGGCGCTTGCCGTGCTCACCCCAGAAGGTATCCGGGTCATCGACTGACTGGCGATACATTTTTTCGTACTGTTCCCGGTTAAGAAGCGCCTGCTTGGCAACTTCCGGACTTACCGGATATACCTGTTTATCAGTCATTGTGCTCCCCCTTTAGTCAGAGTCTGTTGTCATTGTCGGTTTTGGAATTCAGACGTTAAGGCCTCTCCGGCCCTTTAGACGGATAGAAGTAGTTCACCATGCTAGCCACTACACAATGAATTAGACTAACGTCCTAATCCGCCTGAACTTTTAGCCCAAAACAGTCGATAAACCGCAAGAAAACAACGGTAAATTGCGCCGAACGAGAAGCTTTTAAAAGGATAGTTCGGTTGGAGCCGATGGCAAACCGGGAAGGATAGCGGCCGCTAAAAAAAGCCCGGTCTGCGAGACCGGGCTTTGGATTCATGCTGCCTTTTTACGGGCCTTGGCTGAGCGCAGGCTATATACCTTGCGCTCCTTGAGGGCATAGCGGTTAAGACCCGCAAGGTGAATCTTGCGCAGGTATACCGCCCAGTCAATCTGACGTGCGTCTACCGGAAACAGCACCTTGTCCAGCTCCCCCATCCTGGCGGCCAGGGCCAGCAGGTCGTCATTGCGGAAGATATAGTCCGGCGCGGTATAGAAACCAAAGATGGTTGCCAGGGAGCGGGTGGTATCCAGGTTGCGAAGCACTTTCAGCTCGCGGTTCTGGCCCAGCATACGCAAGACTTTCCCGGTAATGCTCAGGGGAATGCGCACCCCGCCGACAACGGCGTCGAACAACCGGCGGTTCACCGCAATAAAGGGCTTGGTCGGCTGGCGATAGAACAGCTGATCGTATTCTGCGAAGTTGGTTTTGGATTCCGCCATCAGGTGATCAATGAATTGCCCCAGGGAAACCGGGTTAGAGCTGCCACTGCAACATTGGTATATCCGGTGACAGGGAGTATCAGCAATGGCTTCGGCAGCGGCCAGGATGATTGCATTGGCCACCAGATCCACGGGGATCACATCGATAATGCCGGACCGCTTGCCCGGGAATAGCGTAACCTTCTCTCGAGCGTAGGCAAGGATGATCGCGTCGGCCACCTTCACGCCCTCAATCCAGCCCGGCGCGGGCTCCTCGAGTGCGCTCTCGATAATCGATGGACGGACAATGGTCAGGGCACGCCCTGCCAGGGCCTTGAGCAAAAGCTGCTCACCCAACCACTTGGTAAAGGTGTAGGTATCGCTCCAGCCGTAATGGTTGGCTTCACGGATGCCAAGGTCCACCAGCTTCTTTTCAAGCATTTTTCCCGAATAGCGAGAACGAACGTCCGCAATCTTGTCTTCCAGCAGCCGAACCAGTTCCTCGATCTCGTAATAGCCTTCCGTACTCCGGGGGATAGGCTCACCGGCCGGCTTGATTACCGTCTCAGTGATCTGCCCCGAATTCATGCCGTTCACATAACAGGTGGAAACCTGAAGAACCGCCAGGGACTTGTTCTGTCGGGCAAGTTCGGCGACGTTTTCAAGGCACTGCGTATTGATCGCAAGCGCCTTGTCGAGCTCTTCACGGAAATTCACACTGGCGGCGGAATTGATGACCACATCAATACCTCCGGCCAGTTTGCGGAAACGGTCTGCGGACAGGCCAAACAATGGCTCGGTCACTTCCCCGGTCACGCAGTGCACGCGCTCATCGATAAAGGTTTCGAACGCTTCGTTGTCATCCTGGCGCAGCCGATCAAAGACTGACGAGGTCGCGATCTCGTCAAAAAACCGCTCCCGGGCATTGGGATGGCGCTTGTTACCACGGATCAGCAGGTGAATGCCGCCGATGTCAGGGACGGCGCGAATCAGCTTTTCCAGTACCACCTTGCCGAGAAAACCGGTGGTGCCGGTAATCAGAACATGCTTGCCCCTTAGCCGCTCAAGTACTTTGGACGACGCTTCGGGATTCAACTGCTGTGTTGCCATGGGAGAACTCCTTCTCATTTCGATTCGTTGTCGGCGCACACCTGCCAACCAAAGAAAAGTTTGTGAATCAGGTACGGAAGACTCAGTGCATATTGCGGGCCACGATTCGGATTTATGCTCAATCCTTGCACAACTTTATTTACAGAGCGGTGACACACAGCAAAGTTACGCTACAAAAAGTGCTAATAAAATGACGGAAAAGGAGGCAGGTATTTTTACCGGTCAGGAGCGTCCCTGATCATTACCTGAAAGAGACCGCAGGAGCTGATCCAGGGAGATATCCGCCGGCTGCTCCTTCAGCACCCGCACCAGGCGATCCTGCTCGCCAAAGCTGATTCGGTCGTAGAAAGGCTCGCGCAGTACCGGGTGGATCAACTCACGGCTTTGCGGTTCCTGTGCGGGGGGCGAAATCTGGTCCGCCAGGTCACGGAGGTGGATCGCCAGATGACTCTTGCGCTCGGGGCTGAGATTCTCCCACTGGAACGCTCCCAGTCCGGTCTGGATAATCTCGATGACATCACTATCCAGCGTGCTCCCAAGCAGTGCAAAAAGCCGAGTGAATGCTTCATAACGCAGCAGTGGGTCGATCGGTGCTTCACTGAACACCGCCTCAATCTCATCCACGGCCTTCAGGCACCGATGCTTCAGCGATGGCGTCTCGTTCCCGGTTTGAGGTTCGGGCTTGCCCAACGCTTTCGGATTTGCCGATTCCCTTTTTGACACCTTATGCCAGTAAGCCGCAATGCCTGCCTTTCGCCTGGGCAGCTGGGAAAGCCTCACGTCCAGCATGTCGGCAAGGGTGTGGAACTGTCGGCATGAGGGGTCCGACACAGGCAGAAGCGCGACAGGCTTCTGGTTGAGAACCGACTGGCGAAGGGTCTCGTCGCGCCAGATGCCACCCATGTAGTGGAGCGAGATCCCCAGGTGGCGCTGGGCAGCGGCATCCAGACGCTGGAAGACGGACCTGGCCTGGCTGGCCCCCTGGGCCATATTCACAAGAATGCTAGGTATCCGATTGTAGCCCCTGCGCCTGAGCACCTTGATCAGCGAGAAGGCGTCCGTCAGGGACGCGGGATCCGGGGTCACCACCATACAAGCCAGTTCTGTTGCGGCAATCATATGGAGCCCGGCAGCCTGCAGGCCGGCAGCGGTATCGGTAATGACGTAATCGTAACGATTTTCCAGGTTATAGAGTGCCCGCAGGATTCGAAGGCTCTCGGTCGGCCCCATGTCCATGCACTCCTGGACACCGGAGGCCCCTGGTACAATGTGCAGCCCGTAATCGGTCTCAAGGATGACGTCCTCCAGACGACACTCTCCGGCCATCACATTGGCAAGGGTTTTTCTCGGGTACAGGCCAACCATGATGCTGACATTGGCAAGGTCGGTGTCGCCATCCAGCAACAAAACCCGGTTATCCTGCCTTGCCAGGGTGAGCGCAAGATTCAGGGCGACCGAGGTCTTACCCACCCCACCTTTACCGCCAGCAATTGCGATGGTGCGGGGTTGGTTCGGATTGTGCTTGACAGGTTCTCTGGCGTTCATCACCGGTAATCTAGGTCCCTGATTTTTCGGTTTTCAGTATTTTAACCTGTAAAAATTCTACACATATCACGAATCAGATAATATATTGCTTAAAAAAAGAGCAATAAGTATTTAATAACGACGGATTATTGTCTAAGCTCTTTTCGGACAATAAGAATGAACGCTCCGTCAGATACTGACTTTTTCGTCGCACGGCAGGTAAGCCTATGCACATCGCGCCTGATCTACAGCTACCGAGTCTACCGGAGGTGACCCTGCGGGCGCTCGATGCATGCCATCAGGACGAGAGCTACCGAAAAATCAGCGAAATTGTCTCTGCCGATACGGCGCTGGTGGCTCGCATACTGGCACTGGCCAATTCCGCCCTTTACGGCCCCTCTACCCCCATTCGATCGGTTGACCAGGCACTCCTCAGACTCGGCACCCGCCGTTTTCACACCCTGGTTCTGACCGCAGCCCTGAGACAGCTGCTGTTCGAGCTGGGCGGCGAGGAATGGCAGCAACTCAGAGACTTCTGGCGCCACTCGCTGACTACCGCACTAACCGCACGGGCGTTGGCAACGCTTACCCGGTATCCGGAGCCAGACGAAGCCTTCATGCTGGGCATGCTTCACAACATCGGCGAACTGATCGCTATTAAAACGCCAGCCACCGAGGCGAAGCAACACTATCTTGATCACCAGTCAGACATTGCCGCCGAACTCGTGGCTTCCTGGGGCCTGGGCCCCATGGCAGCCGATGCTATGCGCTATCAGCAGGCGCTGCCCTCGGAACTGAGGGACGCCGGCCACCTGGTGAAGCTGATCAGTCTCGCAACCCGCCTGGCTCTGTCCGATGCCGCCGGCATTGCAGCGGCAGGCACGGTATTCGGGCTCAACGAAGAACTGACCCGTGAAATCAACCGCCGCATCGGTCATGAAGTCTCCGGCATGGCGGCCTCCATGGGAATCCCGCTGGACGAGGATTACTGTGGCGAAAGTGCCTCTAGGCAGCTGAAACAGACCATTCTTCGTCAGGCCATGGCGAACCAGGCCATCAACCTGGCCGACCTGACCGGTGAAACCGAAGATATTCTCGCCGAAACCGTCAACAGCCTCACCCTGATCACAGGCCTTCCGGCACTGTGCTTTGGACACACGGGAGACAATCTCGTGCTCCTGTCCGGCACCATTGGCGACATCCCCGAACTTGCGGTAACTGCCAAGCCAGGCGGGAGTGTTCTCACGGAAGCTTTTATTTCCGGGCTGCCAGTCAGCCTTGGGGAACGTTCACCCACGGTACTGGACCGTCAGTTACTCTCGCTATTACACACACCGTCACTGCTGGCCGTGCCGGTGAAGGGCGGCGACGATTGCCCGGGCGTCTTCGCCCTGGGAACCGACAACGACCATCTACCGACGACTCTGGAACTGGCTGATATCTTTACCCGCCAGCTGTCCTCCGTGCTGGCAAACCGAAATCTTGCGACCGCCAGCGCAGAGGCCGGATCAGAAGGGCTGGATCAGGAAATAGCCCGCGAACGGCTGCGCAAACAGGTGCACGAGGTCAGCAACCCGCTTACCATCATCAGACAATACATTTATCAGCTCCGCGGCAGGCTCGAGGATGCCGGCGTCCAGCAGGAACTGGACGTCATTCGGGATGAGCTGGACCGGGCCGGTAACCTTTTACTGCAAATGAGTCATACTGACGCCGTAGGACCGGGTGATGAAGGAGTTGAGCTCAATACTGAGCTGGAAAGTCTCGCACGTATCCTTGAAGATAGCCTGTTCAGCTCCGGGAACCGAAATCTGAAGCTATCACTGTGCAGCGAACCAACACGGGTTGCGGCCAGCACCACCAGAATTCGCCAAGTAGTGATCAACCTGGTTCGTAACGCTGCGGAAAGCCTACCCGAGGATAGTGGCACTGTTGAAATTCATACCGCTTCTCCAGTGTGGCAGAATCATCGCACCTGGGTTGAGCTGGAAATCAAAGATACAGGTAGAGGAATACCCGGTGAAATACGGGACACCCTGTTCTCACCGGTAAAAACCACAAAGGGAGAAGGCCACAGCGGTTTGGGCCTGAGTATTGTGAAGCAGCTAGTCGATGACATGGAGGGCATCATAGCTTGTCGGACGGGGCAGGAAGGCACCACCTTCAGGATTCTGCTTCCGGCGGCCAGCCATAAAAAGAACGAGACAGACTGACGCACAAACGACGGATACAGACCGATGGTACCTGAACAAACTGATCAGCCTTTCAGTCACGGGTTAACGGCACGGATACTGGTAGCGGACGATGAACCTCGTCTGCTGCATACGCTGGCTTCGCTGTTGCGCAACCGGGGCTACGAGGTTGCAGAAGCACACGGTGGTCGAAAAGCCTGTGACCTGATTGATCAGGAACCATTCGATTTGGCGCTATTGGACCTCCGGATGCCAGAGGTCAACGGCTTCGATGTCATGGCCCACCTTGCCAATGGGCAACCGGATTGCGGAGTGATTGTGGTCAGCGGCGAAAGCTCTTTCAGCGCCGTAAGCCGAGCCCTTCGCCGGGGTGCCCTGGACTACATCCGCAAACCCTTCGACCCTGAAGAGCTGCTGGCCACCGTTGAGAGCGTTATCGGAAAGAAGTCTCTGCTCGAGGCCCACGAGCACATACAGATGCGGCTCGAGAAATCCGAGGCCCTGCATCGCTACATCGTAAACAGCTCCCCCGACATCGTTTTCATGCTCGATCAGGACGGCCACTTCTGCTTTGTGAACAGCAAGGTCGAGAGCCTGCTCGGATACCAGCCTGCGGAACTCTGTGGCCAACACTTCCGACACATCCTTGATGATCGTGACGTGACCCGGGGAACCCTGGCGCTCAAGGGCCCCAACATCACCGCGGACAACCCCAGGACCCTCGAGGTTCGCCTGAAGACCCGGGGCAGCCGCCGGGCAACCCGACACTTCGAGATAACAGCCTTTCCAATCGATCCGCAGACCTGGCCCCATTCCGGATCCACCCAGGGCGGCGGAAATGGCAATGGCGCGCGCTATTACGGCACCGCCCGTGATGTCACCGAGCGAAAGGAAGCCGAAGCATTCATCAATTTCCAGGCCTATCACGACCTGCTGACGCGCCTGCCAAACCGGGCCCTTTTCAAGGACCGTCTCGAGCTTGCGATCACCCACGCCAAACGTGGCGGTCAGAAACTCGCCGTGATGTTCCTGGATCTGGACCGTTTCAAGGTCATCAACGATACCCTCGGCCACGCCATGGGTGATCGATTGCTGCAGGCGGTAACCCACCGTCTTGAAAAATGTCTGCGCAAGGGCGATACCCTGTCCCGCTTCGGTGGCGACGAATTCACCCTGCTACTGCCCTCGATCCACAATCACGAAGATGCCAGACAGATCGCCAAGAAGCTGATCGATGCCCTCAGGGCGCCTTTTCAACTGGGTGATCACGAGGTGTTCGTGGGTGTGAGTATCGGTATCGCCATCTTCCCGGAAGCCGGCGAATTCATGGATCAGTTGATCCAGAACGCAGACATCGCCATGTATCACGTCAAGGGCAAGGGTAAGGACGGGTACCGATTCTATTCCGACAGCATGAGTATCGATACGGCCAACCGTCTTAACCTGGAGCGGGATTTGCGCCTGGCTCTGGAGCGGGACGAGTTGAGGGTGTTTTACCAACCCCAGGTGTGTTCCAAAACCAACCGGATCGTCGGCCTCGAGGCCTTGGTCCGCTGGCAGCACCCCGAACGGGGACTGCTCTACCCCAGAGATTTTCTGCCCCTGGCGGAGGAGACCAAACTGATCGGCCAGCTCAGTGAACGGGTTCTGGATCAGGCCTGCCAGGACGTTGGCCGCTGGATCCGGGCCGGCCACGACGATCTCAGGCTGGCCGTGAACCTGTCCCCTATCCAGGTGGAACACCCGCGATTTGTGGAAACCCTGATGCAGCAGGTAAAAGCCCACAATTTCCCGGCAGGCAACCTGGAAATCGAGATCACCGAAAACGTGATCATGAACGACCTTGAGCAGATTTCCCAAAAACTCCGGGAACTGGCGGCTCTGGGTGTCCGCATAGCAATTGACGATTTTGGCACCGGCTATTCGTCATTGAATTACCTACACCGCCTCCCTATCCATACCCTGAAGGTCGACCAATCCTTCGTAAAGGCCATCCGCAGCGGCGACGACGGCGCGTGTATCGTGAATGCCATCGTCGCCATGGCTCACGGACTGAAGCTGGAGATTGTTGCCGAAGGCGTGGAAACCGACGAGCAACTGGAATACCTTCGAGGCCTTGGCTGCCATCAGGTTCAGGGCTTTTTCTATGGCCCTGCCAGGCCAGCCGTCGAAATTTCCAGAACCCTGGGCACCATACGAGCCAAAGCCGCATCATTCTGATAGACGATTATTGATTGTCTGACACTCAGATATAAAACCGCGATCTGGTTTGCAAAGCATTGCAGTACGTTACTTTGTGTATCCGGAAATGCGCATTACTGCACATATTTCTCCCATCCTGTTCTCTAAGCTCGAATCCATAGGCGCTGATCACCGGAATGTCCGACATTCTCGGACCAATAACGATAAAAACGGTGACGGCATCCAAGGAACAAGAACAGGCAGCAGTCATCATGCGCGACAAGTACAGGTACATTGGTCCCGTCTACGATTTCCTGAGCAACCTCTACAGCGGTAAAAACATTCACCGCTGCAAGACAGCGATGCTGGACGTTGAAACCGTGCAGCCAGGGGACAAAATATTGTTCGCCGGGGTCGGCCACGGCCGGGATGCCATTCGGGCCGCCGAACTGGGCGCCGATGTAACCGTGGTGGACCTTTCCGAAACCATGCTGAGAAAGTTTGCCGAGGCTCAGAAAAAGGAAGCCCCGCACCTTACTATCCGTCGCATCCACAGCGACATAATGAAGGTGGATGAGTTCGAACAGTACGACATGGTGGTGGCCAACTTTTTCCTCAACGTATTCGACGAAGACATGATGGTCCGGGTCCTGGAGCATCTGATACGTCTGGGCAAAGCAGACGCCCGGGTGGTTGTTGGCGACTTTTCCTACCCCATGGGCAACCTGCTTTCCCGAATGTTCAAAAAGCTCTACTGGTACATGGCAGTCTTCATTTTCTGGCTGTTCGCCAACAACGCCTTCCACAAAATCTATAACTATCCCGAGCACATGCAGCGCCTGGGCCTTCAGGTCACCGACAAGAAGCACTTCAAGCTTCTGAACATGAACTGCTACTGGTCCATTCTCGGACGCAAACAGGCCTGATTACCTTCGCTAGAGAGTCACCCAACAAAAACAAACAGGGAGCAGCAGCATGTCGGATCAGATCCTCGCACTGGACAGGGTTGGCACACTGGAAAGCGGCTCATTCACGTTTACCGAGCGGGTCGGATTCCTGAAGAAGTATGGAACCCACTCCCAGTCGTTCTCGACGCTGCAGCCGGGCATGCAGTATTTCGATGTACCGGGCATGGGCTACATCGCCTACATGCGCAAATGGGGTGCGACCTTCGTGCTCTCTGATCCGGTCTGTGCCCCGGAAGACTTTGGCAGTCTGCTGGAGAGCTTTCACCAGAAATTTCCCAATGCCAGCTACATACAGGTATCCAAGCCTGTGGTCGATTTTCTCCATCTGCGCTTCGGCCTTTACGGCACACAGTTCGGCAGCGAGTCCCGCATTGATTTGAGCAAGTGGTCTCTGAGCGGAAAGAAGAAACAGATTCTCAGGACCGCACTGAACCAGGCTGAGAAAAACGGCATCACCGTCAAGGAAAGGTTCAGCGACGACCACACCCGTGAGATCTCCGAAGCCTGGATTCGAACCCGGAAATGCAAAAGCAATGAAATCCGTTTTCTGATCCGTCCCATGGAAATGGACTATCGGGAAAACGAACGGCATTTCTACGCCTATCAGGACGGCAAAGCCGTCGGGTTCATCTATTTCGACCCGATCTATCGGAATAACGAGATCATCAGCTATGTGCCCAATATCTCCCGGGCTAATGCCGATTTCCGCCAGGGCATTTTCTATACCCTTATGGCTCATGCGATGGAAGTGTTCAGGGCCGAGGGCGTGCCCTATCTGGATCTGGGTCTGATTCCCCTGTCACTGGATTCGGCGACGGAACATCAGGAGAGCCGGCTGCTGAAGCGCCTTCTCCACGGGGTCTATGAGAAGGGTAATTTCCTTTACAACTTCAAGGGCCTGGAGTTCACCAAGTCGCGTTTCCGGGGCGAGAATTTCAAAACCTACTGTTGTCACAAACGATCGATCCCGGCGCTGGAATTCTTCGCTATGTTCAAGCTGACCCGGTTGCTGTAGCTCCCGGCGCTCCGCCGGGCCAGTCTTCATTGAGCTCTTTGGGCGCCAGTCCAAGCCCCGTCATGAAGGCTGTGATTCCGTCAGGCGCCAACCCTGAAAACAAAGCTGCGATCACGGGACGCTCCCCTTCCCTGCACATCTGGTCTTCAGCCAACGCAAGTTGCCCCGCCTGATCCAGCAGCCAGGCCACTCGCCGTGCAATAGCCTCTCCCGAGTCCACCCAGAAACGCACCGATGGCAAACTCTGCTTCAGGCTCTCCAGCAACAGTGGATAATGAGTGCAGCCTAGAACCACCGTGTCCACATCCGCTTCCCGGAAAGGCTTCATTGCCTCTTTTAGCCCCTCAAGAGGGACCTCGATACCAGAAACCAGGTCTTCCGCCCAGCGCACCAACCCCGGATGGCCAATACGTTCTACCCGGCAATCGCCGGCAAATTCCTCGACCAGCCTGTCGAGGTATGGTCTGCGAACTGTTGCCGGTGTTGCCAACAACCCCAGCCGCCGGTTAATCGTCTTCGCCGCCGCCGGCTTGATGGCGGGCACTACACCCACAACCGGCACCTTTGTCATGGCCCTCAAATGGGGTAAAACCACCGTGCTGGCCGTGTTACAGGCCACCACAATAACGTCCGACGGGTAAAGCGCCAGGGCTGTATTGATCAGCGTGCAACAGCGATCAATCACGACCGTTTCGGATTTGTCGCCGTAGGGGAAACCTGCGTTATCCGCCAGGTAGACGAGCTCCAGCCCGGGCAAATGCCGGTGAATACAGGCTGCGACGCTCAGCCCGCCCACGCCGGAGTCGAACACCAGTACCCTTGGAGGCGCCTGCTCGTTCAAACCGGAATGCCTCCCCGGGAAATCTCATTTTCCATGGCCCGGATCAGGCGACCGGAAATCGTGGTCTCCGGCGGCACCGGTGGCGTATCACCCGGCAGGAACCAGTCAGCATCGGCGAGTTCGTCTTCCTGGAGTACCAGTTCACCTCCCGCGTAATCGGCAAAGAAGCCGACCATCAGCTGATGGGGGAATGGCCAGGGTTGCGAGGCGTGATAGCGGATGTTGGTGACATCCAACCCGGTCTCCTCTTTCACTTCACGGTGCACAGCGCCCTCAAGGCTTTCCCCCGGTTCGACAAATCCGGCAATCAGGCTGTAGAAGTGCCGCTTGATCCTTGAGGACTTTGCGAGCAGAAACCGATCCTCCCTGCGTATGACCACGATCACGCAAGGCGCCAATCTCGGATACCAGGGAATGCCGCAGGGGTCGCACCATTTGGCCCGTTCCCGGGGATGAAAACCGGTTTCCTGTCCACAGCGGCCGCAATACCGATGGTCTCGCCACCACTGCCAGACCTGGAAGCCGGTACTGAGCATATCCGCAGGCGCGTCGCTCAGCATCAGCAAAGCATCCCGAAGCGGAATCACCTCCTGGTCACCAAGGCCAGACGCCGGTAATTCGGTAACAAACAGGTCCCGGCCGTCGTAGCTGCCCAGTGACACTGACTCGGGCAACCCGCCCTCGAAAAGATCGCTGTCGCCGGAATGCAGCCAGCCGTTTTCAGCCTTGACCACTCCAGACCCCGACAAGGCGAGGATCAGATCGCTTTTTTCTGGCCGCCGGGTCGTCCAGCCGGGTATCCACTGAGTCATTGCGACCACCATTCGATGAATCAACTGGGTGATAAAAAGATGAGTCCGAAATGTACCACATTGCTGCACCGGCCAAGAATGAAAGCTCGACTTTCCGCCCTGAACTCAACCAAGTAAACTTGGCACCTGTTTATTCAACGGAGTTGCACTTTATGCGTCTTTACCAGGGCATTCGCAGCCTGATCCTGACCCTTTTCCGCAAGATACTGTTCATCTGGGTCCGGACCGATGTCAGCGGCAACAGCGTTGACGCCCTCGCCCTGGATCCCGACAAACCGGTCTGCTACGTGCTGCAATACAGCTCCCTTTCCAGCCGTCTGGTTCTCGAGCAGGAAGTCATCCGGGCGGGACTGCCGGGCGCCTCCGAAGCACTCCCAGTGAAAAATGGCCCATCCCACTCCTTCTTTTTTCTCTATCGCCGGATTGGTGGTTTTTTCCGAGGTCGCCAGGCGCCGGCACCTACGAACGAATTCCAGGCACTGGTGCGCTATGGTCTGGAACACCCGGACCAGGATGTCCAGATTGTGCCTGTCTCCCTGTTCTGGGGCCGCTCCCCTGACAAGGAGAAATCCCTGGTCAAACTACTGCTGTCTGATACCTGGTCCATTGCCGGCCGGCTTCAGAAGTTCCTGATCATCATGGTTCACGGCCGCAATACCTACGTGCAATTCAACCAGCCGCTTTCGCTAAAGCAGGTTATCGATGAATACCGACACAGCGAGGAGCGCGCCAACCGCAAGCTGGCACGGATTCTGAGAACCCACTTCCGCCGCGTTCGCCAGGCCGTTCTGGGCCCAGATCTCTCCCATCGCCGTACTCTGGTGGCAGGGTTGGTGCGCACTCAGGCAGTCAAGGAGGCCATCAGGGAGACCGCAGCCAAAGACGACATCCCGCCGGAAAAAGTACGTGCCAAGGCTTACAAATACGCGGACGAAATCGCCGCCAGCATGTCCATCGTCACCATCCGCTTCCTTGAGGTGGTGCTGTCATGGCTGTGGAACCGGATCTACAACGGTATTGCCATCAACAATATCCGGGTGGTGAAAGAAGTCGCCCAGGACAACGCGGTGGTATACGTGCCTTGCCACCGGTCACACATCGACTACCTGCTGCTGTCCTACGTGCTTTACAAGAATGGCCTGATGCCGCCGCACATCGCAGCAGGTATCAATCTCAACATGCCCATTGTCGGACCGATCCTGCGCCGCGGCGGGGCCTTCTTCATGCGCCGCAGCTTCAAGGACAATCCCCTGTACGCTACCGTTTTCAATGAATATATGCATGTGATGTTCTCCCGGGGCTATTCCGTGGAGTATTTTGTCGAGGGTGGTCGCAGCCGCACGGGTCGGATGCTTCAACCCCGGCCAGGCATGCTGGCAATGACCGTTCGCAGCTTCCTGCGCGACCATCGCAAACCCATTGTGTTCGTGCCCGTTTACATTGGCTATGAAAAGGTTATGGAAGGGCGCTCCTACCTAGGCGAACTTCGCGGCAAGAAAAAAGAGAAAGAGAGCGTCTTCGGCCTGGCCAAGACCGTCCGCAAACTCAGCAACTCCTTTGGTCGCGTCGCGGTAAACTTCGGCGAGGCCATCCATCTGTCCGAGGTTCTCGACGACGTAAGCAGCAGCTGGCGAGACGAGGCCTACGACGCCGAGTATCGTCCCAAGTGGCTCAACAGCGCGGTTTCAGAACTGTCGTTCCGGGTGGCGTCCAGCATTAACGCCTCTGTTGCCGTCAACCCGATCGGCATGACCGCAACGGTGCTGCTGGGTACCGAACGACTGGCGATGGATGAGGGCCAGTTGATCCGCCTGATGGATCAATACGCAGCCCTGCTCAAGGCCTTCCCCTACGCGGAAACGGTGACCCTGCCCGAGGGCTCGGGCAAAGACTGGGTCGCATACTGCGAGGGTATGGGTCTGATCAGCCGGCAGCCGCAAAAGCTCGGCGATATCATTGCCCTGGAGGGCAGCAACGCGATCCTGATGACCTACTACAGGAACAACATCCAGCACCTGTTCGCACTGCCCTCACTGATTGCCAGCCTGTTTGAAAACAAGGATTCACTGGGGCGCGACAAGATCGTCTTCCTTGCCAGCGTGGCCTACCCCTACCTGCAATCCGAGCTTTTCCTGAAGTACCAGCCGGATGAAGCCAGAAACGTGATCAATCAGTGGATTGATGTTCTTATTGAACAGGGCCTGCTGAAGCCCCTGGACGATGACCGGATCGGACGGCCGGAGGAAGGCACCGAAGCCATGCTCAGGCTCAGGGTGCTGTCCCGCTTTATCATCCAGACGGTCGAGCGCTACCACATTGCCCTGGGCATTCTGCGCAAGTACGGTTCGGGCAAGATCAGCGCCGCCGAACTGGAAGAGCAGAGCGCCCTGCTCGCCGAACGCATGTCCATCCTGTTCGGTCTCAATGCACCGGAATTCTTTGACAAGAGCCTGTTCCGGAACTTCATTGCCAATATGCAGAACAATGGTGTGATCACCACCGACGATAATGGCTTGCTGTGCTACGGGGAAGGGCTGGATGAGGTGGCTGATGATGCCCGCCTGGTGCTGAGCGTCGAGAAGCGACAGGCAATCCAGCAGGTTACCATGATGGGCGCCTGACGGCGCTCACCGGGCCGGCAGCGCCCGAATCGAATACACATCGTAGCGGCTACTTTTGCCTTCCACGCGGGTGGTCGGCTCCGGTCCTTCAATCGCCGACGCCTTACGGGGCCGCTTCACCACCACCCGGTAACGAGCATGCTCGAGCGCGCTCGCCAGCAATTGTCCGGAATCTTCGTCGTCACCCACGATGGTGCGAAACACCTGCATTTCTTTTTTTACCAGGGCCGACTTGTCTCGATGGGGAAACATCGGATCCAGATAGACAACGTCCGCGGCTTCGATTTCACTTTGTGCCAGCCACTCAATACTGCTGCCTTCCAGCAGCCGCATGCGCTCGACAATGGCGGCGCAATCCACGTTCATAGCTGCCCGCGCCAAACCGTCAGCCAACAGCGCATGAATAACCGGATTGCGTTCGAACAATGTGACCCTGCAGCCAAGGCTGGCGAGAACAAAGGCATCCTGGCCCAGTCCCGCCGTTGCATCAACCACATCCAGGGTGGCTCGGGTTTTCTGCAGACCAACCGCCTTGGCCACCAGTTGGCCCGCGCCACCACCATGCTCACGCCGGTACCCCATTTTTCCGGTAACGAACTCTGCACGAACTGGCCCTGGCGCACCTTTGCCGGTGACCTGCAGGCCAAGGCCCAGCTCGTCAAGAAATAGTAAAACCGGGAAGTCCGTGACATCTCTTGGGCGAACAACACCCAGGTTAGCCAGCTCAAGCGATTGGGCCAGACTTTCGGCCTGGACTCGGTCGCCAAGTGCACTGTGGGCAACAGCGATGGTGCTGCAAAGGGCAGAGGGTTCGGGCGAGGAGGACTCAGGCATCAGACCAGAATATCAATCCCGGCCAGACTACCATCGCCGCCAGCTTCCTGACCGGCAGCGGCTACAGAGGCAAATGTGGAGAGAGCCCTGGCGGCTGGCAGCGAGACCTCGTCGGCACGGAAACGCTCCAGACGGGCGTCTTCGGCGGCACGACGGGCCTCAACACGGCGCTCGAGGCTTTCGGTCGCATTGCGTTCGCTGACAATGCCCTGGCGACCATCGGCGAGGTCACGGCGAGCCGCATCGGGTGTTTTCTCCGGCGTTGATGCAGGCGCCCGGGCCGTATCACTGCGCTCCCGGACAGGGCTGTTGTTGCCGGTCTGGAAATTGAAATTGTTACCCGGATTAATACCGCCAATCATGTTCAGATACCGCTGGCCGGATGACAGGAAAACGTGAACCGAAAGTATGAAAGATTATCTTGAGGAAGAAAAGGTGGATGATCACTTTTTACCCAGTCTGGCGTTCCGGGATTCGCGAAGACAGCTGGTGAGACTATCGGCCAGGCAGTTTTTTCCAGGCCACTTCATCCCTGATGTACACCGGTTGAGCCTGCTCCGCTGACACCGTCTTCCCCTGCTCGTATGCATTCGCCGCAAGACGCGCTACCCAGGCAGCACGAAGTACCAGAGTCTCATCTACGTTATCAACACTCTCAGATACCTCCACCGGCATTGCGGAGCGATACTGCCAGCCCGGACCAGCTCCGCACCAGCCTTCGGTGGCGGCGGGCAGGCTAACTGCCTCCGGCGGACAGACCTGTTCCGGAGCCAGAGCCACCGGCAGTCCTGAACGGGCAGCAAAACACCCCCAATAAAGCTCTCCCATACGCGCGTCGAATGCCACCGCAATGCCGCCGTTCTCGGGAATATCCATGCTATCAATGGCGCCCAATGCAACCGCCTCCAGTGACGACACGGGCACCACCGGGATATCCAGCCCCCAGGCAAGCCCCTGCACGACACCGGTTGCGATTCTCACGCCAGTGAAAGATCCGGGGCCGCGGGCGAACGCCAGGGCATCCAGCTCGGCCGGGGCCAGATTTTTCTCTGCCAGCAGTTCCCGCACCATTGGCATCAGCAGCCGGGTGTGGCCTCTGGGGGCAAGCTCGAAGCGTTCGGAGATATCGCCATCAACAAGAAGGGCTGCCGAGCAGCCCTCTGATGACGTATCCAATGCCAACAGTTTCACCGGTGTGAAAACCTCAGGTCAGGATGCCAATAATTTACTTGAGTTCTGAAAGGATCTGGTCGCGAATGCTGTCAAGGCTGCCAACGCCTTCCACGCGAACATATTTCGGCGCGGCTGCAGGGTCTTTCGAAGCCCAGTCCTGGTAGTAGCCGACCAGCGGTGCGGTCTGGTCGTGATAGATCTTCAGACGCTTGCGAACCGTCTCTTCCTTGTCGTCCTCGCGCTGAACCAGAGGTTCACCGGTTTCATCATCCTTGCCCTCAACTTTGGGCGGATCGTATTTCACGTGGTAGATGCGACCGCTGCCTTCATGTACCCGGCGACCGGACAGACGACTGACGATTTCCTCGTCATCGACGGCAATTTCAACCACATAATCGATGGCAATCCCCTGCTCTTTCAAAGCCTCGGCCTGGGGAATCGTGCGGGGAAAACCATCCAGCAGGAAACCGTTCTTGCAGTCCGGCTGCTGGATGCGCTCCTCGATCAGCGCAATGATGATGTCGTCCGACACCAGCCCGCCCGTTGCCATGACTTCCTTGACCTGCTTGCCCAGCTCGGACTCCGCCTTTACCGCCGCGCGCAGCATGTCACCGGTAGAGATCTGGGGAATATCAAACCGTTCCGTAATGAACTGGGCCTGAGTCCCCTTGCCTGCGCCCGGTGCGCCTAACATGATGATTCGCATAACGCTGTGCTCCCGTTTTAGTCATTATCATTTGAAAAGCTGTGGCAAAAACCTCTGCCTTTGCGACAGCCTCTCCTGCACGGAACAGGTGTCAGCCGGAAACGGCGAAGGCGCATTATACGAAGTCAGCCACGTCAGAGAAAGTCGACCTCCGTATCATGCACCGGAAGTGCGCATTTCCCAGCGAATACAGACAGGGTGTCAGGATGACAGGGAGTTGGCCAGTGCGTCCAGATCGGGAGCAACACGCTCCAGTTCGGAGTTCAGTTCTTCCACAACGTCCGGCTGCAGCCCCAGGCCTTCCAGCAGAGAGGGCACATCATCGGGGTTAAACTCATCGCCAATACCGCGATCCTTCAGAAGGGCATTCGCCAACTGAACCATGAGGACGTAGTTCTCATGCTCACCATGGTAACCCGACTGCTGATGAACACCGGCCGCCTTGACCACCGGATCCGGCAGTTGCCACAAACGGTGGAGTATTCCGCCAATGGCACCATGGCCAACCGACAGGATTTCCTGCCCATTGCCCTGTCCGAAGACCTGTTGTTCGAGAGAGTGCATGCTGGCTTCGGGATTGGCCTCGCGAAGCTCATTGAGTTCATCAAATTCTGCCGGGAAAAGATGCCCCACCAGCAACAGGCCGAAGTTGTGCAGCAGACCGCACAGATAACCCAGTCCTTTCTCGGCGCCGCATCGCGGAGCAATGATCTGGCACAGGAACGCGCAATACAGCGAGTGGCGCCAGAAATTGTCCATACCCAGCATTCCCTGGCGGGGCACTTCAAAGGCGCGAACGGAGGCAATGCCCAAGGCGATATGTGCCACGCGATCAAAGCCCAGGACACGGGTAACCGCTTCCTGGACCGAGTTGATCTGGCCGGGATAATTGAACAGTGCAGACCGGGCATAGCGCATGATCTGGGCGGTCAGGCTCGGGTCAAACTCGATCAGCTCGGCAAGCTCCCGGGCGGTGGCATCGGTATTGGCGGTCAACCGCAGAATGCGCAGGGCGAGAGCCGGCATTGGTGGCAACCGGTAGAGTTTCTGAAGCTTGTCGGCCACTTCCTCGAGCGTCAGGGCCTCGCGGTTGCCATTGCCCGGCCCCCGGATAACCAGGTGGCCTTCCCTGGCGCCTGCCAGCGCCAACCGGAGTGAGCGACCATCCATCTGTATCAGCGAATGATCGGTACCACTGGAGAACACGACCTGATCCGCGAGTATCACATCCTCATCCACGATCACGGGCAATTCATAGGCCTGCCCGATGGGCGGCGTGAAGCCGGGGTCGCAATCCCCGAACAGCCGCATGGTCTGCCGTGCGGTAAGTGGCTGGAGGCGCCGGCCGGTCAACTGGTGAACGGCATCCGGATCTAGGGAACTGTCGAACTTGTGCACTGCCATCACGACACCGGTAATATCGATCAGGAGAGTGGCTTGAATGAAGGCATCCTGCGACAGTCCCGAGGCCATAACTGCCGCATCGAGGCTGGTCACCTGATCAATCGGCAACTCCCGATAGCTGATGCCCTTGCGGGCGAGAAAACGTTCCAATCGTGCAGCCAGAGCCACAGCTTACTCCCTTCGTTCGTTGTCAGCGGCCAGGCTACCCGGCCTTTGCCAGCACTATTTTCGACACCTGTATTGATCAGCCGGTGTTGCGCATACCTGCAGCGATACCCGCCATGGTGACTTTGAGGGCGCGCTCCACCAGTTCGGGAACCTCGCCCTTGCCCTCACTTTCCCGATCCCTCCGCAGCAGTTCGGCCTGCAGGTAGTGCAATGGATCGGTGTAGGGGTTGCGGACTCGCATAGAGTGCGCGAACACGGGCTCCGCCTCAAGCAGATCCGTTTGCTCCTTGAGTTCCAGAAGCCGCTCGATGCACCCCTGGAGCCGGGTTCGAAGGCTTTCACCCAGGGCTTTCAGTTGGTCATCATCAAGCAGGGTCTGTTCATAATAACTCGCGATCCGCAGATCCGCCTTGGCCAGCACCATTTCCAGCATGTCGACGTAGGTGCGGAAAAACGGCCAGCCCTGCATCATCTCCCTCAGTACCGGCAACCGGTTATCGCGGGCCGCTTCCTCAAGCGCCACGTCGCTGCCAAGCCAGCTGGGCAGCATCAGCCGCATCTGGGTCCAGGCGAAGATCCAGGGTATTGCCCGCAGGCTTTCCACGCCGCCGGTGGCCTTGCGCCGCGCCGGTCGGCTGCCCAGCGCCAGCTTGCCCAGGGCCTGCTCGGGTGTGACCTGACGAAAATAAGGCACGAAATCCGGATTCTCCCGAACCACATCGCGGTAGGCTTTCAGGGAGCGTTCGGTGAGCCAGTCCATGGTCTCACGCCAGCTGACCTCCGGTTTGGGTGGCGGAGCCAGTGTGGCTTCAATGACGGCGGTGGTGTAGAGCGTCAGACTTTGAACAGCCAGCCGGGGCAAACCGAACTTGAAACGAATCATCTCCCCCTGCTCGGTGATCCGGAAACTGCCGTTAACCGAGCCCGGCGGCTGGGACAGAATTGCCCGGTTGGCAGGCCCACCGCCTCGGCCAACGGTGCCGCCCCGACCGTGGAACAGGGTCAGATGGACCCCATACTGGCGGGCGACCTGGGTAAGTTTCTCCTGGGCCTGATACTGGGCCCACGCCGCCATCAGCTGACCCGCATCCTTGGAGGAATCCGAGTAGCCGATCATCACTTCCTGACGGCCCTGGCAATACTCCCGGTACCATTCAACCTCGTACAGAGCCGACATGCTGTCCGGCGCGCCACGCAGGTCGTCCAGGGTTTCAAACAGAGGGACGACCCGCATCGGAAACTTCATCCCCGATTCCCGCAGCAGCAGAATCACGCTCAACACGTCAGAGGGCTTGCTGGCCATGCTAATCACGTAGGAACCGAGAGCTTCCGGGGTTTGTTGCGCCACTACCTCGCAGGTCGCCAGCACCTCGGCAACGGATTCAGAGGGCTCCCAATTGCGGGGGACCAGCGGACGTCGGCCCTGTAGCTCCTGCACGAGGAACGCCTGACGCTCCTGTTCGGACCAGGACAGGTAATCCCCCAGGCCGAGGTAGTCGACCATCTCGGCGACGGCCTCGGCGTGACGGCTCGCTTCCTGGCGGATGTCCAGACGGATCAACGGCAGGCCGAAGGTATGTGCCCGCCGGATGGTATCCAGCAGAGGGCCGTTGGCAATATCTTCCAGCCCACACTCAACCAGGGATCGATAGCAGAGCTCCAGGGGGCCGGTGAAATCCTCATTCTCAAACAGGATCCCGCTCGCATCCGCGGTTTCGCCATTGACGCTCGCCTCGGCCCAGTCCCGGGTTTTGATCAGCCGTTCGCGAAGTTCGGCGAGCACATGGCGGTAGGGTTCCCGGGAATCACCGACAACTGCCTTGAGCTCGTCGCTTGCCTGCCACATGGACAGTTCCGCCCGCAGCGCCTGAATATCACGAAGGTAGAGATCCGCTGCCATCCAGCGGCCAAGCAGGAAGACCCGGCGGGTGACCTTATGGATAACGTTCGGATTACCATCGCGATCACCGCCCATCCAGGATGCAATCCGGATGGGGGATGCCTGCAGGGGCAGGCCCTTCCCGGTGGCGTCCTGCAAGGAAGTATCCAGGCTTCTCAGAAATTGGGGCAGTGCCTGCCACAGACTGTTTTCTATAACCGCAAAGCCCCACTTGGCCTCATCCACTGCGGTTGGTCGCTCATGGCGAATTTCGTCGGTGTGCCACGCTTCCGTAACCAACTGGGACAGGCGGGTAACGATCTCCTCCCGCTCGGCCGGCATCAGGTCGTCATGGTCCAGCCGTGCCAGGCAGTCCGACATTTCGTCGTATTTCATGATCAGGGTGCGCCGGGCCACTTCAGTAGGGTGGGCCGTAAGGACGAACTCGATGCGCAGGTCCGCGACCCTCTGATGAAGTTCTTCCGGCGTCACATCGCCCTGCTTCAACCGCTCAAACACTTCACCGAGAGATTCCACCATCAGGTCTGACTGATGGCCCCGCTTGCGACGGATGCCGTGGTATTGCTCGGCCAGGTTGGCCAGGTTCAGAAACTGGTTGAACGCCCGGGTAACCGGAAGCAGTTCATCATCGCTCAACTTGCCCAGCAGGTTTACAAGCCGCTGACCGGATCCGCTTTCCTGGCGGCGATCTGCCTTGGCCGCCGCACGGATTTCCTCGATCAGTTCATAGCAATCCTGTCCTGGATACCGCCGTATGCTCTGGCCAAGCAGTTCGCCCAGCATTCGTACGTTTTCTCGGAGTTCGGGATGAAGCTCAGTCACATTGACGTCCTTTTGAATTGACGGAGGCGAAGTAAACTTACGATACTAAGGAACAGTCGAGAAAGTCTATTGGCGATTCAAGCCTGTAGCTGCAAGGAGTCATCATGAAGGTCACTGATTTGCCCAAACACTGGGAGAAGCAAAAAGAGCCCGTGGAGCGCACGCACGATTACAATCTGCGCCTGCCGCTGGAAGATGCCGCACGCGTAGCCGCACTGGCGGAGCTTTACCCGGATCGCAGCGAGAGCGACATTCTGAACGATATGATTGGCGCAGCGCTGGACGATCTAGTTCGCCAGAGCCCGCTGAAGGACAGGCTGGAAGGGAAAGACAAGTAAGAAACGAGGGGCAGCGTTAGCTGCCCTTTCGTCAGGCCACTGACTCGAGCTGGCGAGCCTTGAGGCGCTGGATGTGCTTCTGGCTCAGACTGACGAATTTTGGGGTGAGACCCTGGTCCTCATAGATCTCGAAGCCGTCCTCGTCATACGCCACCACCTTGGTGCCCTGGACATACGGAAAGCTGGTCTCCATTTCATCCAGTGCTGCAGAAATCAGATCCCGCATCAGATCCTGAGGTGACTTCATCGGATAAAGCGCTGCGAGCTTTTCGAGGCGCTTGTGATGCTGGTCAGACAACGCCATGAAATAGGCGTCTCGGGTAAGCCGACCACGTGCATGCTTGTCCCAGTAATTGACCAGATCTTTGATTTTCATGGTGCCTTCACTCCTGCATCTTATTGATGGCGCACGGCGCACGAAAACTGTGCGTCCGTTTCCGGAAGTGTAGACGAAGCCGTCGGTCCGGGGGCGAGAAAATTGGTAACGGATTGTACTTACCGATCCGCCCTGTTCATTCCTCTCTTCCTCCCCGCTCCACGCCTTTGACCGCCTGCCAGACGGCATCCAGCGCCTCCAGTGATTCTTCGTCCATGTCGCGGCCCTCACGCTCAAGCACTTTTTCAATGGCCCGGAACCGGGCATCGAACTTGTGATTGGTCCGATTGAGAGCCTGCTCGGGATTAACCTTCATGAACCGTGCCAGGTTCACACAGACAAACAGAAGATCGCCCAGCTCATCCTCAACGGCGTCCGGATCACCAGCGCCGGTTTGCGCCGCTTCCCAGGCCTCCTTGAGCTCGTCAATTTCCTCATGGAGCTTGTCGAACACGGCGGCGATATCCGGCCAGTCAAAACCGTGGCGCGCCGCCCGTTTCTGGAGCTTTTCGGCCCGTGCCATGGCTGGCAGGGTACGGGCAATGCCTTCAAGCCGGCTTTCCGGTGCGCCGGCATCCGGTGCCGGCTTCAGTGCCCGCTCCTCGGCCTTGATACGTTCCCAACTTTCCTTGATCCACGCCTCATCCGGCCGGTTATCCGGATCGATTCGACTGTCCAGGGTTCCTTCCGGAAAAACATGTGGATGCCGGCGCACCAGTTTGCGCACCAGATGATCGACAACGCCGTCGAAGTCGAAATGCCCGTCTTCCCGTCCGATCTGAGCATAGAAAATCACCTGGAACAGCAGATCTCCCAGCTCGTCTTTCAGATGCGGGTAATCCTCACGTTCGATGGCATCGGCAACTTCGTAGGCTTCCTCCAGCGTGTGAGGCACGATGGACTTGTAAGATTGCTTCGTATCCCATGGACAGCCGGTATCCGGATCCCGTAGCCGGGCCATCAGATATTTCAGATCCTCGATGGTATAGCTCATCCGCGTTTACGCCTTACATCAATGATATTGGGCAGGTTGCGAATCTGTGCCAGCAATCGGGCCAGCTGCTCCAGACTGGAGATCTCCACGGTCACCGTCATGGTGGCCGTGTTCTCATCCTTGTTACTCAGGGTATTGAGCGACAGTACATCACTCTTCGAAGCCGACAGCACCTGGGTTATATCCCGCAGCAACCCGGACCGGTCATAGGCCTCGATTTCGATATCAACCGGATAAACCGCTGCCTGCCGGCCACCCCAACTCACCTCAATGATCCGGTTGGGCTCAAACTCTCGCAGATTCAGAAATGTGAGGCAGTCCTGACGATGCACCGTCACGCCCCGACCGACCGTGATGTAGCCACCGATCGCATCTCCCGGCAGGGGTTTGCAGCATTTCGCCACCTGAGTCTTGAGCTTGCCAACGCCCAGGATCTGGATATCCGATTCCGTATCGTACGGTTTGCGGCGCTGGGTGCTGAGCTTCAGATCCAGCTGTTCGGATTTGGGCTCCAGCATCTGCTGAGCCACATTGGCAACATGAGTCGGACGAAGATCGCCAGCACCTGTCGCAGCAAACATGTCCTCGGCACTGTGATAATTGACCTTCTTCGCGAGCTCGCCAAGATCCACGTCGTACAGGGACAGGCGCTTGAATTCGTCCTCGAGAATGGCACGGCCATCAACGATATTCCGGCCCCGATCCTGCTGCTTGAACCAGTGGGTAACCTTGGCTCTTGCCCGGGAGGTCTGGATGTAGCCCAGGCTCGGATTCAGCCAGTCGCGGCTGGGGGCCGGATTGTTGGAGGTCAGAATGAACACCTGGTCGCCGGTTTTCAGTGGATAGGTCAGCGGCACGATCCGGCTGTTCACCCTGGCGCCACGGCAGGCATGGCCGATCTCGGTATGCACCCGATAAGCAAAGTCCACCGGCGTTGCCCCCTGGGGCAGATCCACCACATGGCCCTCGGGCGTGAAAACATACACCCTGTCTGAGGCCACATCGGATTTCAGGTGGTCGGCCAGCCCGGACAGGTCGCCCAGCTCTTCCTGCCACTCCAGCACCTGGCGCAGCCAGTTGATCTTGGCATCGTAACCGGTGGACTTGTTGCTCTTGTCCATCCCCTTGTACAACCAGTGGGCACAGACGCCCAGTTCCGCCTCCTCATGCATCTTGTGGGTGCGGATCTGCACTTCCATAACCTTGCCCTCCGGCCCGATCACCGCTGTGTGCAGGGATTGGTAACCGTTTTCCTTGGGGTTGGCTATGTAATCATCGAATTCGTTCGGAATATGGCGCCACAGAGTGTGGACAATACCCAGGGCGGCGTAACAGTCGCGCACTTCCGGAACAAGAATACGCACGGCGCGAACATCGTAGACCTGGGAGAAATCGATGCCCTTGCGCCGCATTTTCCGCCAGATGCTGTAGATGTGCTTGGCGCGGCCGGACAGCTCACCCTCAATGCCATAGGCTTTGAGTTCGGTCTGCAGAGTCGCAATGACGCGCTTGATGTAGCTATCACGGTCCAGGCGCTTCTCGTCGAGCAGCTTGGCGATCTTTTTGTAGGCGGACTCATGCAGGTAGCGGAAGGACAGGTCCTCCAACTCCCATTTTATATGACCGATACCAAGACGATGGGCCAGCGGCGCATAGATATCGAACACTTCCCGGGCCACACGCATGCGCTTTTCTTCCGGAGCGTCCTTGACGGCCCGAATGGCGCAGGTCCGCTCGGCCAGTTTGATCAGGGCAACCCGGACGTCGTCAATCATGGTGACGAGCATCTTGCGGACGTTGTCCAACTGCCCCTCACTCTGCCCGAGGACGTTCCCTTTCAGCGGGTGATGGATGGATGAAATCGCCGCCATCTGCTGCACGCCGTTGATCAGGCCCGCCACCTCGTCGCCAAATTCCTTGCGGATGGTTTCCAGTGGAACACGCTCTTCGCGTACCGCCCGGTAAAGAATCGCTGCTACCAGGCTGGCCTGGTCCAGGTGCAGCTCTGCCAGCACCTGAGCCATTTCAATGCCGATCCGGAAGCTACTGGAACCGGGGGCCCACTGACGGTCCTGCCGGAAGGCCTGAAGGTCAATTTCGGCCGCTTTTTCGCATGCCTGCCGGAACTGATCGGGGTCTTCCAGGTGTGTCTGCGAGGCGATCTGCTGAACCCAGCCCTCGATATCCACCTGGCCATCGCCCGTCATTGCGTAGTCTTCGCGAACTTTTACCATATCAGTCTTGTTGTTCCTGATGGTTTACGCAGCCATCCCTGGCTGCCCACAACATTGTCAGCCGGAATCCCGCTCAAACAACGCGATGGATTCCACGTGGGTGGTGTGGGGAAACATGTCCATCACACCCGCGCGCACCAGACGGTAGCCGTTGCGCACCATAACGCCTGCATCCCGCGCGAGGGTCGCCGGGTTACAGGAGACGTAGACGATCCGTCGCGCCCCGAAGGCGGTGAGGTACTTGCAGATTTCCTCGGCACCGGAGCGGGGCGGGTCAATCAGAATCTTGTCGAACCCTTCCTTCGCCCAACTCTGGCCGGTGAAATCCCCGTGCAGATCCGCACCGTGGAAATCGACATTGTCCAGACCATTCAGTTCCGCATTCTCCCGGCCGCGCACGACCATGGTCTCGTCGCCTTCTACGCCAACGACCTGCCCTCCTCTTCGGGCCAGAGGCAACGTGAAGTTGCCCAGACCACAGAAGAGATCCAGCACACGCTCTCCCGGCTGGACATCCAGCCACTCCACGGCCCTGTGTACCATCGCGCGGTTAATGCCTGCATTGACCTGGGTAAAGTCCATGGGATGAAATTTCATGGTCAGGTCGAATTCATCCAGCCGGTAGCTCAACCGTTCGTCATCCGGACCCGAGGATTCGGGCCAGATCCGATGCACGGTGTCAGGCCCCTTGGGCTGCAGGTAGATATGCAAGTCGTGGGCCTGACCAAAGGCGATAAGCTTTTCCCGGTCACCGTCCGACAGATCATCCATGTTCCGGAACACCATCACGGCCACATCGTCACCACAGGCAACTTCTACCTGGGCAATCCGGCTATACGCGTCCAGATCATGCAGCATGTTGCGCAGGGGCAATATGCGCTCACCAATTCTGGGGTCCAGCACCGCGCAACGATCAATGTCGGTCAGGAAACTGTTGCGCTTTTCCCGGAAGCCGACCAGAACCGACTCCCGGGCCTTGACGTAACGAACGCCCAAACGAGCCTTGCGACGATAGCCAAGACTCTCCTCGGAACGCAGCGGCTCAATCCACTCCTCGGGCTCAATGCCCCCAAAATGGGCAAAATGCTCCCGCAAGGTGTTCTCCTTGAACGCGATCTGGGCATCGCCACTCATATGCTGGAGGCTGCAGCCACCGCAAAGGTCGGCAAACTCGCAGGGTGGCGTCTGGCGGTCCGGCGCGGCTTCCAGAACCTCTTCAGTGCGCAACTCGTCGAACTTGCTACGGCTGGACACCACTTTCGCCATGACCGTTTCGCCCGGCAGGGCTCCATCCACAAACTGCGTTTTGCCGTCCTGACGGGCAATACCCCGGCCGTCGTGGCTCAGGGTTTCAATCTCACAGCGCACGGGCTCTTTCGGAAGAACCTTCCTGCGTCGTCTGCTCATACTCGGGTCTCTTGGTAAAGTCGTGTTCAGGCGCCGGGGAACACACCGGTGGAAAGATAGCGGTCGCCGCGGTCACAGATAATGGCCACGATGATGGCGTTTTCAACCTGCTCAGAGAGTTTGAGAGCCGCCGCGATCGAACCACCGGAAGAAACACCACAGAAGATGCCTTCCTCGGAAGCCAGGGCTCGCATGGTGTTCTCGGCTTCCTCCTGGCCAATATCAAGAACCTCGTCCACCCGTGCGGCATCATAGATTTTGGGCAGGTAGGCCTCTGGCCAGCGCCGGATCCCGGGTATGGCCGCGCCTTCTTTGGGCTGAAGCCCGATAATCTGGATATCCGGGTTGCGCTCCTTCAGGTAACGGGACACGCCCATGATGGTGCCGGTGGTTCCCATGGAGCTGACAAAATGGGTGACACGGCCACCGGTCTGTTCCCAAATCTCGGGACCGGTGGTGCGGTAGTGCGCCAGCGGGTTGTCCTGGTTGCTGAACTGATCCAGCACCCTGCCCTTGCCCTCTGCCTGCATCTTGAGCGCCAGGTCACGGGCCGTTTCCATCCCCTCTTCCTTGGTGACCGTGACAATCTCCGCACCATAGGCGCGCATGGACGCCCGGCGCTCCTCACTCATGTTCGCGGGCATAATCAGTACCATGCGGTAACCCTTGATCGCAGCCGCCATGGCAAGGGCAATGCCGGTGTTACCGCTGGTTGCCTCGATCAGGGTGTCACCCGGTTTTATGTCGCCCCGGCGCTCAGCCTCCTGGATCATGCTGATGGCCGGACGATCCTTCACCGAGCCGGCCGGATTGTTACCCTCCAGCTTGGCCAGAATCACGTTACTGGTCTCACCGGGGAGACGCTGCAGGCGAACCAGAGGGGTGTGCCCGACATAATCTTCAATGGTGGGAAAATGCATATGATAACCCTGTGGTACACTTTTGGCTTCGCATGATACGCGTTATCGCCCCGGTCTCCCAATACAGCTTCTCGCTATATCCATGACCGGCGGCTATATCCGATGCGGGATTTTCCGGTACCGCCGGGACTGATACCACAGTTATCCCGTTCCGGATCAGCTATTCTTAACACGGACGTTTTCCGCCCTGCGGTGCGGACAAAAGCAATAATTCAGGAACACGGTATGCGACGTTGGGGCATTCGCAAGAAAGTTTTGGTGGTCACGCTGGTTCCCACCCTGCTGACCACCCTGATGCTGGGGCTTTTCTTCACCTACAGCTGGGTCAACAATATCGAGAGCCTTCTGAAGGACCGGGGCGAATCTCTCTCCCGCCAGCTCGCCGCTGGTTCCGAATATGGCCTGTTTACCGCAAACCGTAGCCTCCTGAGCAGTCTCTCCAATGCGCTCCTGGAAGAGCAGGACGTGCGCTCCATTACCTTCTTCGGTAGCGACGGCTCGCGCCTGCTTCACACCGGGCCGGGAAGCTCGGAGACTGTCAGGTCGGAGGAACTTACCGCCGAGCACGCAACCCGGATTTCCCGGGAAAACAGCACCCGGTTTATCACCCCCGTCTTTCTTCAGGATCTGATGATCGAGAGCATGCTCGACCCGGATGCCCGCCAGTCCATGTCGAATCTGCGGGAGCCTCTGGGCTGGGTGGTTGTGGAAATGTCACACATCCGCACCGAAAAAGAGACCTACAAGGCCCTGCTGATCTCCCTGCTGCTCATTATCGGCGGCGTTATTCTCAGCATGGCCATTGCACTGCGCCTGAGCCGCGCGTTCACCAACCCGGTATTTGAACTGAACGAGGCGGTGGCCAAACTCAAGGAAGGCAAGCTGGATACCCGCGTATACACCGGCGCCGGCCCCGAATTTGAACAACTGGAGTCCGGCCTCAATGCCATGGCTGAAGAGCTGAGCAAGGCCCAGGCAGAAATGCAGCAGAACATCGACCAGGCCACCGAAGACCTGCGGGAAACCCTGGAAACCATCGAGATCCAGAACATTGAGCTGGATTTCGCCAGGAAAGAGGCGCTCGAGGCCAGCCGGATAAAATCCGAGTTCCTGGCCAACATGTCCCACGAGATCCGAACCCCGCTGAATGGCATCATCGGTTTCACCGAACTTCTACTGAAGAGCCCCCTGCCAAGGCAGCAACGGGACCATCTGAGCACCATCAGGAAGTCCTCAGAGATCCTTCTGACCATCATTAACGACATTCTGGATTTCTCGAAGATCGAGGCCGGCAAGCTGATCCTGGACCGGGTGCCTTTCCAGTTGCGGGATATTGTCGAGGAAGTCATGGTCATGCTGGCGCCGGCCGCCCATGCCAAGAACCTGGATCTGGTGCCGCTGGTCTACAACGATGTGCCGGACAACATCATGGGTGACCCTTTGCGCGTCAAACAGGTGATCACCAACCTGGTCAACAACGCCATCAAGTTTACCCAGACCGGCGAGGTGGTCCTGCGGGCAAGCCTGGAAGAGGAAGAAGCCGATACCAACCGTGTAACCCTGCGCCTGAGCATCACGGATTCCGGAGTGGGCCTCTCCCGCGCCCAGCAGCAATCCCTGTTCAACGCCTTCAGTCAGGCCGATGCTTCCACCGCCCGGCAATACGGCGGCACCGGCCTCGGACTGGCCATTTCCAAACGCCTGGTCGAAGAAATGGGAGGCAAGATAGGACTTGAGAGCGAGCTCGGCAAAGGCTCGACCTTCTGGTTCACCCTGACCTCGGAGCTTACCACCAGCGGAGAAGCCATTGCCCCGCGTGATGGCCTGCGTGGGGAACGGGTGATCTACCTGGAACAACAGAAAACCACCGGGCTGGCGGTGGAACACCTGCTGCGGGATTGGGGCATGGTGGTGGACCGGGTGGCCTCACCCGGAGCACTACAGGAACAGATCGAAGAGGCCCAGAAAAGCCAGACCGGTTATGCCGTGGCCATTGTCGGCATCACCCGCCACCTGCTCAATTCCAGCCAGTATTGTGGCCTTGTCCGTACCCTGGAGATTGAACGGGATTGCCGGACACTGTTGCTGACGCCCACGCTGGAAACCCACGACACACCCCTATCGGGGCTTGCCAGCGGCCATCTCACCAAACCGGTGTGCCGGGACTCGCTTTACGATGAGCTTCTGCTACTGGTGCACGGCATCCATTCCGGCGGTCGGGCCCCTGAGTACGAGACTTCCGCCAACCCCGTGACCACTGCCAATGTTCCCAGGGTACTGGCGGTGGATGACAACGACGCCAACCTGAAACTGGTGATGACTTTGTTGGAAGACTGCCAACTGGAGGCCGAAAGCGCCTCCAGTGGTTTTGAGGCCCTGAGCAAGGCCAGACAGAAGCCCTTCGACCTGGTGTTCATGGATCTGCAGATGCCCGGCATGGACGGAGTGGAAACCACGGCCAGGCTGAGGGAGATGGATACCGGCAATCACCGGACGCCGATCATTGCCCTAACTGCCCATGCCCTGGCCGACGAGCAGGAACGGCTGACCAAGCAAGGTTTCGATGGCTACATGCCAAAACCGATCAGCAGCGGACAGCTGACCGAAATCATCCATGAGTACACTGGTTATATCTGCCCCAAGAACAGTGGCAACGGTCGGCTCCCGGTGCCGGAAGTCCGCGACACGCGCCGGACCCTGCGGCCGTCAACCCGAAAAATGCAACAGGACTGCGTCAGTGTCGAGGAGAGTATTCAGCTCGCCGCCGGAAAGGCCGACCTCGCCGAAGAACTGTTCAGTATGCTGCTGGAACAGGTCCATGTGGATCGGGCGCGAATACCGGAGCTCTGGACCGGCGAGCATATGGATGAGTTGCTCGAGTGCGTCCACAAACTCCACGGCGCGACCCGCTACTGCGGCGTACCCGAACTGCGGGCCGCGGCCAATCACCTGGAAACGGCGATCAAATGCGCCGCACCGGATCTGGAACACCAGAAAGACCAGTTGCTGTCCGCGATGGAGCGGCTTGAGATCTGGAGTGACCAGACCGACTGGCAACAGCTGTTCCGCGAACGCCGCGAGGCCGCGGAAACCACCTGACAAAACGCCGAATCAGGCCCGGCTCCGGGCCTGATCGATAATGGCCTTCATATCCCGAACCGCCTCTTTCAGACCGGTAAACACCGCGCGGGCGATAATGGCATGGCCAATATTCAATTCGTTGATACCGTGAATCGCCGCCACCCGCTCGGTGTTGTGATAATGCAGACCGTGGCCGGCATTGACGATCAGCCCTTTCTTGCGGGCATAGGCCACCGCATCGGCAATCGTCTTGAACGCAGCGTTCTCAGCCTCTGGCGTCTCCGCTTCGGCATACTCACCGGTGTGCAGCTCCACCACCGGCGCTCCGCAACGCACTGCGGCATCTATCTGGGCCGGGTCCGGGTCAATAAACAATGACACTTCGGAGCCAATGCGGGCGAGACGCTCACAGGCTTTGGCCACGCGGGATTCCTGACCCTCGACATCCAGACCGCCTTCGGTGGTCAATTCCTCACGCTTTTCCGGCACCAGGCAGACACATTCCGGCCGCACCTGCTCGGCGAACGCCAGCATGGCATCGGTAACGGCCATTTCCAGGTTCATCTTGGTCTGGAGCACTTCTTTGAGTAACAGCACATCCCGATCCTGGATATGACGCCGGTCTTCCCTGGGATGGATCGTGATGCCGTCCGCCCCGGCTTCCTCGGCCATCAGTGCTGCCTGCACCGGGTCGGGATACCGGGTTCCCCTCGCCTGGCGGAGGGTGGCTACGTGATCAATGTTGACGCCAAGCAGTACTCTAGGATTCATGGGATTCTCCCCGAAGGTGAGTGAAAAGGCTGCGACTGTTCAGGGGGCGACCCTGCAGAAGATAGTCAATCAGTACCCGCATGACCCGTTTCGCCAACCGCCGGGCGCTGTCCGATTGCAGATCATCGCGGGCCAGATCCAGTAAAACATCACCCGGGAGATTCCGCAGGCGCACACCCGGTGACAGCCCGAAAACAATGCCCTGTTCCGGATCATAACAATACTCCCGGCCGGGCTCGACGGATTGCCCGCTATCAGTGGCGAGGTCCCAGGCGAAGTCGAAGCCCAGGGCGGCGGCAAAGGCCCGTTCGAACCTCCGCAGCACCGGCTCAACATCCATGGTGTCGGACAGCTGCCGGATGGCATCTATATAGGCTGCAAAGAGGGTCGGATGGGGGTCAGCGGCGGGCAGAACCCGCTGCAACAGTTCATTCAGGTAAAGGCCGCTGTATAGTGAAACTGTCCGACTCAGGGTCGGGCCGGTTCGAACATCTACCTGGGTAAGGGTTTTCAGGTCGCCCCGGCCGGCCCAGTCCACGATCAGGGGCTGAAAAGGTTGTAGCTGGGCTTTCAGGGGGCTTTTGGCGCTGTTCGCGCCCCGGGCGATGACGGTCATCCGGCCATGGTTCAGGGAAAACAGATCCACCATAAGGCTGGTTTCCCGCCAGGGGCGGCGGTGAAGGACATAAGCGGGCTCCTGCAGCTCAGGCCCCTTCATAACCGCCTCAGAGGTCGTTCATGCCCAGGCTCTTCAGGGCCCGGTCGCTGTCTGCCCATCCGCGCTTCACCTTGACCCAGAGTCTGAGCATGATCTTGCTATCGAAAAGTCGCTCCATGTCCGTGCGAGCCTCCTGACCAATCCGACGCATCCGCTCGCCCTTCTCGCCGATGATGATCTTCTTCTGACCTTCGCGCTCGACCAGGATCAGGGCGGAAATGTGCAGGGTCTTGCCCTCCCGCTTGAACTCCTCGATCTCTACGGCCACGGAGTATGGCAATTCGGCCCCCAACTGGCGGGTAATCTTTTCCCGGACAATCTCCGATGCCAGGAAACGTTCACTGCGATCGGTGATCTGATCGTCCGGGTAGAAGTGAATACTCTCCGGCAGGAAACGCCCCACCGCCTCTTCCAAAGGCTCGAGATTGGTCTCTTTCAGTGCCGAAAGCGGAATGATCTCGGCAAATTCACGCTTTTTCGAGAGCATATCCAGATGCGGAAGCAGGCTTTCCCGCTTTTCGATCTTATCGACCTTGTTTACCGCCAGAATCACCGGGCATTTCAGCCGGCTGAGCTTCTCCAGCACCATCTCATCCGCGGTGGTCCAGGCCAGCTGGTCCACCACAAAAACCACCACATCGACATCAATGAGCGCTGAGGTGGCAGCCTTGTTCATATAACGGTTGATGGCCCGAGGCTCTTCCTCGTGCATGCCCGGTGTGTCCACATAGATCGCCTGGACCGGACCGACGGTCTTGATACCAAGCACCTGATGACGGGTGGTCTGGGGCTTGCGGGAGGTAATGCTCAGTTTCTGCCCGAGAATGTGATTGAGCAGCGTGGACTTCCCTACGTTAGGACGACCGACGATAGCCACGAAACCGCAGCGACTGTCCGGGTTTTCCGGACGGGTGATATCGTTCATTACTGATTCTCCACGCCCAGTTCTTTCAGGGCGTTACGGGCTGCCTGCTGCTCGGCCACCCGGCGGCTGCTACCAGTCCCGGTGGTCTTTCGGTCCAGCGAAGGCAGCGCACAGGATACGTGAAATGTCTGGTTGTGAGCCTCGCCGTCCACGGAAATGACGTCATAGCGTGGCAATGGAAACTGGCGAGACTGGAGGTATTCCTGCAAACGGGTCTTGGGATCTTTCTGGGTATCCTGGAGATCAAGCTTCTCCAACCGGTGCTCAAACCAACGCAGAACCTGCTCCCGGCAGGTGTGAAAATCGCTGTCCAGATAGATGGCGCCGATGATCGATTCCACGGCATCGGCCAGGATGGATTCCCGACGGTAGCCTCCGCTTTTCAACTCTCCGGAGCCCAGCCGGAGGTAACCTCCAAGCTGGAATTCCCGGCCGATCTCAGCCAGGGTCACGCCCTTTACCATGCGGGCCCGCAGGCGGCTCAGCTGGCCTTCACGGGCTTTTTCGAAGTGCAGAAACAGATACTCGGCAATCACCATGTTCACGATGGAGTCGCCGAGAAATTCCAGACGCTCGTTATTCTGGTTTCCGTAGCTCCGGTGAGTAAGTGCCAGCAGAAGTCGCTCCGGCGATTTGAACTGATAGCCGATGCGTCGCTGTAACTGATCCAGGTCCGGTTGTGAACTCACTTGCCCTTCATCTCATAGGTGTGTTTGAAGTGAACCACCGTATCCACATTGCTGAACAGGTTGTTACGCACTTCGTAATCAACGTTGATGACGACCAGGTCGCCATCCTTATCGACTGAAATGTTCTTGGCATCAAAGCCCCGGACATTGTTCACACTGAGCCGCTTGTTAATCAGTGTGCGAACCTGGGCTGGCCCCATCTGAGAGAGGCCTTCTGTACCATCCAGGCTTTCCAGCGCTTCCTGAATGGTGATGTCATCAAGGTAGGCGGGACCCAGCTTGATCACCAGCGTCAGCAAGCCACCAAAAAACAGCACCATAACCATCATGGTCAATGCCGAGGCACCCCGCTGACGGCCCATGCCGGAAAGATTGTTTTTCTGCATTATGACTGCGCTCCAGATAGTCCGAATTACTCGATTCCGCCTACACGATCAAAGGATGGCAGACTGGTTAGGGATTTCCAGTGCATCCAGATAGCGAAGGCCTTGCCCACTACCAGCTCGTCCGGGACCGTGCCCCAGTAGCGGCTGTCATTACTGTTATCGCGATTGTCACCCATGACAAAATAATGGCCTTCGGGCACCACCCACTCGCCCTCACCACTGCCACCGGGCCGGCCCATGGTCAGGAAAATGTCGTGTTCGACTTCACCCAGGTCCTCACGACGCAGCTCCATCGGCGGGAGTCTGGCGATAAATCGGGTTTCGACCTTCTCCCCGTTGATGTACAGCTGCTTGTCACGATAGCGAACATGATCGCCGGGCAGGCCAATCACTCGTTTGATGTAGTTGGTCTGACCATCTTCCGGATAGCGGAACACCATGACATCGCCGCGTTGGGGATCGCCGACGGGAACCACTTTGGTTCCGGCAACAGGCAGCCTTAGGCCGTAGGCGTATTTGTTCACCAGAATGAAGTCGCCCACCTCAAGGGTCGGCAGCATGGATCCCGATGGAATCTGAAAGGGCTCCACCAGGAAGGAGCGCAGCACCAAGACAATCGCCAGTACCGGAAAAAACGATCGGCTCAGGTCGACCAGGTAGGGCTCTTTCGGCTCCTCCGATGAGCCCTCACCGACCTCTCCGGAAGCACCACTGGCACGGTAGGCAGCAAGCCGGCGCTCACGAAGAAACAGCTTGTCCGCCAGCCAGATCAGACCTGTCGCAAAGGTCAGCACCACCAGTACCAGGGGAAAATCAATATCCATCCGGGAAGCCTTTTATTTATCTACTTTCAATACGGCAAGAAACGCTTCCTGAGGCACCTCGACATTACCCAGCTGCTTCATACGCTTTTTACCTTCTTTCTGCTTCTGCAGCAGTTTTTTCTTCCGGCTGACGTCACCACCGTAACACTTGGCGGTTACGTTCTTGCGCAGCGCCTTGACCGTGACCCGCGACACCACCTGATTGCCGATGGCGGCCTGAATGGCAATGTCGAACATCTGCCTCGGAATCAGTTCCTTCATCTTTTCGATCAGCTGGCGACCTTTGTGATGAGCCTGTTCTTTGTGCACGATCAGGGCCAGGGCATCAACTCGTTCGCCATTGATCAGCACATCCAGCCGCACCAGGTTGGCGGTCTGGAATCGGGTAAAGTGATAGTCCAGTGAGGCAAAACCGCGGCTGGCCGACTTGATCCGGTCGAAGAAGTCCATCACCACCTCCGCCATGGGCAGCTCATAGGTAAGCTGAACCTGGGTGGTCATGAAGTGCATGTTCTTCTGAACGCCACGCTTTTCCTCGCACAGGGCGATGACGTTGCCGATATGTTCCTGGGGCACCAGGATATTCGCTTCCACAATCGGCTCACGCATTTCCTCAATGGAACCAATATCCGGAAGCCGCGACGGGTTGTCTACCGACAGAGTCTCACCCTGCTTGGTAACCACCTCATAGATCACCGTTGGTGCGGTGGTAATCAGGTCGATGTCGTATTCCCGCTCCAGCCGCTCCTGGATAATTTCCATGTGCAGCATGCCCAGGAAACCACAGCGGAAACCGAAACCGAGGGCATCGGAGTTTTCCGGCTCGAAAAACAGGGAGGCATCGTTCAGGGTGAGCTTTTCCAGGGCATCCCGGAAATCGTTGTAGTCATCGGCACTGACCGGGAACAGCCCGGCATAAACCTGGGGTTTGACCTTCTTGAACCCGGGAAGCATGGGGGTCTGTTCGGCAAACTTCTGATGCACGATGGTGTCACCCACCGGCGCACCGTGGATATCCTTGATACCGGCCACAACAAAGCCAACGTCACCGGATTCAAGTACGTCAGTGTCTTTCGGCTTGGGATTAAATATACCGACCTTGTCGGCGTTCCAGGCCTTGCCGGTAGACTTGATAACGATCTTGTCACCCTTTTTCAGGGTACCCTCGGTCACACGCACCAGAGATACCACGCCGAGATAGTTGTCGAACCAAGAATCGATGATCAGAGCCTGCAGCGGCGCATCCCGGTCACCCTTTGGCGGCGGGATCTTCTTGATGAGATCCTCCAGCACGTCCTCAACACCCATGCCGCTCTTGGCGCTGCAGCGGACCGCATCAGAGGCTTCGATACCAATGATATCCTCGATTTCCGCCGCTACCCGCTCCGGCTCGGCCTGGGGCAGATCCATCTTGTTCAGAACCGGCACCACTTCCAGCCCCTGCTCAATGGCGGTATAGCAATTGGCCACGGACTGGGCCTCGACGCCCTGCCCGGCATCCACCACCAGCAGGGCCCCTTCGCAGGCATATAGAGAGCGCGAAACCTCGTAGGAAAAATCCACATGGCCCGGGGTGTCGATGAAGTTCAGTTTGTATTCCTGACCGTCACGGGCTTTGTAATTCAGAGTGACACTCTGGGCCTTGATGGTAATCCCCCGCTCCCGCTCAAGATCCATGGAATCCAGGACCTGCTCGGCCATTTCACGGTCGGTCAGGCCGCCGCAAACCTGGATAAAACGGTCTGCCAGCGTGGATTTGCCATGGTCGATGTGGGCGATGATGGAAAAGTTACGGATTCGGCTCAGTTCAGTCACAGACAATGAATACTCAGTTAAGACGAAGGATTGAGCCCGGAGAGGCCGCTACCGGGGTCCGGGAACGGCGTGATTTTACCGGTTACCGGCCGCCATTGCCATGATCAGGAAATCAGCGGCCTTTCGTACTGCCGGATCAGGAAACCAATGAGGGCATCCTCGTCCAGCGGATAGCTGAACAGGTTCCCCTGGCACTGGGCGCAGCCATGGGTTTTGAGGAAGCTCAGCTGCTGCGGAGTTTCCACACCCTCTGCGACCACCGTGAGATGGAGCTTGCGGGCCAGGGCAATGACCGCCGATGCGACGTCCGTAGCACTGACATTATAAGGAATGTCCCGAATGAACCGGTGATCGATCTTGATCACATCCAGCGGCAACTGTTGCAGCGAGACCAGTGAACAGGAACCGGTTCCAAAATCGTCGAGAATCAGGCAAACCCCAAGATCATGGAGCGATACCAGCAGTTCCCGGAGCATTCGCGGATCTTCATTGAGCAGTTCCGCCGGCATTTCGAGCTCCAGGCGCTCGGGTGACACGCCGGTTTCCGTAATAACCTGCCGGATCATGTCCAGAAAGCCCGAATCGGTCAGCTGTCGAACCGACAGATTCACCGCCATTTTCAGGGATTCAAAACCGGCCCGCTCAAGAGCCTGCACCTGAATACAGGCCTGCCGCAGGGCCCACTCACCCAGGCGCACAATCAGGCCCGTCTCCTCGGCCAGACCGATGAACTGCTGGGCAGAGACCAGGCCCTTCTCAGGGTGATGCCAACGCAGGAACGCCTCAACCCCGATGACCCGTTCACTGGCCAGATCAATCTTCGGCTGGTAATGCAGAACGAAGCGGTCGCCGCCCAACGCCGTCGCCAACTCCTCCTGCTGCAGAAGACGGCGGGCCGCCTTGATATTCATGGCCGGCGTGAAGAACTGGAAAGTATTCCGCCCGAGCTCCTTGGCGCGATACATGGCCAGGTCGGCATATTTCATCAGGGTCCCGGCATCCTCGCTGTCGTGCGGGATCATGGTAATGCCAATACTGACCGTGATCCCGACTTCATGATCGTTCAGCCGGATCCGCTGGCACAAACTGCGCAGGATCGTCTCTGCCACCTTGCTGGCGGCGTCCGAATCGCTGATGCGGGACAATAACACCACAAACTCGTCGCCGCCGAGCCGGGCAACCGAGTCCTCCTCGCGAACACACCCCACCAGCCATTGGGCCACCTGGCGCAGGAGCTCGTCACCGGAATCATGTCCCAGGGTATCGTTGATACGCTTGAACCCGTCCAGATCCAGGAACATGAGTGCGGCCGGCTCACCGCTTCGGCGGCTGCGGCTGACCACATGGTTGAGTCGGTCCCGGAACAGTTGCCGGTTCGCCAGGCCAGTGAGCGGATCGTAGAAGGCCAACCGGTGCAGTTCCGATTGTGCGGCCTTGAGCTGGGTCAGATCGCGCAGACTGAGCACGACGCCATTAACACCGGGCACCGACAACATGGCGGTGAAGGTGCCTTCCATATCCCGCCACTGCCCCTCGGCATCGCGAATACGAACCCGAATCACCGGCATCTGTTTGCCCGGCGACTGCACGGAATCGTCAAAGCCTTTCTTCAGCTGAGGCCAGTCATCACCGTGGACCAGCTCTTCAAAGTCCAGTGACTGAACCTGGTCTGGCTCAAAGCCAAGAATATCGAGGCTGGACGGGCTCGCATACAGAGCTTTGCCCGCGCGATCCATCACCAGAGTGACATTGGCGGCGCCCTCGGTAATCGCCCGATACCGACCGGCACTGATCTGCGCCATCAGGCGTGACCGGATCAGCGCCAGCACGAAGAGGAACAGCAAGGCACTGATCACCAAGCCGCTGCCCAGAACGATTGGGGGGCGCGGGTCCGAAGCCAGAAAATCAAAGGCGGGGGTGGAGCGGGTCTGCAAAAGCCAATCGCGACCACCGTGGCTGATTGTCTGGCTCATCTGGAAACTGAATTCGTTATCGAGGGAACCCAGATTGGAGCCATACATCAGGTTCTGCCGGTCCACCACTCCGGCATCGTAGATGCGGACATCCAGAAATGGCGAAATGAGGCCGACGATGCCGTCTATCAGGTTGTTCATCCGGAAGGCACTGAACACGTAACCAGCCAGCATCATGCGACGCTCGGCCCGGATCTCGGGGACGGTCCCGCCCTGGTACACCGGGTAGTACATCAGGAAACTTGCCTGATCTTCGCCGAGTTCTTCCTGAACCAACACCACCTTGGCAGTCACGGTGGGGACCGCCTCATCACGTGCCTGTTCCATGGCCCGACGATGGATGGGATCGCTGAAGGCATCGTAGCCAAGGGCCCGGCGGTTGCGTTCAGTGCCCGGCTCCAGGTAAACCATGGGATAGTAATAAGGGCCACTGCCCAGCGGATTCACAAGGTAATTGTGTACCCCCTCCGCCCGGACAGACGCAATGTGATCGGCCATCTGGCGGACACCGATACGGCGAACATAGCCAATACCCTGAATGCCGGGGTAGTAACGGTTAATATCCACCTTGTCGACATATTCGCGCCACTGATCGCGGGAAACATCACCGGTCACTGCAAACAGACCGGCACTACCAGCCAGCACCTGTTCGTAGTTCAGCAGGCGTTCTTCGATGGCGGATTTCAGTTGCAGGGATTGGGTGCGAAAGCGGGCTTCCGTGCGGTCTTCGACCAGCCTGATGGAAACCTGCCAGAGCAGTACGGTTACGGCAATGGCAACTGCAAAAATCAGCCAGGCAACCCAGGCATTGCGAAATTCCAGTAACTTGCGAAGAGAGAGTTCCTGTCTGTTCATCATGGGGCTGGTCCGTTCCATGGCCACTCGTTTTTATTGGTCGACCAAGTATAACAAAAGCCCCCGCAGGTGTCGTTTCCGACACCTGCGGGGGCTTTTGGATTAGCCAGACCGGTTCAGCCGGGCAATATCAGGGCTTCATCACCAGGTACAGAGCACGCCCTTGACGCACCACCCGTACCGATACCGCCTTGCCCTCGGGCAGTGACCGCACGGCTTCGCGGAACTCCTCTACAGATCTCACTTTCTTGCGGTTAATTTCAGTGATCACATCGCCCGCCCGAATGCCGGCATCAGCCGCAGCACCTCGGGCAACATTATTTACCACAACGCCGCCTTCAACACCCATGGAGTCGGCCATATCCGCAGGAAGCGGCTCAACCATCATGCCCAGAGGCGCCGACGCGGGACCACTGCTGTCGCTGGACGGCGCTGAAGCCTGCTGACTTCCCTCCTCGGGGAGTCGACCAATTTCAACCTGAAGTTCGATCTCTTCGCCACCACGGAGGACTTGCAGCTCGGCCGTTTCACCAACTGGAGTGCGGCCCACCATAGGTGGCAAATCAGAAGAAAGCTGAACCTCATCGCCATCATAGCTGAGAACAATATCCCCAGCCTGAAGACCGGCTTTCTGAGCTGGTGAGTCCGCCATGACTTCGGCGATCAGCGCGCCGCGGGGACGTTTCAGGCCAAAGGACTCGGCCAGATCACGGTTGACCTCCTGAATCAACACCCCGAGCCAGCCGCGGGACACCGAACCCTTGTCGCGCAGTTGGCGGAACACATTCATTGCATCGTCAATGGGGATGGCAAACGAGACGCCCATGAAGCCGCCGGATCGGGTATAGATCTGGGAGTTGATACCCACAACTTCGCCATCCAGGTTAAACAGAGGGCCGCCTGAATTGCCGGGATTAATCGCCACATCAGTCTGGATGAACGGCACGTAGTTTTCCGACGGGAGTGAGCGACCCAGGGCGCTGACGATTCCGGCAGTTACCGTATAGTCGAACCCGAACGGCGAACCAATCGCAAAGACCCATTCACCAACTTTCAGATCCCGGGACTGGCCTACTTTCACGACTGGCAGGTCATCGCCGTTTTCAATCTTGAGCACAGCCATATCGGAACGGGGATCGGTTCCAACCAGGGTTGCAGGCAGTTCGCGGCGGTCGTTCAGACGAACGATGATCTCATCAGCACCTTCAACCACATGGTTGTTGGTCAGTACGTAGCCGTCAGAGGATACGATAAACCCGGAGCCCATGGAGCGGCGCGGCTGCGAACTACCAGGCCCGCCACCAAATGGAGACTGGGGGCCGCGAAAGAAATCCTGGAAAAATTCGGGAAGCTGTTCGAGCTGGCGTTCATCGAACGGCATGCCAGGAGAGCGGGAATTTCCGCGTCGGGGCTCGGTGGTTGTACTGATGTTCACCACCGCACCGGCATTGTCTTCAACCAGCTCGGTAAAATCGGGCAAACTTCGGGCTACACTGGCCTGGCTCCACACCACCAGAAGCACGGTGGACAGTAAGAGAAACACAATGGCCGGCATCCTTGTTGATATAACATTCCGTAGCGGTTGGGCAACTGCTGTTGCACTCGACATGTAGTACCCCCTGTTGTTCTCACATCTAGGCGTAAATTTGGGGCTCACCCCATCGATTTTCAACTTACAAAACCGTAGGGTTTACGGACAGTTTTCAGAGGTAATCCGGTTTACCCGGACCAGATGGGGCTCATAATCCCGGTTACCGGCCCGCTGCCATTTTCGCCCTGCGAAAAAGCCCACGGCCAACCCAGCGACTGCAGCGAGCATCGCCGCGCCATCGTGCCCACCGGACAGCTGGTGACCAAGGACACTGGCAACCACCATCAGGATCAGCGGTAGGGCATAGACCAGAAGAGAAGCGCCCAGCAGGGCTTGCTCGTCAATACCGATGGTGACTTCATCCCCTACCCTGGCATTGACCGAGTTCATTACCAGGATCTGGTTGGCGCGCCCGCCAGATGCCGCGGCCAGCACTTTCTGACCACAGCCACTGCGAGCTGCACAACTCTGACAGGCACTGGTTCGAATCGTCTGGACCCAGACCCGGTCGCCCTTGAGCGCGACAACCTTGCCGGTTTCGGTAATCACGATTCGGCCGCACCCAGGGCCAATGAATCTTCGATGCGTACCGACTCAGCAACCTGACGGGCTGTTTGCGGCGGTAGTTCGCCCACGACGGTGACCAGGAAGGCGCTCTCTCCTTCCTTTACCTCATGCATGTAAACCGTCGTGGCGCCAATTTTGGAGGCGCCAGTGGGCATGGTTACCGGCCCGGCCGGCTCAACAAACACCGAGAAAGCTGCCAGGCCATCGGAGAAGGCAACGGCCTGGCCCTTGCCGGAGCGGGGCGTGGCGGCGGGCACAAACCCCTCAGGACGCCAGCCCAGCCGCCAGCCGTTCATGCGTTGCCCCACAGCTGCCGGGGAAGCGGGCTCATCCAGCGTTCTGGAGATTTCCCGACCTTCGGTACGGATTTCAAATTCGGTGTCGGGAATGTCCTCGCCAATGTGCAGGCTGGTGAACTGGAACTGCTCAAGCACCTCACCCTCAGCATTCCTGACGTGACTCTTTACCAACAGCCCGGTGGATTTCTCCAGCCAGAGTCTGTGACTATAGCGGTAAGAATCTCTGGCGCTCAGCGCCACCGAAACCACTTCATAGCCGGCGACCCGGTCCTCGCCTTTCATTTCCGCACGATACCAGCGGCTCACCGGTACCAGTTGGCTTGTGAATGCTTCGGCAAACGGGCCTGATGGAATCACCTGATCAAGCTTCACACGGCCGGTTTCGGGGAGCACGCAAACCACGTTCATGCCTTTGCGAACGATTTCGCCGCTGCCACCATCCTGCAGAACCAGTCGCTCCTCGACAACACCATCGCGGTAGCGATGGGCAATCTGCATGGAGTGAACACTCTCGCCGCGGGCGTACACAAACACGCCACGATAGGAGGTCATGTTCAATGCCGGCCCCAGCTTTTCAAGCCAGGCGGATGCCTCTTCTTCGTCTGCCGCAGCCGGAAGCGGCGCGGCAAGCACAAGCAGAAGGCCCAAAAGCACTGACAGCGCCTGGCATCGGGACAACTTGATAAAGGTATGGGGCATAACGACACTTGCTCCGGGGTTCAGTAGCCGGCGCCATTGGCGCTGACCAGGCGGGCATAGCCGACGGCACCACGCCCGGCACCTACGCTGTTATGCTGCGCATGCTCGAGCAGGTAACGGCTCATGTATTCCCACTGTTCCTCATCCAGACCCTGCAGGGCAATCTCCCTGACCGGTGGTTCCTGCACAGACGTTTCCGGTGCGGCAGCAGTCACGGACTGAACCGGACCGGCACCGGGCGAGTCCCAACCTGCACCAGCGCCAAACCCGACCAGCAGAGCCATCGCAACCATAGCCGCCGCCGGCCAGTGCCATCGACCCGCTCTGCTGTCCTGGACAACCGGCTCTGACCGGGCTGTCGCGGGACCGCGGCCATCAAGCAATTCACGGACAGCAACACTGACGTCCATTCCATGGGCCGGGGAGTGGCCATCATGCATGAGATCCCGCACGTCCTGCCAACGCTGCCACTGTGCCCGTACGTCATCCTGGCTATCGTGTGACAGCAGGCGACGTACCGACAGTTCGTCAGCTTCGTCGTCCATCATGGCGGACAATGTTTCTCTGAGACGATCATCCATGGGATGCAACCTCGATTACGTCACGGAGTGATTGAGTAAAGGTCCAAGATGCCTATCAACCGCATCCCGGGCCCTGAATATTCGTGAGCGGACAGTGCCGATCGGACACTCCAGGATGCCTGCGATATCCTCATAACTCAGGCCATCGTATTCCCGGAGCAAAAAGGCAGAGCGCAGCTCCTCGGGAAGCTGGGCGATAGCCCTGTTCAGTTCTTTCTGGAGCTGTTCCCGTTGCAAAAGCCTTTCTGGTGATGCAGTGTCCCGGAGTCGTGAGCCATCATCGAAATTCTCCGCCTCGGCCGAGTCGGCACTACTCTGCGGGCGCCGCCCCCGGGACTCCAGATAATTCTTCGCAGTGTTCACGGCTATCCGGTAGAGCCACGTATAAAAGGCGCTGTCGCCCCGGAAACGCTCAATTGCCCTGAACGCTTTGACGAAGGTCTCCTGGGTCAGATCCATGACTTCCTGGCTGTCGTAGACGTACCGGCTGATGATTGAGGCGACCCTGGACTGGTATTTGACCACCAGAAGATCGAAGGCGGCGCGATCACCATTACGCACCTTGCGTACCAGTTGCAGGTCCGTCTGGCTGTCTGGGTGATCGCCCTGTCGTTTCTCTGTATCCGGAGTCATGACCTGGTTGCCGGGGTTCCCTGATTTGATGGCCAGCTGTCCGGCCTGTACCAAGTTGCGCTGCGTCATTGATGCTATCCGGCGTCCGTTAATGGAACGGGCTGAAGCCTCCTCGCAGGCGGCTCACCCTGTCAGGCCAAATAGACAGCAAGCGTAAAGTTTAGTTCAATACACGTCCACATTATGGCCTGCGATAACGACCCGATGCCACAGTCCTTCGAATACGATGTTCTCATTATCGGCAGCGGCGCTGCCGGCCTCACCGTCGCCCTCAATCTGCCAGAGCATCTGAAAGTCTGCGTGGTGAGCAAGGCGCAGATCAGCAGTGGAGCAACCCTCTGGGCGCAAGGCGGAATCGCTGCGGTCCTGGATGATCAGGATTCCACTGAAAACCACATTACTGACACCCTGAATGCTGGCGCTGGCCTTTGCCACGAAGACGCCGTACGTTTCACCGTGGAGCACGGCAAGGAGAGCATCGATTGGCTGATCGATTCCGGCGTTGATTTTACCCGGGACCGCGATGAGCATTACCACCTTACGCGGGAAGGTGGGCACAGCCACCGGCGCATCATTCACGCAGCAGATGCCACCGGCCATGCGGTTTCAACGACTTTGACGTCCCAGGCAGAGGCGCGTCCGAACATCGAGCTCATGTCGGGAAGGGTGGCAGTCGACCTGATCACCAATCGCAAACTGTCGCTGCCGGGAAACCGATGTGTCGGTGCCTATATCCTGAATCTTGAAGACAACCATGTGGAGCTGTTCCGGGCACGATTCACGGTGATTGCTACCGGTGGTGCCTCCAAGGCCTATCGCTATACAACGAATCCGGACGGTGCCTCCGGAGACGGGATTGCCATGGCGTGGCGGGCAGGATGCCGTGTCGCGAACATGGAATTCAATCAATTCCACCCAACATGCCTGTATCACCCCCACGCCAAATCCTTTTTGATCACGGAAGCGGTCAGGGGCGAGGGTGGCCTGCTGAAACTGCCAGACGGGTCGCGGTTCATGGATCGCTTTGACGAGCGTGGCGAGCTGGCACCAAGGGATATCGTTGCCCGGGCCATTGACCATGAGATGAAGCGACTGGGTGCTGATCATCTGTACCTGGACATCAGCCACAAACCCGCCGACTTCATCAAACACCACTTCCCCACCATTTACGAGAAGTGCCTGGGCTTTGGCATTGATATCACACGCGAGCCCATTCCCGTGGTTCCGGCAGCCCACTATACCTGTGGCGGCGTCATGAGTGACGAGCGGGCCAGAACGGACGTCAATCAGCTCTATGTGGTGGGCGAGGCCGCCTTCACCGGACTCCATGGTGCCAACCGCATGGCCAGTAACTCTTTGCTTGAGTGCCTGGTGTATGGACGCGCCGCCGCTGCGGATATTACGCGCCGGGAAGCCGACATTCCGCCACCACCAGAAGCCCCGGACTGGGACGAAAGCCAGGTCAGAGACTCTGATGAAGACGTTGTTATCTCCCATAACTGGGACGAGCTGCGGCATTTCATGTGGGACTACGTGGGCATTGTGCGGACCACCAAGCGGCTCCAGAGGGCCAAGCACAGGGTGGACCTGCTGTCCGCAGAGATCGGAGAGTTTTACAGCAACTACCGTGTGACCAACGACCTGCTGGAACTTCGGAACCTGGTCACCGTCTCCGACCTGATCATCTGTTCGGCACTGCAGCGCAGGGAAAGTCGGGGGTTGCACTACACACTGGATTATCCGGGACTACTCAACGAGGTCCGTGATACCGTACTGGTTCCCACGACCTACCGAACGCTCGCGCCCTGAACCAACGCCGACTGTTACAATCGATTCAATGGTAAACACTATGTCAGAGACACCTGCATCGTCCGAAAAAGCAGAATTCAACCGCCTGTGGTGGCATAGCCGTCGCGGGATGCTGGAGCTGGACAACCTCCTGATTCCATTCATGGAGGAAGCCTTTCGCGATCTGGACGCCGAAGATCAGGCCCGCTACAAGAAACTGCTCGCCTGTGAGGACAGCGACATGTTCGAGTGGTTCATGCAGCGCAGCCGCCCGGCAGATCCGGACCTCCAACGCATGGTCGACATCATCCTCAAGCGTGTCCAGCCGGATTGAGCTGACGCTCACCCCCTCCCTGCTGGTTGGCGCTCTGGCAGTGCTGCCCTGGCTGTTGCTGCTGGCGTTCCTTTTCATTGCGGCGCTGGCCGGCAAGTTATGGCTACTCACTGCAGCGCCCATTGCGCTCGGCCTAGCCGCGCTGCAGTATCGGTCCAACGGTTTGCTCCGCGGAGGCGGGTCCGTCAATGGCCTTCTTGTCGAGAATGGCGAGTTGTACGTCAAGACCGGAGACAACCGGCAGGTTCAGGTGTGCCCATCGGCTTCCAGTCGTGTCTGGGCCGGACTGGCACTCTTGAAATTGCGTCCGACCGGCACCAGATTCCGGTCATACAATACGATACTGCTGGCACCGTCATCCGGCAGATCGGGCAACGTTTCGAAAGACGATTTTCGTCGCCTGCGGGTATGGCTCAGACTGGGCCGATCTGGGCAACCATCCATCTGACCCACCAATCTGGAGCACGCCATGACCGACACAGACTCTCCTGTATCAGCCGTTGCAGACTTCCCCCTACCCAATAGCGGCTGGGCGGTTCTCGACGACCGGGTGGTTGTGCGGATCAGCGGCCCGGGCACCGACAAGTTTCTCCAGGGCCAGTTCAGCCAGAACCTGGACGAGGTAACCCCGGATCGCTCCCCGCGAGCGGCAGCGGCGACGCCCAAGGGCCGCGCCTACTGCCTCACCCGCATGGTCCGGGCCGGTGACGACATCCTGATGGACTTTCCCTCCGAGCTCGCTGACGACATCATCAGCCATTTGCGCAAGTACCTGATGCTCTTTCGCGGAACCACCATGGAGCTGGTCCAGGAAACCAGCATCGTCGGGATTCTGGGCAATGAGCTGGCCGAAAAGCTCGCCGAAACTGCAATGGGCAGCCTGAGGGAACCGGGTGACTCTTGCTTACTCCGTGACGGCATCCTTGTGAAAACCCAATCAACAGCTGAAGGCACGGCCCGCTTCGAGTTCTGGCATACCCGGGGTGGCGAAATAACACTACCCGCCAGCGACCGGATGTCGGTGGAAGACTGGCAGGCATCCGAGATTGCGGCGGGTGTCGCCTCCCTCACGGCCGCCACCCAGGAATCCTTCGTGCCACAGATGCTGAACTGGCAACATGTAGGCGGGGTTCATTTCAAAAAGGGCTGCTACACGGGTCAGGAAGTGATTGCCCGCATGCATTTCCTGGGGCAATTGAAAAAAAGCCTGTTCCGGTTCCGTGCGGAAGAGGCGAAAGAGCTGCCCGCCCCCGGAAGCGCTCTGTTTGCTGGCGAACGATCCGTGGGAGAAGTCGTCAACTCGATCAGATACCGTAACGGCAGCATGGAACTGCTCGCCGTTGTGCGCCACGATGCCGCCGACACCCCCCTTCATCCGGAGGGCCTGCCGAAGGTAGTTCTGGAGCCTCTGCCGCTGCCCTACTCGGTGCCTGAAAGGGAAAAAAGCGCACAATCAGATACATAAGTTGACAGGCAAACGCGCCAGAATTTGCTATTTTGCTATGCAGTAGCTCACATATTTGATTGTTCGGACCGTGGCTCGGACATTCCGGCCACTCGTCGAACTCTTTAAGCGGACCTTTACTGACCATGTCGAATATTGTTGAAACCATCAAAGCCGATCTCAACGCAGCTATCGAAAATGACAAGCTGGTGCTGCCCACCCTTCCCGAAGTAGCTCTTCAGGTCAGAGACATTGCGCAATCCGAGGATTCTTCAATAGCGGACCTGGTGAAGGTCATCAGCAATGACACGGCCCTGTCCGCCCGTATTATCCGGGTGACCAATAGCCCGCTGTTCCGCGGCAGCCGCGCCATCGAAAATCTGAACATGGCGGTAAGCCGCCTCGGCATGGCCTATACCAGTAACCTGGCCATGGGTCTGGCCATGGAGCAGATGTTCCAGGCCACCTCCGACATGATCGACAAGCGCATGCGGGCCACCTGGCAGACCAGCACCGAAGTGGCCGGTGTCTGTCATGTTCTGGCGCAACACTACACCAAGCTCAAGCCGGACCAGGCCACCCTTGCAGGCCTGGTGCATCTGATCGGCGTGCTGCCGATTCTGCGCTATGTGGAAGACCAGGATATCCAGATCAGCAGCATCATGTTGGATAATGTGGTCGATGAGCTGCATCCGAAGATCGGGGCGACCATCCTGAAGAAGTGGGATTTCCCGCAGGAGCTTCAGAACGTTCCTCTGGAATATGCCAACTTCAACCGTGAGGTGCCGTCGGCCGACTACGCAGATCTGGTGATGGTGGCCAACCTTCAGCTGGTTGCCGGTTCAGAGCATGCGTGGAATGAAATGGACTGGACGAAGATTTCGGCCTTTGATCGTCTTGGACTGGATCCGAATATCGACATGAGCGAGGAAGAGGATCTGAACGCCCAGATGGAAGCGGCTATGGCGCTGCTTCAGTAATACCCGATACTTCTTGTGCCCCCTCGCTTTTTGGTGGCTGGCGCGGGGGCGGTGAGTCTTTCCCTCGGGAAAAGAACTCGCTGCGCTCAGACACCTTTTCCTGTCGGGAAAGACTCACCGCCCCCACACCGATCGAACCTTGGAAGGGCACTCTTTACCTGCCCTTTCAGCTCTTCTTGTATCTCTCGATCAACTCAGCTTTGCTGGGCAACGCCCAGTTAACGGTGGGCTTTCCCTGCTGTTGCAACCAGTCGTTCGCCTTTGAAAAGTGTTTGCAACCGAAGAAGCCCCGGTAAGCGCTTAGTGGCGAGGGATGGGGGCCGTCGAGGACGAGGTGTTTGGTGCGGTCGATGTGCTGGCCTTTCTTTTTGGCGTAGCTGCCCCAGAGCAGGAATACCACGCCTTCCCGTTCGCGGTTGATGGTTTCGATGACTTTGTCGGTGAAGGTTTCCCAGCCTTTGCCCTGATGGGCGCCGGCCTGGCCCTGGACGACGGTGAGGACACTGTTGAGTAGCAATACGCCCTGCTCTGCCCAGGGTTGGAGGCAGCCGTGATCGGGCGGAGCAATGCCCAGGTCGTCCTGAATTTCCTTAAAGATGTTGACCAGCGAGGGCGGGATGGCCACGTTCGGGCGCACGGAGAAGCACAGGCCGTGGGCCTGGCCGGGGCCGTGGTAGGGGTCTTGCCCGAGAATCACCACCCTTACGTTTTCCAGCGGCGTGCTGTTGAGTGCGTTGAAGCAGTGTTGGCTGGCGGGGAACAGGACTTTGCCGGCTTGCTCCTCGGCAGCCAGGAATTCCGCCAGGCCCTGCATGTAGGGCTGGCGGAATTCTTCGGAGAGATGTTCTTTCCAGCCCCGGTCGGGCCTGAGCTGACTGGCCAGTACCTCAACCGGGCTCATGGATCACTCCTCGTCTTTGCGGCTTTCAGGCTTGTGTTCTGGGCGCATGGCCGGGAACAGGATGACGTCGCGGATGGAAGCCGAGTTGGTCAGCAACATCGCCAGGCGGTCGATACCGATGCCCTCGCCGGCGGTGGGCGGCAGGCCATATTCCAGGGCCATGACGTAGTCCTCGTCGTAGAACATGGCTTCGTCATCACCGGCATCCTTTTCCGCCACCTGGGCCTGGAAGCGCTCGGCCTGGTCTTCGGCGTCGTTCAGCTCAGAGAATCCGTTGGCAATCTCGCGGCCTCCCACGAAGAACTCGAAGCGTTCGGTGACGAACGGGTTACTGTCTTTGCAGCGGGCCAGGGGCGACACTTCTTTCGGGTACTCGGTGATAAAGGTCGGTTGCATCAGGCGATGCTCCGCCGTTGCCTCGAAGATCTCGATCTGGACCTTGCCCAGACCCCAACCATCCTTGAGATGAATACCCATATCTTTTGCCACCTGACGGGCGCTGGCCTCATCTGCCAGCTGTTCTGGCTTGATGTCCGGGTTGTAGCGCAGAATGGCATCAACAACGGTAAGGCGCTCGAAGGTCTTGCCGAAGTCGTACTCGATGGTCTCTTCGCTGCCATCAGCCAGGGTGCGGGTGTTCACCACCATGGTGGTGCCCAAGACCTTCTGGGTGATGGTGCGCAGCATGTCCTCGGTCAGATCCATCAGGTCGTTGTAGTCTGCGTATGCCTGGTAAAACTCGACCATGGTAAATTCCGGATTATGACGGGTGGAAAGCCCCTCGTTTCGGAAGTTCCGGTTGATCTCGAACACCCGCTCAAAGCCGCCGACGACCAGGCGCTTCAGGAACAATTCCGGGGCAATACGCAGGTACATGTCGATGCCCAGGGCGTTATGATGGGTCACGAAGGGCCGCGCGGTGGCACCACCGGGGATCACCTGAAGCATCGGGGTTTCCACTTCCATGAACTCCCGGTCGGTGAAGTACTGGCGCATGGCGCTGATGATCTTCGAACGCGCATGGAACACCCGGCGACTGTCCTCGTTGACCATCAAATCGACGTAGCGGTGACGGTAGCGGGCTTCCGTGTCCGTCAGGCCCTTGTGCTTCTCAGGCAACGGACGCAGGGACTTGGTGAGCAGCACGTGCTCATCCATGGTTACGTACAGGTCGCCCTTGCCTGACTTGGAAAGGGTCCCACGGACGCCCACGATGTCCCCCAGATCCCAGTGCTTGGTGTCTTTCTGGACATCCTTGGAAGCATAGATCTGGATCCGGCCAGTCATGTCCTGAACCACCTTGAATGCCTTGCGATCCAGCATCATGCGGCCGGCAATGGCCACCTTGATACCCAGGGACTCCAGCTCTTCCTTGGTTGTCTCGCCGTATTTTGCCTGCAGTTCGGCGGCGGTGGCGTCACGACGGAAGTCGTTCGGGAAGGCGTTGCCCTGGTCGCGCATCTCTGACAGTTTGGCGCGGCGCTCGGCAATCAGCTTGTTGTCCTCATGCTGTGCGGCATTCTGAGTTTGATCAGTCATTTTGGCTCACTAGGAATCGGGTTGTCCGGGTTAGCGTGGCAAAGGCGCTGGTTACAGCGCCATCTTCAGGCTGGCTTCGATGAACTTGTCAATGTCACCGTCCAGCACCGACTGGGTATTACTGGTTTCAACCTTGGTACGCAGGTCCTTGATACGGCTGTCATCCAGAACGTAGGAACGGATCTGGCTGCCCCAACCGATATCGGCCTTGGCGTCCTCGGCCTTCTGCTTCTCGGCGTTACGCTCCTGCATCTCGCGCTCAAACAGCTTGGCCTTCAGCTGCTTCATGGCCTGGTCCTTGTTCTGGTGCTGGCTTCGGCCAGCCTGACAGGCCACAACAATACCGGTGGGATTGTGGGTCAGACGCACCGCCGACTCGGTCCGGTTAACGTGCTGACCACCAGCGCCGGAGGCACGATAGACATCCACCCGCAAATCCGCCGGATTGATCTCGATCTCGAAGCTGTCATCTACTTCCGGCGATACAAACACGGAAGAGAACGAAGTGTGCCTACGGTTGCCGGAATCAAACGGTGATTTACGCACCAGCCGGTGTACGCCGGTTTCGGTACGCAGCCAGCCATAGGCATAGTCGCCCTGGATGTGAATGGTGGCGCTCTTGATGCCCGCCACTTCACCTTCCATCAGCTCGACAATCTCGGCCTTGAAGCCACGGCGCTCAGCCCAGCGCAGGTACATACGCAACAGCATATTGGCCCAGTCCTGGGCTTCGGTGCCACCGGAACCAGCCTGGATATCGAGGTAGGCGTTGTTGGCATCCATTTCGCCGGAGAACATGCGGCGGAATTCGAGCTTTTCGAGCTCTTTATCAAGGCCCTCAAGATCGGACTCGATCTCGGCAACGGTGCCTTCGTCCTCTTCTTCTGCGGCAATATCCAGCAGGCCTTCGGCGTCTTCCAGGCCGGAGGTGAGGTTATCGATGGTCTTGACGATCAGCTCAAGATCCGCACGCTCTTTGCCCAGCGCCTGCGCCCGCTCGGGGTCGTCCCAGACGCTTGGCTGCTCCAGTTCGCGCTCAACTTCGATCAGTCGCTCACTACGCTGATCGTAGTCAAAGATACCCCCTGAGCGCTTCAGTGCGCTCACGAAGCTCTTTGATCTTCGTCACAATGGGATTAATTTCCATGAAACCCTTACTCGCTCTTGAAAATGGAGAGTAAAAACAGAGGGCGGAGTTTACCGGAAATCAGTTCGTAAATCAGCCGTGGTTGACCGCTACTTCAGAGTAAGCGGGAGGCAGGCTTGATCAGGATAGCGGCTCGAGATAATCGACCAAAAGCTGAAGATTGGTCCGCCCCCGAAAGGTATTGGCATCCGGCTTATACACCACCCGGGCACCGGTTCGGGTGTAATCCGGCACTTCCGGCCCGGTATTGAAGGCAATGCCGTCAATGATCCCGCCGCCCTCAACCGGTTGCAGAACCAGCTTCAGATGGTTTTCACCGACGATTCTCTGGCTCACCACCCGAAACTCGCCGTCGAACAGCGGCTCCGGGAAATGCTGCCCCCAGGGGCCGGCCCGCTTGAGCAGTGCGGCGGTGTCCAGGGAAAGCTCTTCGAGGGCCAGAGGCCCATCGGTTGTGATGGCAGCCTCCAGGTCTTCGGCGGAGGCGCTGTCTCGCACGGCCCGATCGAAGGCTTCCGAGAAGGCATCCAGATCCGCTTTGGCCAGGGTCATGCCGGCGGCCATGGCGTGGCCGCCAAACTTCTTCAGCATACCGGGATGGCGGGAGTCGACCACGGCGAGCACATCACGGATATGCAGCCCGGGAATCGACCGGGCGGAGCCCTTGATATCCTCGCCGTTGTCATCCGGCGCGAAGGCAATGGTGGGCCGGTGGGTCTGCTCTCGAATACGTGCCGCGAGGATGCCGATGACACCCTGGTGCCAGTCGGGATCGAACAGGGCCAGGCCCCACGGCAGACCTTCAAGATCCAGGGACATGGAAGCAAGCAGACCCTGAGCCTGGGCTTTCATATCCTTCTCGATGGTGCGGCGCTCCCTATTGAAGGTATCCAGCTCCCGGGCCAGGCGCCTTGCTTCGTCCTGGCTGTCGGCGAGAAGGCAGGCAATGCCGATGCTCATATCATCCAGCCGCCCGGCGGCATTCAACCGGGGGCCGACCACAAACCCAAGATCGGTAGAACTGATTGCAGTATGATCGCGGCCGGCGACTTCAAGCAACGCAAGGATACCGGGCCGGGCCTCACCCTGCCTTATCCGGCGCAAGCCCTGCTCTACGAAAATCCGGTTGTTATGATCCAGGGGTACGACATCGGCGACTGTACCCAGCGCCACCAGGTCCAGAAGGCTCCCCAGATTGGGTTCAGGATCCGGGAGTTGATTGCTTTCCCGAAGCCGCTTGCGCAGTGCCGTGAGCACGTAAAACATGACACCAACACCGGCGGCGTTCTTGCTCAGGAAGGGACAACCCGGCTGATTGGGATTGACGATGGCATCGGCGTCCGGGAGCTCATCACCGGCCAGATGGTGATCCGTCACCACGACTTTCACCCCGAGCTCTTTGGCCGCTCTGACACCTTCAACGGCGGATATACCGTTATCAACGGTGACCATCAGGTCGGGAAGCTCACCCTCATCGCGCAGCCGCTCAATAATGCCTGGCGTCAGGCCATAGCCGTCGGCAAAACGGCTGGGCACCCGAAAATCAATGCTCTGCAAACCGAGCATTGAAAGGCCAAGCATGGCTACGGCGGTGCTAGTGGCGCCATCGGCATCGAAATCGCCGAGCACCAGAACCCGCTGTTGCTGCTGGATCGCTTCCGACAGCAGCTCAACTGCCCGGTCGATACCTCTCAGTGACAGGGGAGATGCAAGATGTCTGAGGGTGTAACTCAGCTGCTCATCAGAGGTTACGCCACGGGCGGCGTAGAGACGGCGAAGCAACGGAGGCAGGTTTTGCCCCCAGTCCGGGACTATCTCCGGCTGGGGGCGACGCAGGATCTTTTTTGGTGTCATACCCGATCAGGCGTTTTTCCAGTGCTTGGCAATAAACTCCTGAACCCCGGAGATGTCGTTATCCAGCACCGTGTAGCGCTCTTCCCGTTCGAACAGGTCAGCCATGTGAGTTGGCAGAGGCGGCTCCACAGTCAAGCCGGACTCGGCTACTGCATCCGGGAACTTGGCCGGGTGCGCAGTACCCAGGGTGATCATCGGTACCGCCGGATCTCGGCGGCAATTGCGCGCAGCGCGCACCCCGATGGCGGTGTGGGGATCCAGCAGATACTCGTTCTGCTCGTAGATCTCGCGGATGGTGTCACAGGTCTTCTTGTCGTCCACCGCGTCGCTGTCGAACAGCTTTCGGGCGTGTTTCCAGCGGTAATCTTCAATGCTGACCGGGCCTTTGGCTGCATTTTCCAGCAGGGTCTTCACAGCCAGCCCATCGCGACCATGCAGATCAAACAGCAGACGCTCGAAGTTGCTGGACACCATGATATCCATGCTGGGTGACAACGTGTGCTCGAGCTGATGCTGCTCGTATTTGTTGCCGCTCATGAAGCGGTGCAGGATGTCGTTGCGGTTGGTGGCAATCACCAGCTGTGAGATCGGCAGCCCCATCTTCTTCGCCAGATAGCCGGCAAAGATGTCCCCGAAGTTTCCAGTTGGAACGGAGAACGCCATGCTGCGATCCGGCCCACCCAGGGCGAGGGACGCATGGAAGTAGTAAACAATCTGGGCCATGATCCGGGCCCAGTTGATGGAGTTCACGGCGGCCAGCTGGGTTTTTCCGCCCAGGAACGACTGGTTGCCGAAACTTTCTTTTACCATGCGCTGGCAGTCATCGAAGTTGCCACGCACCGCAATGTTGTGGATGTTGTCACCCTGAACGGTGGTCATCTGGCGGCGTTGGACTTCAGATACGCGCTGGTGCGGATGCAGGATGAAAATATCCACATGCTCGCACCGGCGGCAACCTTCGATTGCAGCGGAGCCGGTGTCACCGGAAGTCGCCCCCATGATCACCACGTGCTGCTTGCGCTTTTCCAACACGTAGTCCAGCAGGCGGCCGAGCAGCTGCAGTGCAAAGTCCTTGAACGCCAGGGTCGGGCCGCGGAAAAGCTCCATCACCCACTCGTTGGTATCCAGCTGAACCAGCGGAGCGACTGCCTTATGGGCAAAGACCGAATAGGTCTCATCCAGCATCTTGCGGAAGTCGTCTGCCGGGATGGCGTCGTCCACGAACGGATGCATGACCTTGAAGGCCAGCTCACTGTATGGGAGCCCACGCCAGCTACGGATTTCCTCCAGACTGAAATGCGGCAGGGATTCGGGAACGTAAAGCCCGCCATCGGTGGCAAGGCCCGTCAGCAATACGTCTTCAAAACCCAGTGCGGGCGCTTCACCCCGCGTACTGATGTATCTCACGTTCGTACCTGTCAGTTGAAGTTTTCTGCGCGGATGCGGACAACCTGGCCGTCGGTATCGGACAGGGCTTCCAGCTCTTCAATCGCACGGTTGATCTGCCGTTCCTGAACGGTGTGGGTCAGGATGATCACCGGAATCCGACCGTCTTTCAGTTCGGATTCCTTCTGCATGATCGACTCGATATTGATGCCGTGCTCGCTCAGGATGGAGGCAATCTTGGCCAGCACACCCGGACGATCAAGAGCGGTAATTCGCAGGTAGTACGCCGACTGGATGTCCTCCATAGAGAGCACGTCCAGCTCTTCCATGGCCTCCGGTGAGAACCCAAGGTATGGCACCCGCAGGTTGCTTTCTGTTGCTACGGCACGGGCGACATCAACGATATCTGCGATAACCGCAGAGGCAGTGGCCTCATCACCGGCGCCAGGGCCGTAATACATGGTCTGGCCAACGGCATCGCCGTCTACCAGGACTGCATTGAGCACGCCGTCAACCTGGGCGATCAGGTGGCTCTGGGGCACCAGGGTCGGATGAACCCGAAGCTCAATACCATCATCACGACGGCGGGCGATACCGAGGTGCTTGATGCGATAACCCAATAGTTCGGCATGGGCAATATCGTAAGGGGTAATCTTGGAGATCCCTTCGGTAAAGCCCTTCTCGAATTGCAGGGGCACACCGAAACCGGCGGATGCCAGAATGGTCAGTTTGTGGGCGGCGTCGATCCCCTCAACATCAAAGGTCGGATCCGCTTCCGCATAACCCAGGTCCTGGGCTTCCTTGAGAACCTCGGAAAATTCCCGACCGGCACGCATTTCCGTCAGAATGTAGTTACCGGTACCGTTGATAATGCCGGCAATCCAGTCAATGCGGTTCGCCGCCATGCCTTCACGTACGGCCTTGATGACCGGAATGCCCCCGGCAACACCTGCCTCGTACGCCACCACAACGCCAGCTTTCTCGGCCGCTTCAAAGATTTCATTGCCGTGGACGGCGATCAGGGCCTTGTTGGCAGTCACCACGTGCTTGCCATTGCGGATGGCCGCGAGTACCAGCTCCCGCGCGGCGTCATAGCCACCGATCAGCTCGACCACGATATCGACACCGGGATCGTTCACCACGTCATAAATGTCGGTGCTGAAAGGCACGTCCCCGAGGTCCATATCCTCGCGGGCCCGTCGACTGGCAATCCGGGTGATCCGGATATTGCACCCGGCCCGGCCGGCAATCAGCCTGGCGTTGCGGGTCAAGACATTAAAGGTACCGCCGCCGACGGTTCCCAATCCGCAGATTCCGACACTGACGTCTTTCAAACTCTCACCTCTGATCCCGAAGGGGTGCTGATGAATTATATTAGGCGGGCATAGTATACCGATTCAGGCCCCACTGAATAAGCCCCGAATCGGATCCAGAGAAAATACCCTGTGACGCAGCCCGGACAATGGATCCGGAAGGTTGTCAGAGCAAGCCCAGTCCTTCAGCCAATCGCTGCGCCGGAACATAGCCCCGCACCATGTTGCCGTCTTCCAGTACAATGGCAGGCGTACCGGTTACGCCAACTCGACCACCCAGCTCAAACTGCTCACGAACGGGGTTTTCACAGCTTACATCGGCCACCTGTTGACCAGCCTTGGCTGCGTTCATGGCAGCCTGCTGATCATCAGCACACCAGACCGACTCGTACTTCCTGAAAGACGCAGTGTTGGGACCGGACCGGGGAAACCCATAGTAATTGACGGTAATGCCGTAATCGTTCAGCTGAGGCACCTCGTCATGCAGCTTCCTGCAGTAGGGGCAGTCGATGTCGGTGAACACACTCACGACGGCTTTTTCGTTCTTGGCGGGGAAGCTGATGACTCCCTTATCACCAAAGTCCGCCATCATTTCGCGACGGGCCTCAGTGCGAGCTGCCTCGGTGACATTGGCAATGCCCTGCTCGGTGATCTTCAGAAGATCCCCCGTCATCAGATACTGGCCATCCTCGGTCGCGTATATCGTGTCGCCATTGTTGCTCTGAACCTCATAGAGCCCCTTTGCCTCGGACTCTTTCACCGACATCACCTGAAGGCCCGGGACGGCCTGGGTCAGGCGCTCGGAAATCCGGTCTTCGACTTCACCGGCACTGACATTCGCCATACCAAGTAAGCCGAAACTGAAGGTAAGCGCCACGACCGCATGTTTAATATTCATTCTGACAAACAACCTTTTTCAGAGATCAGTTAAAGAACCCGGGCAGTATTGGCACAGGCCGGGAATCAATTCAATGCGACAAGCTCATAAAAGGAAAGTTCACCTCCGGCAGCGCAACCAGTCGGCCTGTCACCCCCTGGGATGATGAGCCTGATGCAGCGACTGAAGCCGCTGACGAGCCACATGGGTATAGATCTGGGTCGTTGACAGGTCCGAGTGCCCAAGAAGCATCTGGACAACCCGCAGATCCGCGCCATGATTGAGCAGATGCGTGGCAAAGGCATGCCTGAGCGTGTGGGGGGACAGATGCTTGCGAATACCAACCCGCACGGCGTAATGCTTGATGCGGTGCCAGAATGTCTGGCGGGTCATCGCCGCCGCCCGATTGCCGGGAAACAGCGCATCACAGGAGCGGCCTTTCAGAAGCTCCGGGCGGGCACTCTTCATGTACTTCAGCAGCCAGTCCACCGCCTCCTCTCCCAGGGGCACAAGTCGCTCCTTGTCACCCTTGCCGGTGATCCGAATGACGCCCTGGCGCAGGTTTACCTGATCAACCCGCAACTCTGTCAGCTCGGAGACCCTCAGACCACAACCATAAAGTATCTCGAGCATGGCTTTGTCCCGAAGTTCGATGGCAATATTCGGGTCCGGTTCGGAAAGCAGTGCATCCACCTCTTCCTCAGTCAGAGAATCCGGAAGACGTCGGGGTAACCTCGGGCTGTCGATCCTGAGGGTCGGATCTTCAGCGATCAGCCCTTCGCGCAGCAGAAAGCGGTAAAAGCGCCGCAGCCCGGACAGCCGCCGGGCTGCTGTGGAGCTCTTGACTCCTTCGGCCAACCCCCGCGACATCCAGGCCAGAAGGTCGGTTCGGCGAACATCCGCCAGCGAGGGCTTACCGGGCTGGCTTTCCAGCCATTCCGCCAATCGCGACAAATCACTTCGGTAGGCCTGCCGCGTCTTTTCGCCAAGCCCATCCTCCAGCCAGATGGCATCAACGAACCGCACAATCAGTGATTCATCTTCCGCTTTCATGGCAAGCTCCCGGACTTCGAACGGTCTATGGCAAGGATAGCGGAACCCCAGACACAAAAAAGGCAGCCCTTGGCTGCCTTTTTCTGCCTGCGATTCAGCGCCTTGCTGATCAGCCCAGCTTTTCCTTGATGCGAGCCGCCTTACCGGACAGGTCGCGCAGGTAGTAGAGCTTGGCCTGGCGAACATCGCCACGACGCTTCACGCTGATGCTGTCGATCAGCTTGGAGAAGCTCTGGAAGGTACGCTCAACACCAACACCGTAAGAGATCTTACGCACGGTGAAGGAGGAATTCATGCCGCGGTTACGCTTGCCGATGACAACACCCTCGAACGCCTGCAGACGCTCACGGTTACCCTCGGTTACGCGAACCTGAACGACCACGGTGTCGCCCGGCGCAAACGCAGGGATTTCCTTGGTCATCTGTTCTGCTTCAAGTTGACTGATGATGTTGTTCTTGCCGCTCATCGTAATGCTCCTGATACCCAATCTGTTAATGCCCTGATCATTCAGAGGCACCCGGTTCGTTCAAAATCTCTTCCAGCAGCTCACGCTCTTCGTCCGTAAACACCCGCCTTTCCAGCAGGTCGGGGCGTCGCTCCCGGGTTCGCCTCAGCGACTGTTTCAGCCGCCAACGCCGGATCTGATCATGGTGACCGCCCAATAAAACATCCGGCACCGCCTGACCTTCGTAAACTTCGGGCCGGGTGTAGTGCGGACAATCCAGCAAACCGTCGGCGAAAGAATCCTGCTCTGCCGACTGCGCATGACCCAGCGCTCCGGGGATGAGGCGTGTAACCGCATCAATGACAGCCATGGCTGCCAATTCGCCACCGGAAAGCACAAAATCACCCAGTGACACTTCCCGATCGACTTCCGTCGCTATCAGGCGCTCATCAACACCCTCGTACCGGCCCGCCACCAGAATCAGTTGCTGCTCAGCAGCCAGCGACTCCACAACAGACTGATCCAGAGTCTCGCCCTGGGGCGAGAGATAAACCACACAGGGTTTGCCGGGTGCTGCTTCCCGCGCCGCACGGATCGCGTCCCGGAGCGGCTGAATTTTCATCAGCATGCCAGGGCCGCCCCCATAGGGCCTGTCGTCTACCGTGCGATGCCGATCATGGGTGAATTCACGGGGATTCCAGCTTTGGAAGGTCAGAAGACCATCCCGGACTGCCCTTCCCGTGATCCCGTAATCCGTTACCGCACCGAACATTTCCGGGAACAGACTGACTGCGCCAATCCACACCCGTCAGAACTCCGGATCCCAGTCCACCACCATGCGCTTTGAATCCAGATCAACATTCTGGACAACTTCGCCCGGCAGATACGGAATCAGACGCTCACGTTGATCGATGGAACCTGCCGTAGCTTGTACCACCAGAACATCGTTGGACCCGGTTTCCATGAGATGGTGCACTTTACCAAGGCACTCATCATCGACCGTATACACATCAAGGCCCTCCAACTGAAACCAGTAAAACTCGCCTTCAGGGAGTTCCGGCAACTCAGCTGTCGAGACACTGACCTCGGCACCGCAGTATGTGCGAGCCAGATCACGGTCATTGATACCTTTAAGCCTGACGACGATCCCCTGCCCCTGGCGGCGGCCCTCCTCAAGCTTGGCAGGAATACGTTTGCCATCCAGATCGAGCGTCCACTCGGGATAGTTCAGTATTCCTTCCTTGGGGTCAGTGTAAGAGAAGACTTTAAGCCACCCCTTGACCCCAAACACCGAGGTAATCCGGCCGATCACAGTTTCCTGCGAATTCTGTGTCATGCCATAAACCCCGGCGTCAGTGCTGTCTTACTCAGCAGCCTTCAACAGCTGTGCAACGCGCTCACTGGTCTGTGCGCCCTGACCGAGCCAAAATTCAACACGGTCACGATCAACACGCAGGCGCTCTTCCTGGCCGCGGGCGACCGGGTTAAAGAAGCCAACGCGCTCAATGAAACGACCGTCGCGGGACTTGCGGCTGTCGGTGACTGTCAGATGGTAGAACGGGCGCTTCTTGGAGCCACCACGAGCCAAACGGATTGTTACCATTTAACCAATATCCTGTTCTGTTGTACGAACTTTGTACGATTCACGTCTGCTGAAGACCAGCTGACGCGAAGACCCATACTCGAAAGGGGCGCTATTCTATGCTAAAAAAGCGCCAAAGAAAACAGCAAAACCGGTTGTTTCCCCGTTTTCCATGTAAGGCTTTTTACATACGGCCAAACGGAGGCATACCGCCGCCTCCACCGCCGCCCGGGGGCATCATGCCACCCATGCCGCGCATCATATTCGCCATGCCGCCCTTCTTGCCAAACTTTTTCATCATCTTCTGCATTTGCTTATGCTGTTTAAGAAGACGATTCACATCCTGGATCTGGGTTCCGGACCCGGTGGCAATCCGACGCTTGCGGGAATTGTTGATCACATCCGGATAACGGCGCTCTTTAGGTGTCATCGAACAGATGATGGCTTCCATCTGCCCCATGGACTTGTCATTCACCTGTTGTTGCGCCATCTGAGCCATCTGCCCCATGCCCGGCAGCTTGTCGAGCAGACCACCGATGCCACCCATATTCTTCATCTGCTGAAGCTGATCGCGAAAATCCTCCAGATCAAAACTCTTGCCCTTCTTGATTTTCTTGGTGAGCTTCTGGGCCTTTTTCTGGTCGAGCTTGCGCTCCGCCTCTTCGATCAGCGAAAGCACGTCGCCCATACCAAGGATCCGGGACGCGACACGATCCGGGTAGAACGGCTCAAGGGCGTCGGACTTTTCACCGACACCCAGGAACTTGATTGGCTTTCCGGTGATGTGGCGAACAGACAGGGCGGCGCCGCCACGGGCATCGCCATCGGTTTTGGTTAGCACCACACCCGTCAGCGGCAGAGCATCATTAAATGCCTTGGCGGTGTTGGCCGCATCCTGGCCGGTCATGGCGTCAACCACAAACAGGGTCTCAACCGGGTTGACCGCCCTATGCAACCTGCCGATTTCGCCCATCATCTGTTCATCGACATGCAGCCGACCGGCGGTATCAAGAATCACCACATCAATGTGCTTTTTCCTGGCCGCTGCGATGGCGCCCTCGGCAATATCCACGGGGTCCTGATCCGCACTGCTCGGGAAAAAATCTACACCAACATCGCCAGCAAGAGTTTCAAGCTGGCGGATCGCGGCAGGACGATATACGTCTGCACTGACCACAAGCACGGATTTCTTCTGTCGCTCCTTGAGGAAACGGGACAGCTTGGCGACGGTCGTGGTTTTACCTGCACCCTGGAGACCGGCCATCATGACCACCGCCGGCGGCTGGACATTCAGGTTGAGGGACTCGTTGCCCTCGCCCATTACCCGCTCCAGCTCCTGCTGGACTACTTTCACAAAGACCTGGCCTGGCGTCAGACTGCGCTGAACCTCCTGACCAATAGCACGCTTGCGGACGCCCTCGACAAAGTCCTTCACAACTGGCAGGGCGACGTCCGCCTCCAGCAGCGCCATCCGCACTTCCCGAAGGGTGTCCTTTATATTGTCATCAGTGAGGCGCGCCTGGCCGGAAATCTTGCGCAGACTGCCGGAAAGTCGGTCTTGGAGGTTCTCAAACATGTTGCTCTTCCGTACCTCGGATAAATTGAGTGCGTGAATCGGCAGAGCCGGCGACGACTCCTTGATTCCAGTTGCATAATCGCGACATTATAACCAGACTATCGCCCTGAAACGACCAGCCCGGTCAAATCGGCCGAAACCTGCGCCGATCCCCAGTCAGAACAGTGGTTAATAAGGAAGTCATGGGAACGCTGATTCTCGCGGTCACCTCTCTTTTTCTTTACAGCGTCGGTACCGCGCTGCAGGCCCTGCATTTCAGGGGCCGGGTCCAGAGCAATATCGCCATTACCACCCTGATCGGCGTTCTCGCACTTACCAGCCACGGACTTCTGATTGGTCAGACGGTCCACCACGACGGAGGTTTCGACTTCAGCTTTTTTAAAAGCTCGGTCCTGATTTCCTGGCTGATCGTGTTTCTGTTGCTTGGCCTTAACCTTAAAAAGCCAGTGCAGAGCCTGTTCCTGGGTGTCTACCCCTTGGCAGGCCTCACCATCATTCTTGCTCTTGTTGCGCACGGTCCCTCGAGACTGGTGTCGGAACAAAGCTATGGCATGCTCTCCCACATCGCACTTTCGGTGACAGCCTACAGCCTCTTCAGCCTGGCGGCCATCCAGGCAGTCCTTCTTTATTTCCAGAATCGCCAACTAAAGCACAACTACAACAGCCTGCTGGTTCGTAACCTGCCACCTTTGCAGACCATGGAGTCCCTGCTGTTTGAAATGGTCTGGGCAGGCGTTGTCATGCTGATCCTGGCAATAGTGACCGGCGCCCTCTTTATAGAAGATCTTTTTGCCCAGAACCTCGCTCACAAGACCCTGTTCTCGATTCTCTCCCTTCTGGTTTTCGTGGCGCTACTAGTCGGCCGTTACACAAAAGGCTGGCGCGGCATTACTGCGAGCCGATGGACACTCGCAGGCTGCGCACTGCTGATGCTGGCCTTTTACGGCAGCAAGTTTGTGCTGGAGCTGATCTTCCAGCGCGGCGGCTGACCACCTGAAGCCCCCGGTATTCTCTTGACACAACACTCGCCAAAACCCTATTTTCGCTACTTGTCAGCAATATAAGGACACCTCTTTTGAACGAAACATCGCTTACCGCGCTGTTTATCCTCCTGGTCGGACTGATCCTGCTCTCCGGTTTCTTCTCAAGCTCTGAAACCGGGATGATGTCCCTGAACCGCTACCGCCTGAAACACATGGCCAAAACCGGCCATAAAGGTGCCAAGCGCGCCCAGGGTTTGCTGCAACGCACTGACCAGTTGATCGGCGTAATTCTGATTGGCAACAATTTCGTCAACATCTTTGCATCGTCGATCGCAACCGTTATTGCCATTCGCGTCTGGGGCGATGCCGGCATCGCCATCGCCACCATACTGCTGACAATCGTGATTCTGATCTTCGCGGAAGTCACCCCGAAAACCCTGGCGGCGCTGTTTCCCGAGAAAATCGCCTTTCCAGCCAGCTACATACTTGGGCCACTGCTCAAAATCCTCTATCCCATCGTCTGGGCCGTAAATCTGTTTACCGGCGGCATACTGAAACTTTTGGGGGTTTCCGCCGCCGATGCTGCCAACGACCACCTTAGCCGGGAAGAACTCCGAACCCTGGTGAACGAGGCCGGAGCCCTGATACCAGCCAAACATAAGGACATGCTTGTCAGCATTCTGGATCTGGAGAAAGTGACCGTAAATGACATCATGGTGCCGCGCAATGAGGTGGTCGGTATCGACCTGGAAGATGACACCGACACGATCCTGCGACAGTTGCGCAGCAGCCAACACACGCGGCTTCCGGTTTACAAGGGCGACATCAATAACATTCAGGGCATACTGCACCTGCGCAGCGCTTCGAAGCTGCTTCAGCAGGACGAGATCAACAAGGCCATGATCATGCAGCTTTGCCAGGAGCCCTATTTCATTCCGGAAAGCACGCCCCTGAACACTCAGTTGATCAACTTCCAGAAGGGTCGGCGCAGGTTTGGCGTTGTCGTAGACGAGTACGGCGACGTGCTGGGTCTGGCAACCCTTGAGGACATACTTGAAGAAATCGTCGGCGACTTCACGACGGACTACGCTGCCACCAGCCCGGACATTATCCCGCAGGACAACGGAACCTTTATTATCGATGGCACCTCTGCGGTGCGCACGATCAACAAGACACTGGGCTGGAAACTCCCCACGGACGGGCCGAAAACGCTCAATGGCCTGATCACAGAAACCCTTGAGAACATCCCCGACACCAACGTTTGCCTGAAAGTGGACGGCCACCGGGTGGAGGTTCTTCAAATCAAGGACAACGTCGTGAAAGCAGCCATTGTGCACCCGAAAAAACGCAAAAAGCGCTCACTGTCACTGAAACAGTAACCCCCTGAAACCTCCCTCCGGATGGCGCTATAGACTCTTCGGTTATAGCGCCCCACATTCTAGAAAGATCAAAATTTAACCGCCAGCTTGACCCCCGTTGATCCCCCACCAACACTGAAGGAGCGTGCGAAACAAAAACAATCACAAGGAATACGTCCATGAGTCTGACACACACGTTTGGCCTGCTCGCCCATCCTGACCAGGAGTGGGAAGCGATCCGCAATGAATCCGAGTCCGTCACAAAGCTATACGCCGGCCATATCCTGTTATTGGCACTGATTCCAGCGGTTGCCGGTTTCATAGGAACAACCCAGGTAGGCTGGCAGATTGGTGACGGCCAGATTACGAAGTTGTCGGTGACGAGTGCGCTACAGCTATCGTTGCTTTTTTATGGGGCCATGCTTGCCGGCATCTTTGTGCTGGGCAAATTCATTGATTTCTTTGCAGCCACTTATGACGCATCGGAGCGAACGCCCAGAGGCGTGACCCTGGCCGCCTACACAGCGACCCCCATTTTCCTGATCGGAGTCATTGCCGCTTACCCGAACATCTGGGTGAACATGCTGGCAGGCCTGGTAGCTGTTGCCTATGCAGTCTACCTGCTTTACGAAGGCCTACCTATCCTGATGAAAATACCCGCGGAAAAGGGCTTCATGTTTGCCTCATCAGTCCTGACTGTGGGTCTGGTAATGTTTGTCGCTCTGCTTGCCATAAGCGTCGTCATCTGGAGCATGGGTATCGGCCCGGTCTATGTGAGTTGAAAGAAAACTCATTGGCAAGTCAGCAAGCTGCATGAGGGTGCCTTTCCGGCACCCCATATTTTTTTGAATTTGCTCTCACGTTAGCGTTTGGTCATGTTAACTTTGGATAAAATGCGGTAAATTTAACCAATAACGAGAATTCAAGGATTACCCGCTCGGTCATGTATCCGGTTGAGGCGTAAACAGGAGTCTGCCATGAACAAGCAGTCCGGCATACATTACCTCCGCGAGCACAGGGAAGCCGGAAGTAACAGACCGGTTCCTGCGGAGGTCACCCGCATCCGGGACACCGTTGTCGCCGGACTCGGTGATTTGCTGCAGGGCGCCTTCGACGCCGTCGACGATTCGCTGTTCGAGCTGGCCAACAATGCCCGCAGCAATAATGAACAAAACCGGTATTTCGAAGCGATGCGTGAAATACGCATCAAACGGAAGGGTGTAGAGCGGCACTTTCAGAACACCGTAGCCCAGTACTTCGCCAATCCCCCTCATACCGGCCCGCTTCAAGAGGAAAACCTGAGCAAGCAGGCCAACGCAGATACTCTCTCCCTGGTTGGCAATGACGACCTGGAAGAGCAGGTTGCGCTCAACGCCATGATCACCAAGGCGAAAGCGCACTTTCAGGGCCCCCTGCTTCAACTCCAGACCCGCTTCAGCCAGGTGTACCCGGAAGCCACCGAAGAATCACCGGTGAATCCCATGGCACCGGAACATCTTTGCAGCGCCTTTACTGAGGCGATACAGGCTCTGGAAATCCAGATTCGGGAACGTCTGATTCTGCTGAAGCAGTTTGACCGCTACGTTGTCTCCAATCTGGGCATGCTTCTGGACGAAGCCAATCGCATACTGATTCAGGCCGGCATCATTCCGAATTTCAGGTATCACGGGAAAGCCGGTAAGCAGCACGAGGCCTCTGGGGCGAAGACGGCGAGCTCTGCCAAAGGCGAGCCGGACACGGCAGACACATCAACCCGAGACGGCAGCCAGGAATATGCAGGAAGCAGCGCCGTCTTCGAGCAAATTCGCCAGATGCTGGCATTGCAAAGGGCCAACGCGGGCATACCCCCAAGAGCATCTGATCCTGCAGTGAGAGTTATCGGGGACTCTGAGTTAGCAAGCCTGCTTAATGCATTGCCAATTGCCAACGCTTCCTGGCAGAACCAGAGCAATCTGAGTGATGGAGAACCTGTAAGTGTAGACCTCAGGCAGTTGGTACACCAACTCCTCCAGGAAGAGGCTGACCATGGTGATGGGCGAAAACCTGCACTGAACGAGGTCGATGAAGACCTGATTAACCTCGTCTCCATGCTATTTGAATTCATCCTGGACGACTACAATCTCTCGGCACCTGTACAGGTACTCATCAGTCGTCTGCAGATACCAATCCTTAAGGTTGTCATTCGGGACAAGAGCTTTTTCAGTCGCTCCACACATCCGGCTCGCAGGCTCCTTAACTCGCTTGCCCGTGCAGGGATTGGCTGGAGCAATAGTGACGAAAAATCAAAGGATAAGCTCTACGACCAGATTCACAACATAGTACAACGCATTCTCAACGAGTTTGATGGTGACGTCTCGCTATTCGAAAAACTGAATCAGGAGTTCGAAGAGTTTCTCGAGCGCGAAAACCGCAAGGCGTCACTTGTAGAGCAGCGAACCCGAGAGTCGGAAAGAGGACGTATCAAATCCCAGGCGGCACAACAAACGGTCGACAACCTGCTGAAAGAGAAGGTGTCGCGCTATAGATTGCCGCAACCGGTGCACGACATTTTGATGAACGGTTGGAGCCGTGTCCTTTTCCTTGCCTATCTGCGCGACGATGTCGAACATCGCTGGAACTCTACAGTAAAGGTTGTTGATGATCTCATCTGGTGCCTGCACCCCCATCAAGAGGACGACGAGAGGGACCAATGGGTGCGGGTGGTTCCAAGCTTGCTGAAATCACTCAGGTCAGGCCTTGAAGAAGTTTCCTACAATTCGTCCAAGCTCGATGAAATGATGGGACAACTGAAACACGAACTGGCGGAAGCCTTCCGAACCAATGCAGTAATTGAGCCTCGACCCAATGCGACACCTTCACCCGACGAGGATGAAGAAAACCTTTCCCAAAAACAGACCAACAAGCGGCAAGAATTGGACGACGCAGCCGTGTCTGAGTATGTCGTTCAGATAGATGGTTTGCAGATCGGCAACTGGGTGGAGTTCCGTCTCGTGAATGGCGCCAATTTCCGGTGCAAGCTATCCGCCATCATTGACGAAGCAGACTGCTTTGTCTTTGTGAACCGGATGGGGCTGAAGGTTATTGAGAAAACCCGAATTGAACTGGCTCATGAAATGCGGCGCGGCCGGCTGACCCTGCTTGAGCAGGGGGCGCTGATTGACCGGGCCCTTGATGCGGTCGTCGGCACCCTGCGGAGCAAGACTGCCTGACGCCAATGCCTGAAAAAAGTAGTCCACATGTCCTGCCGGCTCCTTACCGTCTGGGGTTGGCAGTATCTCTGGCACTATTCCTCCACACATTGCTGCTGTCAGGTATCCCGGCCCCCGTGGAAGAACAGGCGGTCACCCATAAGGACAGTGTCCGTTTCGAGCTGGTACCTCGGGGCGCTCGTGAAACCACAGCGAATACGCCTGAGAACTCCAGCCCGAGCCCGACCACATCAAGGATTCCACCTTTCGAGATTGATCCTCCGCGCCCCGAATCCGCTCCGAAGCCGGAGATTGTCACTACAAATCAACCGCAAACCACAACACCGAGTGAGCAGACTAATACCCGTTCTCCCGAAAGCCCGGCGGCCGAAAAAAGCATCAGCGCCAATGCCGGTGCAGAGCCAGAGCCGACTCCGGAAAATCCAGACGAGAAGGTAACACGGATCACTGAGTCGCCGGCCGAACTGGACCCTTACGTGGTCAAGTTGGCCATCCACCTGGCACGGGAGCTGGAAAAACTGAGAGTACCGGCTTTAAGGGATTTGACCGAGACAGTGGCCATGGAAGTGGAACTGCAATTGCTGGCAAATGGTGCCCTAACCCGGGCAAAGGTGCTGAGTTCTACAGGTATCAGGACTATCGACGAAGCTGGATATCGGGCGGCTCTGGCAGCGAGCCCCTACCCCCAGCCACCGAAAGATGGCGAAAACCGAAACCGCTTCGAGGTCGAACTGTTATTTACCCCGAAACGGCTCTGATCAGCAACGATATCAGGCTTCTGCCTGCTTCGCGGCCTCTTTTACAAGCTTGGCCAGTTCACCGCTCTCGGACATTTCCAGAACGATGTCACAACCACCAACCAGCTCACCGTTGATATAGAGCTGGGGATAGGTCGGCCAGCTGGAGTAAACCTTGAGGGCCTCACGAAGCTCCTGGTTATCCAGGATATTCACAAAAGCAAAGCGCTCGCCGCAAGCCATCACTGCCTGTACCGTCTTGGCAGAGAATCCACACTGTGGCGCCTGAGGGCTACCCTTCATGTAAAGGATGATCGGATTCTCTTCGAGCTGGCTTTTGATAGTTTCATTGATATCCATGAACATTTACCTCTGTTGGAACAGTCTTGCCACACGGCTATTTTCCTGGCGTTATTGTACACGGGTGCCGAACCCCTCACCAAACACCTTGATTTGACCTCGCGCAACGCCTGCAGTTCCAGCCCTGTTACAGCGTTGTCATACCTGCTTCGAAGGGCTAGACTTGATGCCCCATTTTTTCAGCCAACGTTCAGGCAATCCCGCCAGCTGCGGGGTTCGTTGAGATAAGGGCCATCCCATGGCGGCAAGACATTTTCTGACATTGAATGACATGACAACCACCGAGCTGGAAAGCCTGGTTGATCATGCCTCGGCATTGCGCAACGAGTGGCGGCAAGGCAAGGTTCGGGACTCCCTGAAAAACCGGGTGCTGGCGATGATCTTCGAGAAATCGTCTACCCGAACCAGAGTGTCCTTTGAAGCCGGCATGGCCCAGCTTGGTGGCTCCGCAATGTTCCTGTCGCCCAGGGATACGCAGCTTGGCCGCGGTGAACCTATTGAAGACTCCGCTATCGTTATATCCAGCATGGTGGATGCGGTGATGATCCGCACCTTTGCCCATGAAACCGTGGAGCGGTTCGCAGCAGCATCCCGGGTCCCGGTAATTAATGCCCTGACCGACGATTTCCACCCCTGCCAGCTGCTGGCTGACATGCAGACTTATCGTGAGCACCGTGGCAGCATCCGTGGTGCCACGGTGGCCTGGATCGGCGACGGAAATAACATGTGCCACTCATACATCAACGCTGCCGCCCAGTTTGATTTCAACCTGAACATTGCCTGCCCCGAAGGTTACGAACCGGCCGAGGCACTGCTAAAGGACCACGGAGACCGGGTCAAGGTCGTTCGAGATCCCGCAGAGGCAGCCCGCAACGCCCAGCTTCTGGTAACCGATGTCTGGGCCTCCATGGGCCAGGAAGACGAGCAGAAGGCTCGCGAAAAAGCATTCAGTGGCTATCAGATCAACCCGGAACTGCTTGCTCTGGCCGATAAGGATGCGCTCTTCATGCATTGTCTGCCTGCCCATCGTGGCGAGGAAATCTCCGCCGATATGATGGAACACCCCGCGTCCGTGGTCTGGGACGAGGCCGAAAACCGTCTGCATGCACAGAAAGCCCTGCTTGAATTTCTCATCCTGAATCGTCTGGACTAATTCATGAGCATAACCGCGCAATCTCCGGCAGACTGGCTGCTTGAGGTCAATAACCTGTCCTGTGGTTACGGCGGGGATTCCGTGGTCAAGGACGTCAGCTTTGCCCTGAGTCATGGCGACATCGGCTGCCTTCTCGGCCCCAGCGGCTGCGGCAAAAGCACCATACTGCGCGCCCTCGCTGGTTTTCTCCCGCTCAGCGGTGGCGAAATCTGCCTGCAATCACAGACCATCAGCCTGCCTGGGCGCACGTTACCGCCGGAAAAACGGCGAATCGGCATGGTGTTTCAGGATTACGCGCTGTTTCCACACCTGACCATTGCTGACAACGTGGGGTTTGGCCTGCACAACCTGAAAAAGGCAGAAAAGCGCCAAAAGGTCATGGAGCTGCTTAATGTTGTGCACCTGCAGGACCTGGCCGACAACTACCCCCACGAACTATCCGGCGGCCAACAGCAACGGGTTGCTCTGGCACGCGCCCTGGCACCCGAACCGACCCTGATCCTGCTGGATGAGCCTTTTTCCAACCTGGACGCGGATCTGCGCCGGCGCCTGAGCCTGGATGTACGGGAAATTCTCAAGACTCTGGGCATCAGTGCCATCCTGGTCACCCACGACCAGCAGGAAGCCTTCGCGATGTGCGATCAGGTCGCGGTGTTGCGGAACGGCAGGATCCAGCAGTGGGATGTCCCCTACAACCTCTACCATGAACCGGCGAATCGTTTCGTGGCCAGTTTCGTCGGCCAGGGCGGCTTTATCCCGGGCACCGCCCTCGGGCCGGACACTATCGAATCCGAACTGGGCGTGATCCATGGTAACCGGGCCTACCGATGGGAGCCCGGCACCCTGGTGGACGTGCTGATCCGCCCTGATGACATTGTCCACGACCCTGATTCGGATCTGCAGCCAAAGGTCGTTGAAAAAACCTTTGCCGGCACTTCAACCCTGTACCGTTTCCGGTGCTCCGAAGACACGGAATTCGAGGCCCTGTTCCGCAGCCACCTGGATTTCAATCTGGGCGAGCATGTTCCGGTGCGAGTCGAGGCTGATCACCTGATCGCCTTCGAACGCACCTCCTGAGGCCACCAACTAGTTGTTGCAGACCCGCTCAACGGCATCCAGCCAGCCAGCATAAAGCGATTCTCTCAGAGCCGGGCGCATTTCGGGGTGGAACTGCCGCTCGCATTCCCACAGCCCGGAAATCTGTTCAAGACTATCGAAAACACCGGTCTGCAGCCCCGCAAGGTAGGCCGCGCCAAGAGCGGTCGTTTCTGTTACCCGGGGCCGATCAACGGTGACATTCAGTATGTCGGCCAGAAACTGCATCACCCAGTCGTTCACCACCATACCGCCATCCACGCGCAGCGATTCAAGTCGGGCACCATCGTTCTGAATCGCACGCACCAGATCCTTCGTCTGATAACAGACCGACTGAAGGCCTGCGGTAACAATCTCGCCAATTCCAGTATCCCGGGTCAGGCCCATAATGGCGCCGCGTGCGTGCGGGTCCCAATGAGGTGCCCCCAGACCGGTAAACGCCGGGACCAGGTACACCGGATTGTCGACTCCGACTGCCTCCGCGTGGGCCGAGGATTCATTGGCGTGAGAGATCAACTTGAGCCCGTCCCGCAGCCATTGCATGGCAGCACCGGCGACAAAAATGCTGCCCTCCACCGCGTAACAGGGCTTGCCGTTCAGGCGATAGGCCATGGTCGTCAGCAGCCGGTTCTCGGACCGAACGGCGTCATCGCCGGTGTTGAGCATAAGGAAGCAACCGGTACCATAGGTGCTTTTGGCCATGCCAGGACTAAAGCACGCCTGCCCTACCAGGGCCGCGTGCTGATCTCCAGCAATACCGGCAATCATCACCGGAGCACCTAACCACCGCGTTTCAGCAGTGCCATAATCTGCTGAGCTGTCCAAAACCTCTGGCAAAAGGGGGCGGGGCACACGGAAAAGGGTCAGAAGGTCGTCATCCCAGTCTTGCTCGTGAATATTGAAGAGGGCGGTTCTGGACGCATTGGTGGCATCGGTACAGTGGGATTTGCCATCGGTCAGGTTCCAGAGCAGCCAGCTGTCCACGGTCCCGAAAGCCAGGTCACCGGATTCAGCCCGACGTTGCGCGCCTTCCACGTTATCCAGGATCCAGGCTATCTTGGTGGCCGAGAAGTAAGGATCAATCAACAGCCCGGTACGGTCGACAACCATGTCCTCATGGCCGTCAGATTTCAGCTTGGTGCACCAGGACGCCGTTCGTCGATCCTGCCACACAATGGCGTGGTAGATCGGCTCGCCAGTTGCCCTGTCCCAGATTACCGTTGTTTCTCGCTGGTTGGTGATGCCAATGCCCGCCAGTTCTGAGGCTTCGATGCCTGCTTTTTCTAGTGCTCCACGACACACCGCCAGGGTGCTGTCCCAGATCTCTCGAGCATCGTGTTCTACCCAACCGTCTCTGGGGAAATACTGGTGAAATTCCTGCTGATCGCTGGCAACGCTGTTTCCCGTTTGGTCGAAGACAATGGCTCGGGAACTGGTTGTCCCCTGATCGATGGCAAGCAGATAACGGGTCATGAATGGCCTCCTGTTGTTTTCGAGGATTCTAACAGCAGAGCAGCCGGTAAAGGGTGACCGATACGGAATTTGGGAACAGCCATAAAAAAAGGCCGGAAAAACCGGCCCTCAAATGACGAATGAAACAAGGAAAGTTCGTAAGAACTACAACCTCAAAAGTCATCCCTTACGCTTTCGATTATTCATCAGGCAGCGGAAAACTTCCGTAGTGCTTGTGTAGTCGCATTGTTACATCAGGTGAGGCAATGAGCCCTGCATCACACAATTGAGTCCACAGGTTTTTTTCTTGGCCAGACCAGGCTGAATTTTGCGCCCCCAAGCGTGTCGCTTCTACTGACAAAAGCGTGGCCCCCATGCCAGTAGAGGATGCGGCGTACAATAGACAAACCAAGGCCGTAACCTCCGGAAGTACGGGTGCGACTGTCATCCAGACGGGCAAACGCGGTGAAGACTTTCTCCCAGTCTTCCTCGGGAATGCCGGGCCCATCGTCCTCAACGTCGATGCGGCAGTTGTCCTCATCAAAGTGGCAACTTACCAATACCTTGCCCGCAGCATAGCGGCCGGCATTGCCCACCAGATTCTGGATCGCCCGATGCAGGTACCGAGGCTCGATATCCGACAACGCCCAACGCTCGGAGATCTCATCGATGTTCCCCTCAATATCCAACTCGGGCCGAACCATCTGCTGTTCAGAAACCACCTGACGGACAATATCGGTGACCGAATTTTCCTGAAGCGAAAATACCGGACCACCCTGCTCCAGTCGGGCGTAGGTCAGGATCTCGTCGATCAGCTCGTCCAGCTCCTGGATATCGCCATCAATGCCATCCAGCTGCTTCTGAAGCGCAGCCTGGTCCTGGCAGTCTTCAATCATCTGGACGCCAAAGCGAATCCTGGCCACCGGGGTACGTAATTCGTGAGATACGGCATGGATCATTTCCCGCTGCACCTGTACCAGGCGCTGTATGTGCTCGGCCATCCCGTTGAATGACGAGGCCAGACGCGTCACCAGCGTCCCTTCGCCGGTCTGGACCCGGGCACCCATTTCGCCACGGGCGATTCGCACCGCCACAGACTCGACAGTTCTGAGATTGCTATCAACCTCCCGGAGTGCGAGGAACAGGGCGACAGCCAGCACTCCACCCAGCACCAGCACCAGCAGCAGGACAACCGGCCATGCCCAGGCATTGAACGCAGGGGGCATATCGATCCGGTACAGCTCGCCATCGGCAAGCTGAACAATCACCCGGCCACAACCGTCCGAATCGTCGGTATAGAAGGCAAGACCACGTTCGGCAACCTGATCCAGAACGTCCGGGTCCGGTAACAGGTCGGCATCGTCCAGAGGGTAGACTTCCACGTTGAGAGACCGGGCCATCTGAGCGGCAACATTCAGACGATCGTCCACCGAGGCTGAATCGAGATGCCATCGGAAGATCAGTCCTATGGTCTCTGATACGTCCCTGTATGGCTCGCTCAGACGAAGTTGCAAAACCTCCCCGGCAAGCCCGGTAACCAGTACCCGGTATCCCACGTCACTCTCGATACCAACCACCTGGCCGTAACCAAGCCGCTCCAGGGCCACCGGGGACAGGTTGAACCGGGAAGGGGCGCCGACGCGAAGATCTACCGTCGATGTAAGCCAATGATACTGTTGAACGGGTGCCGGAGCAGTCGCCAACCAGCGCATCAGGGGCTCAGGAAATCGTTCGTGCCAGAACTGCGAGCGTACCGTATTGATACCGGTGAACAGCAGGACACATAACAGGACCACCAACGCAGTCAGGCCGGCAAGGCGGGCGTAGAGCTTGAGAAAGAACTTCAGGGGCATGATACCAACCCTGGCATGGAACACCGGCGTGCGGGCGAGGGGCACACCGGCTCCAGAGACTGAATCGTCAGGCTTCCTTTACGAACAGGTAGCCTTTGCTGCGAACGGTCTTGATGCGCCGCGGATGGATGGGGTCATCGCCGATTTTGGGACGAATCCGGGACACGCGAACATCAATGGAACGGTCCTGACCATCGTACTCAATGCCGCGCAACGCGGTGAAGATCTCTTCCCGGCTGAGTACGCGACCGGCGTTGCTCGCCAGTAACCAGAGCAGATCAAATTCGGCACTGGTCAGATCGATGCTTTCATCATTCAACCAGGCTTCGCGCATGGAGCGGTCTACGACCAGATCGTTGAACTGGAGACGCACCGGTTCTTCGCCGCCTGCCTCGTCACCCGCACCCTGCCCGGTCTCGGTAACCCGACGCAGCATGGCACGTATGCGTGCCAGCAGAACCCGCGGCTTGACTGGTTTGCCGATGTAATCATCCGCCCCCATTTCCAGACCCAGAACCTGGTCCAGATCATCGGTGCGGGCGGTCAGCATAATGATTGGGCCGGAATAGAAGGGGCGCACCCTACGGCAAATAGACAGCCCGTCTTCACCCGGCAACATCAGATCCAGCACCACCAGATCCGGTTGCTCGTTACGGATCCGCTCTACTGCGGGGCCGCCGTGAGTTTCCAGGGAGACAGTCAACCCGTTGCTTTCAAGGTATTCGCGGGTTAATTCCGCCAACCGCTCGTCGTCTTCGACAATCAGAATTCGCCAACTTTCGTTTGTCTGTTCCACGCCATCCATCTCTGGTTTTGTTATTCCGGTTTCAGGTCATTCTGTGTACCTGACAATACAGGCAACCTGCTGTAACAGCAATTATACATGCTATTCAGAAATATACATGGAACCGGTGCTTCGTTACACCCTGTGACACAGCTCCCGCAAACGCCCATTCACCCCCTGGTGTCACAGACACGTCACGTCGCGGTCACCGATGTGTCATACCGGCTTCATAGGCTTGTCGGGAAAAGGAAACAAAAGAGACGACGCCATGACCACACAAACCGCGAAAGCCCGCCGCAGCGCCCGTCGCCTGAAAACCGACATGACCCGATGCCCGAAACAGGTTGAGGCCGCCCAGCGGCTGCGTTACCGGGTCTTCTCGGAAGAGTATGGCAGCGATCTGGGCGCACAGACGCCAGGAATCGACGCCGACGAGTTCGACACCGTCTGTGATCACCTGATCGTAACCGACCTGGATTCCGGTGATCTGGTCGCAACCACCCGAATCCTGCATCAGGCAGACGCGCAAGCCGTTGGCGGGTTTTACTCCGCCGGCGAGTTCGACCTGAGCGCCCTGTACAAACTCCCTGGAACCATCGCCGAACTGGGTCGCACCTGCGTTCACCCGGACTACCGCAACGGTGCAACCATCAGCCTGCTCTGGTCGGCAGTCGCCGAATATCTGGTTGAACGCGGTGTTGACTACATGATCGGCTGCGCGAGTATCGGTATGTCCGACGGAGGGCTGAAGGCCTGGCGCATCGCCCGCCATCTCCAGAACGAATACCTGGCCGACCCGGCCTTTCTGGTCAAACCGCTCCGGGCAATGCCGCACCTGACCCACACCCGGGACAACGATCGCCCTGTGGACGTCCCCGCCCTGATCCGAGCCTACATGCGCCTCGGCGCCCGGGTCTGCGGTGAACCCTGCTGGGATCCGGATTTTCGTTGTGCGGATTTGCTGGTCTTGCTGGAAGTCAGCAAACTGGCCGGCCGTTACAGCCGACACTTCATGCGCACGGCGTCCTGAATCCTGGGGGTTGATCAATGAACTGGCTGAGACTCTGCGTTCGCGTGACGGCCTTTGTGGCCTTTCTCGCGGCCACCACCCTATTGGCCGCCGGTTTGCGGATCACTGAAATGGTTACCCGCAAAACCATTGATCGTACCCCCTGGGCAAGATTCTGTTTCCGATGGGCCTGCCGATGTCTGGGACTGAACATTCATCAGCACGGTTCGCCATCGAACGATACCGTACTCTTCGTCAGCAACCACATCAGCTGGTCGGATATTCCGATTCTGGGAAGCCTCGCGCCGATTCGCTTCCTGTCGAAAGCGGAGGTCGGCCAGTGGCCGCTCATTGGCTGGTTGGCACGACAGGCCGGCACGCTCTTCATTCATCGCGGGGGAGGCCAGGCTCGACGCGTTCGGGGACAGATCATCGAGAATTTGCAGGCCGGAGAGAATGTCCTGGTATACCCGGAAGGAACCACCAGCGCAGGCCTGACCGTATTGCCTTTCCATGGCCTCTTGCTCAGGGCCGCCCCGGAAAGCAAAACACCAATCCAGCCAGTGACCATTACCTATCGCAGAGACGGCCGACCTGACCATCTGGCTCCCTTTATCGGAGAGGATGAGTTCCACAGCCACCTGCTGCGAATGCTCAGACAGCCCTCTGCACGGGTCGACGTTGTTTTCCACGAACTGGTGCAATCGCCAGAGGAAGTGCCGACCGCGGAGCTGGCCGCCAGCCTGCGACAAACAGTGCTCGACGGCCTAACGCGGGTTTACAGTGGCAAGTTCGACCAGCAGGAAACAAATCTGCTCAGAACAGAGGACGTCCCTGGGCTACCTCATCTTCCGTCGCTTCACGGCGGCCGACGATCTCCAGATCGAAGTACAGGGTGAATCCCGCCAGTGGGTGATTGGCATCCACCTTTACCAGGTTGCCGTCGATCCCGACAACCTGCACGATCTGCGCTTCATCGCCGGTATTGGTCTGGAACTTCATACCAATCTGCAGGTTCTCAATGCCCTCGAACAATGAGCGCGGCACCTTGCGCACCAGTTCCGGCTTGTGTTCGCCATACGCCATGGCGGGTGGCACCGTTACTTCCAGGCAATCCCCAACATTGCGGTCTTTCACCGCCTGCTGAATTCCCTCAATAATCTCAGGGCTGCCGTAGACAAAGTGCAGAGGCTCACTGCCCTCGGAAGTATCAACCAGCGCGCCGATCTTGTTTTTCAGTACGTAGTGAACGGTAAAAACGTCGGGTCTTGCTTGTGAAGCTGTCATCAGGTTTTCGAGTTTCCTGTATCCGGTGGTGTTTCGAGCTGCTGCAGGCCATGAATAACCAGTCGCTGATCCAGCTTGTCCCGCAATCCTGAAGGGTCGCTCAGCCCCATGCGTTCAAGCAGGGCTCCATAACGGCCTTCGTCATCCCGGGCCCGGAGGGCCTGTAACAGGGTCGATATTTTACCACGACGAGTGGCCGTTGCGGCCTTGAGCCCCTTAAGGGCTTTCCCCAACGTCAGCTCTTCGTCGGTAAAGTCCCTGCCAAACGGGAACGGCGGGAACAGACTGGCATCCTCCGCAGCCGCAACAGCGCGCCGAATTGCTTGCGGCGTGTTGTTACACCAGTCGGCAGGCAGCTTGAACCCGGGATCCACCTTCCCTGCCTTCTGGGCTTTTTTCAGGAGTTCCTGCTGGAACCGGGAGTCGGCAATGCGGATCAGCCGAAGGAAAACCTGCTCGTCGGACTGCCCCCTCAGGTCAGCAATTCCGTACTCGGTGATCACAATATCCCGCAGGTGCCGGGGAATGGTGCAATGACCATAATTGAAGACAATATTGGAAAGCACCTTGCCGTGGGATGAGCGAGTGCTACGCAGCGACAGGATCGAACGGGCGCCCGGCAACTCGTGGGCCATGGCAACGAAGTTGTACTGACCGCCAACACCGCTGACCACACGGCCATCCTCAAGGCCATCCGATACTCCGGCGCCGTTGAGGGTGTACATCATGGCCGAATTGATAAAGCGGCCATGAACGCGCTGCGCGGCTTTCAGCTTCTGGTCACCAAACGGGTGATCGTACAGGTGGTTGATGAAATTCACGCTGGTCATGCAAATTTTTGCACGCTGCTCGTCGTTCATCTCGCGGAGGTACTGGTAAAACTGCTCAGGACCAACGTAAAAACCGCCGTGCATGGCGATACCGCCAGTCAGCCGCTCACCAAGAATCAGCGTTTCGATGGCCTCTCGGGCTTCCGGGTTATCCAGGTCACCCTCCACCGACTGGTCTCCAACCCGTAGCCGGCCGCCCTTGAATTCGACGGAATCCCGGAAAATCCCATGCCGTGCGAGCCAATGGACATCCTTTGCCCGGAGTGGGCTATCGATCAGCTTCTCCCGCCGCAGGACATCCAGCGTCGCAAGCGAAACCTCCTCGCTGATGTCACCACGATTGAGCAACGCCTGAAGACCAGCATGATCGTACACTTCACGGCTGAGTATGCCTTCCTGCATCAGGTACAGAAAACCATCCACCATCATTTCGCTGCAACCATATAGCCCCTTTTCGAAGGGCCCCGTGCCACCATCTTCCCTGACCACCGGAAACTTCTGGTCAACGTTCAGATGATCAAACACTTTCCGCCAGGCATCGTTGTGACTGTGCCGAAGAATCGCGCTGTGGACCAGAGCAGCGCCCAGTGAGCCGATACCAACCTGAAGGGTGCCTCCATCCTTTAGCAGGGTACTGGCATAAAACCCGATCATGTGGTCTTCCGGGCTGACCGACATCTGGGGGGCCGAGAACAGCGGGTAATCACTGGAGGGTTGATCCAGCAGCACATCGAACCGGTCCGCCTCGATGGCCGCATGATGTCCTAGCCAGGGAAGGTTTTTGTTCATCTCGGCCACCAGAGCAACCGGCGAGCCGGCTGCTTCCCGCTCCCGCAGCAGCGGAATCAGGTCCAGGGTCAGATCAGGATTGCAACTCAGGCTGACTAGCCCTGGCTGTCCGTGGGCTTCGCCTGGCGCCACCATCTGGGCGACCACGTTGACCCCAACAGCCATCAGATCGCGAACAGCGTGGGTGTAGTTGGTACAAACATAATGCCGTTGCTGGGAACGATTGTTCAGGTAACTACCGGCCTTGAAGAAGAATTCCGAGACCTGGACATTTTGAGGAAGGCGATTGGCGGAGACATCACGGGCATAGGCCAGTTCCGGGATTCGACCATAGAGGCGCTCTACAAATGGCCCCATGAAGCGCTTCTCCAGTGAGGAACCACCCTTTGGCGCCAACAGCGACAGCGCCGTCACAATATGCAGACGAATTTCCGGATCGTCCTTGGCCCGTTGGTACAGCGCGTTCACGAAGCGGACCGGCTTCCCGAGCCCGAGCGGCAACCCCAGTGTGATTTCCTTGCCAACCCGGCGAATCACCTCATCAACGCAGGCATTCACATCATTCGATAACTGCCCTCTATCACCCGCCATTACCAAGCTCCTTATCGGCTAATCAGCATGCTAACGGCGATGATCACACGTCGATCGGACACAGACAATGCGCCAGATCATGATTCTGCGGTTTGTCGGATTTGGGGGAGTCAGGGGCTGAAGAACAGGGGTTTGAGTTTCAGAAGTTCCACTTCAGATTCAGACAGGCGCCCTCATTCAGAAGTGCAATGCCATGGTCAGCCTGTGCCGGATCAGATGCGTAGTGTTTGCCGGAGTGCTTGGAACGGGTAAGCGTCAGGCTCAGCAAGCGGGAACCGATTTCAGTAAAGGCGTCAGAACTGTCCTCTTCGAAATCGCCGGATACCCGTTCCTGCACTTCGAAGATCTGCTCGCTGGTTGTCGTGCTCTCGACCTGCTCGAATACGCGCTCGGACGCTTCGGCGCGAACGACGAAAGCAACGAGATTGAGAGCGAGTAATGCGACAAAGATGCGAATAATCATGACACTGCCTGAGACCTTTTTTCCGACACGGGAGTCTACGGATACCTTAGGCTTAAGTCTAATGATTACAGGCCGGAAAGATGTGAATCTGCACACAAAGACGCCGACTTTTTGTCACGAGATCAGCATGTTTTTGTCAATTTATGATCCCCGATATTTCAGAGTGTAACAGCGCCTCCGGCCAACGCCTGATGGCCGGAGGTAAAAGCCGAAAACCAGCGAACTCAGGGACAGGGATAAGTGAACTCCTGATGGATAGACTCAATGGCTTCGAGTACTGCAGGGCTAAGAGAGACTTGCGCCGACCCGATGTTCTCCCGTAACTGTTCCATGGTCGTGGCACCGATGATATTGCTGGTTACGAAACTGCGGCTGTTAACGTACGCCAGCGCCATCTGAACAGGGGACAAGCCGTTTTCACGGGCCAGCTCGACGTAAGCCCGCGTGGCATCCATACCACGACCACTCGTATAGCGGCTGAAACGTTCGTAGAGGGTCATTCGGGCTTTTTCCGGCCACTTCCCGCCGAGGTATTTGCCAGACAACATGCCAAAGGCCAGGGGCGAGTAAGCCAGCAAGCCGGTCTGCTCCCGGTGGGCGATTTCCGCCATCCCCACCTCGAATGAACGATTCAGGAGATTATAAGGATTCTGGATACTGGCCACCCTCGGCCAGCCCTTCTGGCCAGCCAGGCGGAGGTACTCCATAGTGCCCCAGGGTGTCTCATTGGACAGCCCGATATGCCGCACCTTGCCAGAGCGCACCAGTTCATCCAGTGCCTCAAGGGTTTCCTCGATGGGCGTGAAGGACTCCTCGGGGTTGTGTTCATAGCCAAGCTTGCCGAAAAAATTCGTGCTGCGATCCGGCCAGTGCACCTGGTAAAGGTCGATGTAATCCGTCTGCAGGCGTTTGAGGCTGGCGTCGCAGGCTTCATGAATGTGATCGCGGGTAAGGCGGGGGCCATTACGCAGGTACTTCAGGCCATTGCCCGGCCCCGCTACTTTGGAGGCAATCACCAGTTCGTTGCGTTTACCTCTACTGGCAAGCCAGTTTCCCAGATAGGTCTCGGTCAACCCCTGGGTTTCCGCCCGGGGCGGAACAGGGTACATCTCTGCGGCATCAATAAAGTTGATGCCCTCGTTTACCGCGTAATCCAGTTGCTCAAACGCCTCCTTTTCGGTGTTCTGTTCACCCCATGTCATGGTACCCAGGCAAATCAGGGTAACGTCGAGATCCGTCTTGCCAAGCTTTCTCGTTTGCATATCGTCTCCGATTCGGTTCGGTTAACGGGTAAAGGGAATGTCACGGGAGTGTCGCATAACTGTCATGCCAGCTTTTCATAGTAGGGGCATGTCAAAGGAAGCACAGGAAACACCGTGACCGAGACCATGCAGGCCACCCGGCGCCAACAACACATTACCATTGTTTCGGAGACTTTTCCGCCGGAAATCAATGGTGTGGCAAATACGCTCAGGCATCTTTGCCAGGGGCTGATGCAGCGTGGGCACCGGGTGACGGTTATACGACCGCGACAGCAGCATGAGCGCAAAGGCAACTTCGCCAGCGCCGGCGAGGCCCTGTTCACCCGTGAGCATGTGGTGACCGGATTGCCTCTGCCTGGCTACGCGGACCTGCGTTTTGGCCTCGCCCGGACCAGCCACCTGAAAAAACTCCTGGCCGGCGACCGCCCGGACGCACTCTATGTTGCCACCCAGGGACCACTGGGTGTCGCTGCCACATCAGCTGCGCGCCAGACGGGCATTCCGGTCAGCTCCGGCTTCCACACCAACTTCCACAGCTACAGCCGCTACTACGGCGTTGGCATGCTTGAGCGTTTACTGTGTCTCTACGGCCGCTGGTTCCACAATCGCACCGCCATCACCCTGGTGCCCACCCGAAAAATGCAGCAGACGACAAAAGCCATGGGCATCCCGGCAACCGGTCTCTGGAGTCGGGGCGTCGACTGTCACCGCTTCACGCCCCATAAGCGTGACAGCGCACTACGAGAATCCTGGGGATTGCAGGCCAATGACCGCGCCATCCTTTATGTGGGTCGGCTCGCGCCGGAGAAAAACCTGCGCATGGCGGTCGCCTGCTTTGAACGCATCCGCGGCCTTCATCCCCAGGCCAGGTTCATCCTTGTTGGCGACGGCCCGCTTCGGCGTCAACTGGCCGAGCGCCACCCCGATTACGTGTTCTGCGGCACCCGGCGGGGAGACGACCTGGCCCGACATTATGCCTCGGGCGATCTGTTCCTGTTTCCGAGCAAGACCGACACCTTTGGCAACGTGGTACTGGAGGCCATGGCCAGCGGCCTGGGTGTTGTCAGCTTTGACGACGCGGCAGCTGCCGAACACATCCGCCACGAGGAAAACGGCATGAAGGTGCCGCTGGATCAGGACGAGGCTTACGTCGACAGTGCACTCCGACTGGCGGATCAGCCGACCCTGCTGAGCCGTATCAGGGCCCAGGCACGTCTGGACGCCCTGGAACAGAGCTGGAATTCGCAGATCGAACAGTTTGAACAACTGGTTTTCAATCAACCCGCAAAGGCCGGATACCATGCCATCAACAAGCAAAGCGTCTCGCTTCTTTGAACTGGCAGACCAGCGCGAATTCGCTTTCTGCCAGACTATTAACCGGGCTGTTCGTTTCCGGCCAGTCCTCGGCTATTTCCGGCTGGTAAGCCGACTGGGTGACGGCTGGTTCTGGTATGCCCTGATCCTGTCGATCCCTTTTCTTTATCCGGCGTCGGGGCCAGAGCTAGCACTGCTCATGGCGCTGACCGGCCTTGCCTGTACCGTCAGCTACAAGCTTCTGAAGCGCTGGCTAATCCGGGAACGCCCTTTCATATCTTTTCCTGCCATCGACTGTGGCACACCACCCCTGGACCGTTACAGTTTTCCCTCCGGCCATACCCTTCACGCTGCCTGCTTCCAGGTTATGCTCACCGTGGCCGAACCGGCGCTGGCAATGATGGTGCTGCCATTTACCTTCAGTGTCGCCGCATCACGGGTAGTCCTGGGGCTGCACTACCCCAGCGACGTGGCCGCGGGCGCTCTGATCGGCGGGCTGATGGGTTACATGGCCATGAGCTGGCTGCACTTCTAATCAAACAAACGCAACTGGGTGACCGGGGCGTCATCATTGCGAAAACGCACACCGAGACCCAACAGCCGAACCGGTCGCTCCCGGTTGGTAACCAGTTCCGCCAGCAGCGGCAGATAATCTTCCAGGCTGGGCTCTTTAATCTGTTCCCGGACCCGCTCCAGAGTATGGGTTGAAAAATCACTGTAGCGGATCTTGATAAAGAGTTTATGGATCGGCTTTCTGCGGGCCTTGCGCGACAGTCGAAGATTGAGGTCGGCTACCAGGGAGGCCATAACGGTTTCGCAGGCGGCCATGTCCGGCAAGTCCTGGGAAAAGGTCCGTTCGACGCTGACCGACTTGGCGATCCGCGACACCACGACGGCCCGGTCATCCCGGCCGTGGGCCATCTCGTGGAGGCGATAGCCCTGCTTTCCGAAGCGCTCGATTAACACATCAGCCCCAAGCGCCTGCATGTCCCCGCAGGTCTTGACCCCCAGTGCGTGGAGTTTCGAGGCCGTCACCTGCCCTACCCCGAACAGCTTTTCCACCGGCAATCCCTGCACGAAACCTTCAACGTCTTCCGGGCGGATTACAAAGAGCCCGTCCGGCTTTTCCCAGTCGCTGGCGATCTTGGCGAGAAATTTATTGGGCGCCACTCCGGCGGAAATGGTGATACCTACTTCCCTGCGTACCCGCTCCCGTAGGTGTCGGGCCATCAGCGTAGCGCTGCCCTTGTGATCGGTCACATCGGAAACGTCCAGAAAAGCTTCATCCAGAGAGAGCGGTTCCACCAGATCCGTCATTTCCCGCAGGATCGCCATCACCTGCTGTGAGACCGCCCGGTAGCGTCCCATATCCGTCGGGACGGTCACCAGGCCCGGGCAAAGGCGACGTGCCTCGCTGCCGGGCATCGCCGAACGCACACCGTAAGCTCGGGCCTTGTAATTGCAGGTGGTTACCACGCCCCGTCCACCATCACCGCCCACTGCCAGCGGCACCTCCCGGAGGCTGGGATCGTCCCGCATCTCCACGGCCGCATAGAAGCAGTCACAATCCACATGGATGATCTTGCGTTGTGGCATAATCAGGTGGCTCGCGTCGATTCTCTGTACATTTATACAGCCTTGTATCTTAAGCTAACATGCAGAGAATGTCAGGATTCCTGATAAACGGCGCATCAACCATTGCGAGGCCAATATGAGCAATCCGATTCCTGAAGCAGAACGCACTGAAATTGAAGCCGCAGCCTTCCGTCGCCTGGTCAAGCACCTGCGAGAGAACACGGAGGTGCAAAACATTGACCTGATGAACCTGGCGGGTTTCTGCCGTAACTGTCTGTCGAAATGGTATCGGGCAGAAGCGGATGAGCGGGGTTTCGAGATCTCTGATCCCCAGGCCCGCGAAGAAATCTACGGCATGCCCTACGAGGAGTGGAAGGCGCTCTATCAGACAGGCCCCAAGCAGGAACACAAATAATGAGCGTTAACGATGCCGTGAGGATTCACCTGGCATCCCTGGACGCTGGTCATGCCAGCTTCAAAGACTCCCTGGCCCTGATCGAACAGCACTTCGAGTATCAGCCCTGTGGTTTCCGGAACGGCCCGCTGGTAAACGCCGAAGGCGAGAATGCCGGGTCCTGCCGGATCTTTGGTCTGGGCCAGTACTGCAATTTGAGTGAAGTCGACACACTGAAACTGTTTGCCGAGCACTATCAGCAGGTTCTGGACGACCCGACCGGTGAGAGCCACGGCAACATCCGACAGTTCATCAGCACCGGATGGTCAGGCATCCGATTTGAAGGCGTGCCGCTACGGCAACGCCCGAACCCAACCGACAACATCACCAGGGAAGAGACTCCTTCATGAGCGATACCGCCACCTCCGGGGTAAAACAGGGTTTTCAGCTAAAAAGCGCCAGCGTGTCCATGACAGCCCTGGAGCTCTACTACTTTGACGACGGCGAGTTCGAGGACGTACTGCGAGACAAGATCAGCCAGGCACCGGGGTTCTTCAAGGACATTCCGCTCATCATCAGTCTCGAGAAATACCAGGGGCTGGATAGCGAACTGGATTTCTTCAAAATCATCGGTACATGTCGGCGCAACAACATCCACGTCGTTGGCGTGCGCGGTGGCAGCGACGATCAGCGCCGCCTGGCCCGTGGAGCTGCATTGGCATTGCTGCCAGGCAACGGCCAGCGGGACCGCACCCATGAAGCGGAGCAGGCTGTCGCGGAGGAAGCGGAAGCGGCGGTTGGCACAGCCTCTACTGGCTCTGCCGGTGACCCACCTCCGGCCAAAATCATCTCCCAGCCGGTGCGCTCAGGCCAACAGATCCACGCACCGGAAGGCGACCTGGTTATTCTGGCGCCGGTACAGGCAGGCGCCGAAGTGCTGGCGGCAGGCAACATCCATGTTTACGGTCCCCTCCGGGGCCGGGCGCTGGCGGGCATCCATGGGGCAGAATCCGCACGAATTTTCTGCCAATCCCTTGAGGCGGAGCTTGTGTCCATCGCGGGACACTATAAAATCTCCGAAGATCTTCAGGAGAATGGCTGGAAAAGCGCTGTGCAAATCCAGCTCAGGGACGACCTGCTGGTGGTAACGCCACTGGACAAGGCCTGATATTGGAGCTGAATACAATAACTTGACCGGACAATTCGGCAGACACGACGAATCCACCGAGAAACAGGAACAGAACCTTGGCTAGAATTATTGTCGTTACCTCAGGAAAGGGCGGCGTTGGCAAAACCACCACCAGCGCCTCGATCAGCACCGGCCTTGCCAAACGGGGCCACAAGACAGTGGTCATCGATTTTGACGTGGGCCTGCGCAATCTGGACCTGATCATGAATTGCGAGCGTCGCGTGGTGTACGACTTCGTCAACGTGATCCAGGGCGAGGCAACCCTGAACCAGGCCCTGATCCGCGACAAGCGGGTCGATACCCTCTACATTCTCCCCGCCTCCCAGACCCGGGAAAAGGAAGCGCTGACCAAAGAAGGCGTCGAGAAGGTGATCAACGAGCTTTCCGAGACCTTCGATTACATCGTCTGCGACTCCCCCGCCGGCATTGAGCATGGTGCTCTGATGGCGCTGTATTACGCCGATGAAGCGATTGTGGTTACCAACCCCGAAGTGTCCTCGGTCCGGGATTCCGACCGAATTCTGGGCATTCTGCAGAGCAAGTCCCGCCGCGCCGAAATGGGCCAGGATCCGGTCAAGGAACACCTGCTTCTGACCCGCTACAACCCTGCCCGTGTTGAAAAGGGCGAGATGCTGTCTGTAGCGGATGTTGAAGAGATCCTCGCAATTCCGCTGCTGGGTGTCATTCCCGAAAGCCAGGTTGTACTGAATGCGTCAAACCAGGGTTTGCCCGTCATCCTCGAAGAGGACAGCGATGCTGGCCAGGCCTATGAAGACGCCGTCGCGCGCCTGCTGGGTGAGGAGCGGGAACACCGTTTCATGACGTCCCAGAAGAAGGGTTTCTTCTCACGGATGTTCAAGGGGGGCTAAAGGATGAGTTTCCTCGATTATTTCAAGGGCAAGAAAAACAAATCCGCAAGCGTTGCCAAAGAGCGCCTGCAGATTATCGTGGCCCACGAGCGGGGCCAGCGCGAACAACCGGATTACCTGCCACAGCTTCAGCAGGAGCTGCTTGAGGTTATCCGCAAGTACGTCCAGATCAGTGACGACATGGTTCAGGTTGAAGTGGACCGTAACGAAAGTTGCTCGGTACTGGAGCTGAACGTCACGCTACCAGAACGATAAACGGTGTGATCTGGCCTGTCCCGGATAGAATGGGGCGGGCCAGGCCATCTCTCACCACCTTGCGAAGTGATCTTCCATCAGTCCTCGCAGGCCTTTAACCTCGATTTTCCCGCCAGCCTCATCCGTCACCGTTCCATTGAAGGTGCCCACATACTGCCGGAAGTTGGATGCCAGCACCCAGGCGTTCAGTTTTTCCTTGCGGACACCGGCCGGAACAAAATGCAGATCAATCCGGCCATCCTCCGTGGTCACATGCCAATCCCTGCCCGGCTGATAGCGATCAAAACGGAACCTTGCCGCGCCCAGTTTGTGGCACACACCATCCAGCCAGAGCGCATTTTCCGTCATCCCCGTTTCGTTAACTCCAGCGGCCAGGTTCAGACCCACGGACCGGCCATCCGGAAGCTGACCCGCCAGGCAGGCCCAGTTCCAGGCGGTTTCCCGGCGCATGAAGCCGCAGCTCCAGTCAATAGTGCCCCGGGTCTCCTCGTCGCAGCGCCAGATGTGGTGATCCCAACGCACTTCCCCTTCCACCGGCAAGCCAGCTGACTTGCGGGTAAACACCCAGCCATTGTAACCGGCCGGACACACCAGGCGGAGTGGGTCCCGATCCTCTTTCAAAGTAAGCTCGATACGGATATCACCCGGGGCGGACACCGCAATCGTCCGGCCATCAGCTGTTGGCGCGATTCGCACGTCGACCTCGCCTTTGCTGAATGTTGCCACGCCCTCCTCTGGCAGCGGTTCAATGCGGGTCTGCCTGGCCAATGGCTGAAGGAACGATTGTTCCATCATCTGGCCGGTCTCGAAATCGTAAAGGTAGAAGAACCCGTTTCCCAGCAGTTTAAGATCCACCACCGCCAGGCCAAACACCCATCCCGGACCCATGGCGCTGACGAACTGGAACTGGTTGAAGCGCCACCGCCGGGCCAGCCGTGAACGGGGGCGGTCCATTACCGTACGCAGGTCATAGTCCAGGTAGTTAATCTCTTTGACCGGTTCATCGAGCACCCCGGGAACTATCTGTCCTTTGCCGTTGATCAGCTTTTCCATGGTCATAGTCGTCGTCAGATCAGGCCAATTCGGTCAATCGTATCAGCGGGTCGCTACCTGGTTCACAATCCACTGTTTCTGTGGCCATGCCAGTAAAAGCCTCATGCTAGACTCGGCCCACCATCTGCAAGGAAGTGTACCCTATGAGAAAGAGCATAGCCCATGGCATTACGGGCTGGGCCTCGGTCATCAGCGGGCTGGTCTGTGCACTGCTGGTATTTGCCGTTGCCGCCAGTGCCCGGGCTGAACTGCCCACTGAAACCGACGAGCAATGGACACTGCGAAAGGAAGCCGATCATATCCGGGTGTATACCATCGAGCAGCCTGACTCCAGCTTCAAGGCCTTCAAGGCCGTGGCGGTTCTCGATGCACCCATCGAAAACCTGATGGCCGTCATGGCCAATCCCGGCTCCTGTGTTGAGTGGGTGCACAACTGTTCTGAATCCTATGCCTTCGGCGATGGCGAGTTCCATGATCGCTTTGCCTATTCGGTGAATGACATGCCATGGCCGGTGACCGACCGGGACTATGTGCTGCGCATCCGGACTCGGGGCGACCGGGCTTCTGGTGAGATTGTCATGGATCTGAACGCCATGCCCGATCAGCGGGCGGAGAGCAGCAGCCGGGTCAGGGTCGACCGGTCCGATACCCTGTACCGGTTCACCCCGGAAGGAGACAAAACCAGGATGGTCTGGGTTCAGCACACGGATCCCAATGGCTCACTGCCGGGATGGCTGGTGAACTCGCTGCTGGTGGATATTCCGGTGCGCTCCATGGAAGAGCTGGAACGAGTTGCAAACAGGGACAAGTATCGCGGCTATCAACTGGTCTACGATGAGGATGGCCAACTCATTGGCATCAGTCCGCCCGGTTCCTGACCCGTCAGACCTGTGAAGGGATGACGCGCAAGGGATCACGCGCTAAGCTTTCGGAAAGGACTTCATAAGGCAGCCCAGATCAATGACCGTTCTCGCCTACGAGATCATGACACCCAGTATAAAGGCCGTTCCCCAATCCTGGACCATGGACCGCCTGGCACGCTTTCTCACCGACAACGAAATAACCGGCAGCCCTGTCACCGACGACGATGGCGAGATTGTCGGTATTGCCACTCTGAAAGACATCACCGAATTCCGCTGGAACGCCACTCGCTCCGATGCCGACAGGCATCTGACACCAGAGGAACGCGAGGAAGCCCGTCGTCTGCGGATGGTGATCTTTGAAGAAATGGGAAAGGTGCCGGTAGAAGTTCGTGACATCATGACCCCGATCGTTTTATCTGTTGACGAGAAGACGCCGGTGCGCGACATTGCCAATATCATGATGCGCGAGCACCTGCACCGGATCTTTGTCACCAATGATTCAAAAATTACCGGCATCATAACGACTTACGATATGCTGAAAGTGATCTCGGATGAGGAACTCACGCAACGCTGCGCCGATAACGACTGAGCCACCAGAGAGGTAGCGCCACCTATGCCCAGAGCACCGCAAGCTCGCAGAAAGATGTACGTCCTCGACACCAACGTCCTGATCCACGACCCGAACGCCCTCCTCAACTTTGAAGAACACGATGTCATCATTCCGATGACGGTCCTCGAAGAACTCGACAGCCTCAAATCCGGCAAGCAAGCCGTGGCCGCTGACTGCCGGCAGGCGATTCGCAACATCGACAAGTTGCTGGGCGATGCCAGCCCGAAAGTCATCGAAAAGGGTGTACCCATTGTACGTGGCAAGAAGGCCGAGCCCCTGGGCAGTCTTTCGATCCTGATGAGCACCGGTGACAGCGGCAACCACTCGCTGCCCGAGCACCTGAACGACAACAAGATCATCAATACCCTGGCCGCGCTCCAGAACCGCCACAAGTCCCGGGATATTATCCTGGTTTCCAAGGACATCAATATGCGCCTGAAGGCGCGAGGCTTTGGCGTGGAGGCGCAGGACTACCACAACGACCAGTTGCTTGATGACATTGATCTTCTGCCCAAGGGCTATCGGGAATTTCCAAACTCTTTCTGGGACACCATCGAGAAAGTAGAGACCGTTCAGCGGGAAGGCACCACCGAGCACATCCTCAAGCGCGAGGGAGAACTGGCAAAGCTCAACATCAATGAGTTTGTGATCGATGAAATGGGCTTTGTCGGCAAGGTGGTAGACCTTTCAGACACCCAGGTGATTATCAAGGATCTGCATCAGCACGACCTGATGAACGAGGAAGTCTGGGGGCTGGTACCCCGGGACATCTATCAGGCCATGGCGCTGAACCTGCTGCTGGACCCGGATATCCATCTGGTCAATCTCACGGGTTCTGCCGGTTCCGGTAAAACCATCCTGGCCCTGGCCGCCTGTATCGAGATGACCGTGGCAAGCAAGCTTTACAAGCGCATTATCGCCACCCGTTCCACCCAGGGGCTGGATGAGGACATCGGGTTCCTGCCCGGCACCGAGGCTGAAAAAATGGAGCCCTGGCTGGGCGCCATCGTCGACAACCTGGAAGCGCTCCACGAAGACGACGAGAACATGACCGCCAGCGTTGACTACATCCTCAGCAAGGTGCCTCTGCATTTCAAATCCATGAACTATATCCGGGGCCGCAGTTTCCAGCACAGTCTGATCATCATTGACGAGTCCCAGAACCTGACGCCGCACCAGATCAAGACCATTATTACCCGGGCAGGTAATGGCTCGAAGGTAATCTGTCTGGGCAACCTTGCGCAGATCGATACACCCTATCTGAGCGCCCTGAGTTCTGGCCTTACCTATATGACCGAGCGCTTCAAGGGCTTCCGCCATGGCGCCCACATACACCTGCAGGGTGTACCCCGCTCGGTCCTGGCGGAGTTTGCCGAAGCCAATCTCTGACAGTTCAGGACGGGACACGGATACAAAAAAGGGCAGAACGCGCGTTCTGCCCTTTCCCCCGAGATTACCGGCTGGAATCAGACCCGGTAGCGGCTAACCTCATCCGACATCTCCGACGCCAGATTTTTCAGGCGCTGAGTTGCGTCTCCGGCTCGGCGGGTTCCCTGGGCCGTCTGTTCGGTAATGGCAACAATCTCGTGCACATTCTGGTTAATGGTTTCAGAAACACTGGTCTGCTCTTCCGCAGCGCTGGCAATCTGGGTGTTCATATCCGTGATTGTTGCCACCGCCTGACCAATGCGCTGCAGCGCCTCGTTCACCTGGCGGGTTTCTTCAACGGTTGCTTCACTGCGCTCACTGATTGAGCCGATCAGTTTGACCGCATTGCCGGCACCGGACTGCAACCGCTCAATCATGTCCTGGATTTCCTGGGTACTCTGCTGGGTCCGGCGAGCCAGCGTGCGCACCTCATCGGCAACCACGGCAAAACCTCGCCCGGCCTCACCGGCTCGTGCTGCTTCGATCGCCGCGTTGAGCGCCAGCAGGTTGGTCTGATCGGCAATTTCACGAATGACCTCAAGCACACTGTCAATGCGACGGGAGTCAGCGCCCAGCTGTTCAATAACGCGAACCCCCTCACTGACCTGCTCTGAAAGCCCACCAATGACCTCGGTAGCCTGGTGCACCAGACCCTGAGCGTCACAGACCTGCCCATTGGCATGGTCGGCTGCCGTGGAGGCTTCACTGGCGTTGCTGGCAACCTCCTGGGCAGCAGCCGTCATCTCATTCATGGCCGTGGCAACCTGATCACTCTCGGACTTCTGCCGCTCAACACCCTGTTCGGCTTCGGTCATGACCTGATTCAGATCTGCCGTGGCCTCGTTCAGTGTCCGGGTGGATGACAGTACCCGCTCAACCAGTCCATGGACCTGGTCGGCAAAACTGTTGAAGGCGGTTGCCAGCTGTCCAAGCTCATCTTTGCCGGAAACGTCCAGGCGCCGGGTCAGATCGCCATCACCACTGGCAATATCGTTCATCGCTGAAACCGCAGATTTCAGGGGACGAATAATGCTGCGTACCACAACCAGGGCAAGCAGGACGATCAGCGCCAGTGCAATCAGTGAAGTGGTGACTGACCCGATGATCGCATCGCGCAAGGAATCGCCGACATGGTTTTCCATCTCGGTGACCTGCGTTTCCAGGCCATCAACCCAGAATCCGGTCCCGATCATAATGCCCCACTTCGGCAGCATTTCTGCGTAACCCAGTTTGGGGGCCACTTCCCCGGTATCGCTGTTCTTCCAGCCATAGGGAACGTAGCCGCCGCCACCACGCGCCGCCTTCACCAACTCACGGATGAGATAGGTCCCATTCGGGTCCTGGAAATCCCACAGATTCCTGCCCTCGAGCGACTGGTTAACACCGTGCATTACGTTGACGCCTTTGGTGTCATAGGCAAAGAAATAACCAGTACTTCCCGAATCGTTGAAGCGAAGCTGTCGGAGTATCTCCCAGGCTTTTTCGCGAACCTTCTGATCATCCGCGGAGCCCGGTTGATTGTAGAGATGCGCGATAGAGGACTTGGCGACGGCCAGATAATTTTGCAGCTCCTGCCGCTTGCTCTCCTCCATATCGGAGGAGAAGCCGGCAACGGCCTCCTCGCCAATAAATCTGGCCTGATTCAGGTTGTAGCTTGTCAGGAATGCGGTAAGGACAATCACCGGCACCAGGGCCAGCAATAGCACCCGTGTCTGGATGGTCAGGTTTTTCATGGCTGGTCGTCTTTCAGGTTGAACACTCAGGGAGCCGGGTGGCCCGGCACGGAAAAACCCGCAAGACTACGAAAAACCCGCCGGAATTATCATTGATGATAATGCGTAGTTTGTTTCTGCCCGGTAACCGAGACGGTAAAATTTTGTAGCTCAGTCCTTGAACTGGGCTTTATCCAGCCCGTGCTTGCGCATCTTGTCGTACAGGGTTTTACGGGCAATACCGAGCTGCACCATGGTGTCCTTGATGCTGCCGTGGCTGGCGTTGAGGGCGCTGACAATAGCAGAGCGTTCAAAACCATCCATCATTTCAACCAGCGTCTGGCGGCCTGCTACGTTGCCGGCATCCGCCGGCTCATTCTCGTCCAGTGCTGCAGGCCCCAATAACACATAGCGCTCCGCCAGGTTCCTGAGTTCACGAACATTGCCGGGCCAGGAATGCTGCATCAGCCGGGCCGCCTGGCCGGCATCCAGGGGAATGCTTTCGCGATCATAGCGAGCGGCCGCAATGAGTACGAAGTGGTGGAAAAGCATCGGCACGTCTTCCTTGCGCTCTCGCAACGGCGGAATATCCACTTTCACAACGTTTAGACGGTAGTAGAGATCAGACCGGAACTCGCCCTCGTCACTGAGTTTTTTCAGGTCGGCCTTGGTGGCAGCAATGATGCGCACGTCCACTTCCTGCACCTGATTGCTACCCAGGCGCTCTACCCGTTGTTCCTCCAGCACCCGTAACAGCTTAACCTGCAACGGCATGGGCATGCTTTCCACTTCATCGAGGAACAGGGTGCCCTTGTGGGCATGCTCGATCTTGCCGATACGGCGTTTCTCCGCTCCGGTGAAGGCACCGGCTTCGTGGCCAAACAGTTCGCTCTCGATCAGGTTCTCGGGGACTGCCCCACAGTTGATTGCAACAAAATTATGGGCACTGCGGCCACTGTTCTCATGGATATACCGGGCCAGCGCGTCCTTGCCCGACCCGGTCTCTCCATGCAGCAGAATATTGGCGGAGATATCAAGAATCGGATCAATAGTGGCCATGACTTTCCGCATGGACGGCGAATCGCCAAGCATCCGGGGGCCCGGCCTGGCCAGGTGACGCAACTGGGCCTTGAGACGGCGGTTTTCGAGGGCAAGGTGTCGTTTCTCAAGGGCGTGGCGAAGCAGCTCAATCAGCTCGTCATGATCAAAGGGCTTTTCAATGAAATCGTACGCCCCTTGCTGCATTGCCGTAACGGCGGTGCTTATGTCCCCCTGGCCGGTAAGGATGATCACCGGAATGGTGTCATCAATCGCCCGGATCCGGTCCAGCATCTCCAGGCCGTTCATATCCGGCATGTTGTAATCACACAGAACCACACCGTCATACTCGGCATTGATGTGCTTGAGTGCCGACGGCGCCCCCTCGAAACAGCTGACCGGCAGGTCCTCCAGGGTCAGCGTCTGGGCAATGGCCTGGCGGATGTGTGGATCATCGTCCACAAAGATTACCGAAGATTCTGTCATTCCGTGGCCTCCCGCTTCTTGAGGGTTACAACGAATTCAGCGCCGGGGCCGTCCTTGCGATTGCGGCCGATCAGGCTGCCACCCAGCGCATCCACGATCTGGCGCGATATGGAAAGCCCCAGGCCCAGGCCCTGTTTGACCGACTTGGTGGTAAAAAAGGGCTCGAAGATCTGTTCGGTGTCGCCCTGCAACCCGGGCCCATTGTCACGGACCAGACATTTCCAGCAATGTTCGGTTTCTTCTATATCGATCCGGATTTCCGGTCGCTCGCCACCCTCGACCGCCTGAACCGCATTGGCCATCAGGTTGACCATGACCTGCTCTATCCGGATCAAGTCGCCGTGGCACATCACCGGCGCCTCCGGGCGGCGCCACTGGATGTCGATCTCTGAGCTCGATTGCTGGGCTACGATGATTTTCAACGAAGCATCAATCGGTTGCCGGAGATCGACCACTGCAGGCGGGCCCTCGGATTTGCGGGCGAACACCTTGAACTGCCGGGTCAGCTCCGCCATCTTGTCACACAGGACGATGATCTCTGACAGGTTAGCATCGACCATCTCGCTTGCGCCTTTCTCAAGGAAGCGCCGGCTGTTTCGTGCGTAGGTCTGAATGGCCGTCAGAGGCTGGTTCATTTCGTGGTTGAGCCCTGCAGACATCTGTCCTAGCACCGCCAGTTTTGCCGCCTGAATCAACTCCTGCTGGGTTTCCCGAAGTTCGTTCTGGGTACGTTCACGTTCCCGAATTTCTTCCACCAGCTTGCGGTTGGAGTTCTCCAGGTCTGCGGTCCTCTCGGCCACGCTGCGCTCCAGTTGCTCGCCTCGCAAGGCAAGTTCAGCTTCGCGCCGGTAGCGTTCGCGCAGATAAAGCCAGGTCAGAAGACCACCAAAAAACAGCGCGGTACCACCAACCAGAAATCCAAGACGGGTCCAGACCACAGAGCGCGTGCTCACCATTACCTGAAGATTCCAGTCCAGTTTCGGCAGCGGCGTTCGAACGCTGAGATACTCTCTGACCTCGCCGTTTTCAAGAATATTGATGGCAGTGGAATTCTCCGACAAGCCCCAGGGCTTACCCAGGTTATCGAATTCGATCGGGTTCAGGTCGCGGTCCGGATAACGCTGACGGGAAGCCGCGTCCGGGGCCACCCCCGCATTTGAAAAGTTCCGATACAACCAATTGGGTTTGCTTGCCAGAAAACTGATACCAGCGTCATCCAGCACGACCATTTCTGCTTCCCTGAGAGAAGCAGGCCGATCCCACTGGGATTCCAGCTCATGAACAAGAACCTTTACGGCCACCACTCCGAGAAGACGGCCCGAGTCGTCGATGACAGGATGTGAAAAGTACAGGCCGCGGACTCCCGACATAAGCCCCAAAGCAAAATAGATGGCCGAATCCCGATTAGACACTGCTTCTGAAAAATAGGGCCGGAAAGCGTAGTTGCTGCCGACAAAGCTGTCGGCTTGCTGATAGTTGTTGGCGGCGATGGTCAGGCCGTTTACATCCATCAGGTAAACGTCGGAGCTACCCACAATGGTGGCCATACGCTGCATCTGCTCGTTGGCTTCGAGAATAACGTCCGGATTACCCGGGTCAGTCAGTGCCCGTTCAAGCAGCGGATGCTCTGCCATCAACTCGGGGACCGGCAGATACCGGTTCAACTCATTGGCAACCAGCTGCCGGTAACGGAACGACTCTTCCAGGCTCTCCTGCTCCACCTGCCGGTATCCGACCCAGCCTCCAAGCAGCCAGGACACAACCAGTGTGGCAACGAAAACAAGAACAGCACCGATCCGGTAGGACATAGCATCCGGTTCCTGAACAACCGCGGAAAGCCGCTAGAGTATAGGCAGGCTGAAGCCAGAACAACCGTACCCTGGCTAACAGGGTACGGTTGTTCTGTTGCAGATCCTCGCAGCCATGCCTCTTTACACGACACCTGCCGTGGCAAGGCGAGCTTTCCGCTGTTTCTGGATGACGAAGGCCAGAACCGCCAGGGCAATACCGGTAAGGTCTGTCCAGAGCCCGCCCTCGATCATCAGTAGCGCGGCGGCAATCAGGAGGACTCGGGTTACCCAGGAAGCAGAAACCCTCGCAAACCAGCCAAGCACACCGCCAGACAGCATGTAGACACCAAACGTTGCGGTTACCAGCGCCCTTGCGATCTCGAACCACCCCGCTTCCATCAACAGAGCACTGTTGTAGAAGAACATGAAGGGCACGATGAAGGCTGCAATGCCAATCCGGAACGAGGCCACGGAGGTTTCCATCGCGTTGGCGCCGGAAATCCCTGCCGCAGCATAGGACGCAAGCGCAACCGGTGGCGTGATCGCCGACACCACAGCGAAGTAGAACACAAAGAAGTGAGCGGTCAGCGGCTCAATCCCCAACTGCACCAGGCCTGGAGCTACCACAGAAGCGGCAACCGCATAAGCCGCCGTGGTGGGCATTCCCATACCCAAAAGAATGGAGATGAACATGGCGAAAATCAGCGCCAGCAGCTGGCTGGTGGCAGCAACATCCAACAACAACACAGAGAAGCGTGCACCAACTCCGGTCAGGGAGATTACGCCCACGATAACCCCGGCCGCGGCGCACACCACGATAATCTGGATTGCCATGTAGGATGCGATTTCCAACGCCTGAAGGATTTGCCGCAGGCCCATCTTGTTGGGAGACAACCAGCTCACCACAGCGGCAGAAACGGTCGCCAGGGTACCTGCCCGGATCACCGAGTAACCCATGAACAGCGCCACGATCAATATGATGATCGGCACGAACAGGTAGCACTGCTTCATCATGGTTTTGAGCTTCGGCAGCTCATCTTCACGCATGCCGCGCATACCTGTCTTGGCGGCCTCAAAATCCACCATGAAGTAGACCGAGGCGAAATACAGGATCGCCGGGATAATCGCCGCAATAGCAATCTCGGTGTAGGGAATGCCGGTAATCTCAGCCATGATAAAGGCACCGGCGCCCATGATCGGTGGCATGATCTGCCCGCCAGTAGACGCAGCCGCCTCGACAGCGCCGGCAGACTGTTTGCTATAGCCCACCTTTTTCATCAACGGAATCGTCAGTGAACCCGTAGAGACCACGTTGCCGGCACTGGTGCCGTTGATCATACCCATCAAACCGGACGCGAAGATCGAGACCTTGGCCGGGCCACCCCGGGAACGGCCAGCCGCAGCAAATGCAAAATTCACGAAGTAGTCGCCCACCTTCGAGGACTGCAGGAAGGCGGCAAAAATAATGAAGAGAATGATGTAGGTCGAGGACACTGCGGTGGTTGGCCCGAGAATCCCGGCGTCCGTGTAGACCTGGCTGAAGAACCGCTGTACGGAAAGACCGGGGTAGCCAAGAAAACCCGGCAGGTAAGGGCCGGCGAACACATAAGCCAGGAAAACCAGGCCAATGATCACCAGCGCCATGCCAGCAACACGCCGGGTCAGCTCCATGATCAAGGCGGTACCCGCAATAGCGGCAAAGGAAATACCTACCGGCGCGAAGGACGTACCGGTCGACATACGCATAGACGTGTTGTAGACCACCAGAAAGTAAGCGGCAACGGCCAGCGAGCAGGCGATCAGCACCAGATCGGGAACGCTGAACACCGATCGCTCGCGTTGGTGAAACCAGCTCATGACAATGCCGGCACCGGTTGCCGCCAGCAAAGGCCAGCCAAAGTGCCACACCTCAAGTTCAGCAGGGATTCGCATGGCGCCATTCTGGACCATCTGCCAGAACGAGAACGTCTGATACAACACATAGAGAGCCGGCAGCATGGCGCCAGCACTGATCCAGGTCGTCCACCGATGGCGGGCACCACCCTCTTCGGATGATACGAACCGGGCGCCGGCAAACAGCACGAAACCCAGTACCAGGGCGCCGGCGATGTGAACGATCCGGAACGACCAGGTCTCAAGGGGCGCTATGTTCAGGGAATACAGGTGAAAGGCTGAGTAGGCGATCGCCAGCATGGCGACAAATTTCAGCAAGCCGCCTTCGAACAGGCGACGGTTGGCTTCGACCGGCTCATCATCCACGTTGTGTGCGAGCACATGGTCCTCGCCCACTTCGATGTCCGGAAGATCTTTCGAGTTTTGTTCGGTAGTCATGACACACCCTGCTTGCAGGCAAATCGGGACCAGAACCCTGCTGGTCTTAATTTGCGGGGGGCCGCCAGGCCGCCCCCCGCCTGAGCACTGTTACTTGATCTTGCTGTCTTCGATCGGGTAACCGTTCTCGTTAAACCAACGTGCCGCGCCCGGGTGCCAGGGCAGAACGTTGTTCTTTGTGTAGTTCTCGGGAACCGAATTGCGGGCCGCCTTGTGGATGGAAACCATCTTGTCATTGTTCTCCATGGTCAGCTTGGTGATCTCATACACGAAGCTTTCGGACACATCACAGTTAACCATCGCGAAGTTCCACATGGACACCACGCGGGAAGGTGCATCCAGGGACTGGTAGGTGGACGCAGGGATGATGAATTCGGAGACCGGGAAGTTATTGATGATGGTTTCTGCCTCGGCATCGGTCATACCGATGATATTCACATCAGTCTGGACTTCCAGCTGGCTGACCGCCGGAATAGGGATACCTGCCGCGAAAGCCACCACGTCAATCAGGCCATCCTGGAGCTGACCACCCAGATCGGACCAGCTGCCGTTACGGCGCTCAAAGTTCACACCCAGGGTTTCCATCATGCGCGGGAAGTAGGTATCGGAGGTGGAACCCGCCGGTCCGAAGCCTATGGTCGCGCCATCCGGTATATCAGCAATGGAGGTGATGCCGGAGCTGGAGAGCGCGGTTACCGAGAACGGCGTCTCGTACATCGGGAACATGGCGCAGACATTGTCCATCATCATACCCGGAGCCAGCGGGCTATTACCCTCCATGGACTCACGGGCGGGACCCATGGTGGTCAGGCCGAATTTGAGGTCGCCGGTATGCACGAGCGCCATGTTCTGCACTGGACCGCCGGTGATTTCTGCGCCACCGGAGACGCCCAGGTTTTCAGCCACAAAGTTGGCCCAACCGGAACCATAGGCAAAGTAGGTCCCACCCTGGCTGGCAGTACCAACGGTGAAGTTGGTGGGCCAGTCTGAACGGTCCTGGGCTGCTGCGGGGGTTGCGACGGCGAAGGTGGAGGCGAATGCTACCGCCATTACGGCTTGGGTTTTCATAGAGAATGCTCCCGTTTCATTTTGTTTGTTGGGTGCTCAACGAAGCTATGTTACCTCGGTGGGTATTCCCAAGAGCAAGGAGCAGACCAGTTCCGAATTAATTATTTAAAACAGAGCATTAGTGAATTCAGGAGAGGATTCAGGGCTGAAAATGGGTGGATATCCACCCATCAGCAAGAGCCAATGGGTGAAGACCAACACGTTCCACGGCATCGGGGCAGCACAAGCGCAGGGTTACCAGCGTCCCTGCAAGGTTGCCACGATACGCCGGCTTCCGGCCCGGTCCCGGTGCTCGCAGAGGTAAAGCCCCTGCCAGGTTCCCAGGGCCAGATGACCATGACTGACCGGCAGGGTCAGGGAGGGACCGATCAGTATGCTTTTGATATGGGCCGGCATATCGTCCGGCCCTTCCATCACATGCTCATAATGCGGCGCATTCTCCGGAACCATGACATTGAAATGGCGCTCCAGATCGCCTCGTACATCCGGGTCCGCATTTTCATTCACCGCCAGGGAGGCCGACGTGTGCTGGATGAAAAGGTGCAGTAGCCCAACCTCGCAGTTGGTCATATCCGGCGCCTGGGCCACGATTTCATTGGTTACCAGATGAAAGCCCCTGGGCAGAGGCGCCAATTCGATCAACGACTGATCCCAGATCATGGTGACCCTCCTTTCTATTTCTGGCGATCATCCCAGGGGTGCACCGGAACCACGTCATCACCGACATCGCCTTCGTAGCTGCTACGAAAATAATCCATGGCCTTTTCCGCCTCGCTCAGCTCGTCAAACCGGGCAACGTGATAAATGGCCTCGCCCTCGTTCACCAGTGGCAGGTTGTTGACGCAGATGACGATACCCGAGCAAGGCGACACCACTGCGGTTTCCGATTCGCCGAAGGGGTCCGCCACCATCGCCAGCCTCTGGCCTTTGCGCACCTTCTGGCCCAACCGGGCAACCGGCCGCATGATGCCGTCGATATCTGCCCGCACCCATTGGGAGTTGGCAGCGGTTTCAGACCGTTTTCTCGGTGCCCTGGGCCCTTTTTTCGCCGGAATCATTTCCAGCTCACGCATGACCCGGATCACGCCTTTCACACCGCTGCCAATCACGACATCATCAAAGCGCAGCGCCTCGCCCCCCTCAAAGGTGATCACCGGAATATCCTGTGAATCGGCGTACGCACGAAGACTGCCCTCGCGCAGCCCGGAATTGATAATGATCGGTGCACCAAAAGCCTCGGCCATCCGCACAGTTTCCGAGTTCTTCAGCTCGGCACGAATTTGTGGCAGGTTGAACCGGTGGATCGCTCCGGTGTGTAAGTCGATGATGTGGGTTACCCGCTCCATGATCTGGGTGCGCAGCAGATAGGCAATGCGCCCGCCCAGAGACCCGGTCTCGCTGCCAGGGAAACAGCGGTTCAGATCCCTCCGGTCTGGCAGGTAACGGGTGCGTTGCACGAATCCAAAAATATTGACGATTGGCACCGCAACCAGGGTACCGCGAAGATGCCTCAGTGCCGAATTGGTAAGCACCCGGCGGACGATTTCGACGCCATTGATCTCATCGCCATGAATTGCGCCGCACACCATCAGTACCGGACCGTTCCGGCGGCCGTGCACCACTTCCACCGGAATATGTAGGGGAGTGTGGGTATAGAGCTTAGCCACCGGCACTTCCACGGTTTGACGGGTCCCGGCCTTAATCTCGGTGCCTGCAATTTCAAAGGGCGCTCGGGCCATCGGTCAGCCTCTCCCGCCCTTGGTGCCCGTTTTCCAGGGCTTCTGATTTTTCTCGGTCCAGTTGATGATCATGCCCGCCACGTTCTTGCCGGTAGCATTCTCGATACCTTCCAGTCCCGGCGATGAGTTCACCTCCATTACCAGCGGCCCCCTGCTGGAGCGCAGAAGGTCCACACCGGCAACGTTCAGCCCCATGGCTTTGGCGGCTTTGATCGCAGTACTACGTTCCTGCGGGGTAATGCGAATGAGTGAAGCGGTGCCTCCCCGGTGAAGATTGGACCTGAACTCGCCCTCAGCCCCCTGACGTTTCATGGCGGCAATCACTTTGTCGCCAATTACGAAGCACCGGATATCAGCGCCGCCCGCTTCCTTGATGAATTCCTGCACCAGGATATCCGCCTTCAGGCCCATGAAAGCCTCGATCACACTTTCCGCAGCCTTGCGGGTTTCTGCAAGCACCACACCGATGCCCTGGGTGCCTTGCAACAGCTTGATCACCACCGGCGCCCCGCCCACCATCTGTAGCAACTCAGGAACGTTGTCCGGCTTGTTCGCGAAACCGGTAATCGGCATACCCACACCCTTCCGGGCCAGCAGTTGCAGCGAGCGCAGCTTGTCCCGGGACCGGCTGATGGCCACGGATTCATTCACCGGGAACACGCCCATCATCTCGAACTGGCGCAATACCGCCGTGCCGTAGAAGGTCACCGATGCACCGATACGGGGGATCACCACGTCAAAATCCTCCAGAACCTCCTCGTGATAGTGGATCTGGGGATTGGCAGAGGTGATATTCATCGAACAGTGAAGGCAGTCGATGACCTTCACCTCATGGCCACGATTGATGCCCTCCTCCACCAGACGACGGGTCGAGTAGAGGTGACGATTTCGCGACAGTACCGCAATTTTCATTTTTCAGTCCTTAGGGCCGGTTCGCCGGCAAGATAGGAAGCTTCGGGATAGATCACTGAGCGCCCTGACATGGCAGTGCGGCCCAACAACATCCGGAACCGCATGGAATCCCGGTTGGTCAACGTCATTTCAATGGGCCATTGCTGGCCGCCAATCAGCAGCGTGGTTTCGATAACCAGGCGCATTTCCTTATGGCCACCGGAGTCGGAAACGTTCCGCTCGTCCAGTACCTTGGCATCGCACTCGACAACCTGATGCAAATCGTTTTGCACCGGATGCACCCAGAAGCGTACGCGACGTTCACCATTTTCTGTGTAGGGCTCGGTCCGGAATGTGTGGAGGCAGGAAGTTCGAGCTCCCGTGTCGATTTTCGCCTTGATACGGCTGATATCCAGATCCGGCAACGCCACCCATTCACGCCAGCCAAGACTCATCTTGTTCTCGGCTGGGGTTGGCGGGATGGTTTTGATAACTTCAGCTGTCTTTGTCGACATCCGGGAGATCCTTTTCAGTGATTTTTTCCGGCCCCAACAGCTGAACACGGAACGGCTCTGAATGGCTACCCGCATACACGCTGGTATGCGGGAACGGAATTTCAATGCCTTCCCGATCCAGGGTTTTCTTGATCGCAACCATCATACCGCTTCGCCCCTCAAGCACCTTTTCCTTGGGCACCCAATACGAGAACTGCAAATCCACAGAGGAGGGGCCAAACGCTGTTACCAGCGTGAACGGCTTGGGCTCTTCGAGACAGACCGGGTTCTTTTCCGCAAGGTCCAGCAGCAGGCTTTCTACACGTTCTACATCTTCAGCGTAGGCAATTCCCACGGTCAGGTCGAGCCGGCGGATTGGAAACCGGGAACGATTGACAACCCGGGTTTTGATCAGGGTTTCGTTCGGAATCCGAACGTACAGGTTGTCTGGAGTGCGCAATTTCACGCTGAGCATATCGATTGCGACTACCTCGCCGATGGTGGCATCTACCTCAATGAAGTCACCGATTTCGAAGGGTTTTTCCACCAGCAGAAACAAGCCGCTGATCATGTTCGAGGCGGAGGTCTGGGAGGCAAAGCCGATGGCAACGGTCAGGATACCGGCGGCTCCAAGCACCACATCCAGGGAGAACCCGGCCTCCCGCAGTGCCGCCACGAAAAACAAGAGAACGATGACATAGAACACCAGCCGCCGGACCATGACAGTATGGTGGCGGGAGGTGCGCTGGGCCATGAAACGGCCAACGCTGCGGGCGGCCAGGGAACCGAGAAACAGCCCGAGCACGACAAGAAAAGCGGAACTGATCCACTGCCCCCAGGCGATGTCGGTAAACACCTTCATCACACCGGTCTCTATTGTTTCGAGCAAAGCGTTGACTCCCTCTGGTCCATTTCAGCCAAACATCCGGTCAAAAGCGCGCACCAACCGGCCACGGGCAACCTTCTCACGGGCATCCGCCACATGCTTGCAAACACCGGCTGCAGCCAACAATGACGGCTCCACATGCAGACTGGCGGAATTCATATCGGTCTCTACTTCAACCGTTACACCGGGCGTCCAAAGCTGCCCTCGCTCATTCTGGTGCAATGAGAGCAACGGTGTTGGCAGACTGAACCGCTCCAGCAACAGGGGCTCTTCCCGACGGTTGATGAGAGTGACCGGGGTAACTGCTCGCCAGGGACGTTTGGGCACGGCCTCGAGGACTAATCTGGCAAAACTGGGCGAGGCATAGCAAAGCTCGCCCTCCATGGTAGTCCGACCCACCCAGGTCATGGACGGCGACGCCAGAGGGATCTCCGTCAGAACGGTTTGCTTGTCGCCGACGCAAACTTTCATCCAGAGCAGGGTTCCCACATAGATTGTGCATCGCCCGCCAGCGGGAATAGTCAGTGGCTGGAATGGCCGAATGACGGTAGGCCGGTTAGCGAGAGCCGGCAGGAACATGACGGTTGATGACTGGTGTTCCCGAATGAACCGCTGCAGCGGCACAGACGCAGATGGCAGAGTATGGCCGATGGTTTCTGTCCAGCTGGCTGGATCCGTATCCAGATCCAGCATTTCGGAACGAACCTGCCATTCCTGATCCAGCAGGGTGACCCATAAACGAATATGCCCCAACTCATGAAATTGGGTCTGGCCGGAAGCCAGAACGTACGGCTGGGCCCACACGCCATCACGACGACCTTCGGTATTGTTCTCCATTCCTGCCACAGAACTCCCTCGAGATCGGTCGACTGATTTGCTGTAAAAGTGCCTTAACTATAATCCAATCAGGCAGCTCGGGCGAATATCCAAGTTGGTGATTTTATTGAAACACCGGGCTGTATTTACACTTATATCAATCCCTCAGACGACTATGGATTACGGATGACACAACTGGTCTGGTTCCGAAACGATCTCCGGGTTGCCGACAACCCGGCCCTCACCGCCGCCTGCGAGAGCAGCGAAGCAGCGCGAGCCTGTTTTATTCTCACCCCGGACCAATGGCAGGAACACGACTGGTCGCCCGCCCGGGTACAATTTGTCATCGCCCACGCCAATGCCCTGGCCGAAGAACTGGCCCGGCTCGGCATTCCCCTGTCCTTTATCTACGCCAACCGCTTCGACGACAGTATCGAGAAACTGCAGAGCCATTGTGAAGAACACAAGGTGACAACACTGCACTTCAACGAGGAGTATGGTGTCAACGAACGCAAACGCGACAAAGCCGTCAAATACCGATTTGACGAGCTCAGAATAGCCGTTCGCAAATACCGGGACCAGACGGTTGCGCCGGTAGGCGAAATCCTCACCCAACAGGACGAACCCTATTCAGTATTTACGCCCTTCTCCAGACGCTGGCGCAGCTGGATAGACGAGACCCATCCGGGCCTGTTCCCGGTCCCCAAAGCCAGGGGCAACGCAGTAAGCCCGGAACAGATAGACACCATACCGGATGCCTTTCAAGACGCCCCGGAACCCCTGGTGGCAACCGGTGAAAGTGCTGCCCACGACCGGCTCGAACGCTTCCTGGACGAACGCGGAGGCGCGTACAAGGAAAAACGGGACTTCCCGGCAATCGACGGCACCAGCCTGATATCCCCTTACCTCGCCAACGGCGTTCTCTCAGGCCGGCAGTGCCTGATAGCCGGCAGACAGGCACAGGGCGCGGGCGGCAACCAGGAAGGCCTGGGAACCTGGATCACCGAAATCGCCTGGCGGGATTTCTACATCAACATCCTGTATCACTACCCCCGGGTCAGCATGCACCGCGCCTTCAAACCGGAAACCGAAGCTCTGCAATGGAACACCCCGGGCGCCAAGTTCGAAGCCTGGAAAACCGGCAACACCGGCGTCCCCATCGTCGACGCCGCCATGCGCCAGCTCAACCAGACCGGCTGGATGCACAACCGCCTGCGCATGGTCACTGCCATGTACCTGACCAAGAACCTCTTCATCGACTGGCGCCTGGGCGAAGCCTACTTCATGTCAAAACTGATCGACGGCTTCCTGGCCTCCAATAACGGCGGCTGGCAATGGAGCGCCTCCACCGGCACCGACGCAGCGCCCTACTTCCGGGTTTTCAACCCGGTTACCCAGAGCGAGCGATTCGACCCCAATGGGGATTTCATCCGGGAGTGGGTACCAGAGCTAGCGAGACTGGATCGCAAACGGATTCACGATCCGGGGGCGAAAGAGGGCGTGATTCCGAAGGGATATCCGCGCCAGATCGTTGATCTGAAAGAAAGCAGGAAAGAAGCTATAGCGAAGTTTCAGGAATTGAAAAACTGAGGAACACAACGGGGCGGGCTACTCCAAGGCTCTGACGCAGCGCCGGGGATGGCCTTCCCAAAACTGTGCGGAGCCATGGATGGCGTAGCCCAAGCGTCACAGGGGTGAGGCAGAGCGCTAATGAAGCGAAGCTTCATGCGACAGCCGAACGACTGCAATCTGCGATTGCAGGCTGGACCCCGGAGGGGTGCCGCAAGGAGCGTGTTTTGGAAAGCCTGGCTTCAGCCCCGCTGCCCGAGGCGTAAGGTCAACCGGAACAAACCGGACAGGAAGGATCCCGAGCCAACTTCATCTCCCGCCACTGCATCTCCCACGCATCCAGAATCAGCAACCGCCCGATCAACGGCGTCCCCACCCCGGAAATCACCTTGATCGCCTCCATGGCCTGGGTCGCCCCGATCATTCCCACCAGCGGCGCAATCACCCCCGCCTCTGAACAGGTCAGATCCTCATTGCCCTGCTCCGGATACAGACAGTGATAACAGGGGCTGTCCTCACGCCGGCTGTCGTAAACAGAAACCTGGCCTTCACCACGGATGGCCGCACCGGACACCAGCGGCACTTTTGCCGCCACGCAGGCACGATTCAAAGCGAAGCGGGTGTTGAAGTTATCCGTGCAGTCGACCACCAGGGTCGCCTCTGCAACCCTGCGCGCCAGAACTTCGCCCTCAAGGCGCTGATTCAGGGCATTCACGGATACCAGAGGATTGATCCGCCGAATCCGGTCGGCGAGGCTTTCCGCCTTTGACTCCCCCAACTGCGCGGTTTCGAAACCGATCTGCCGCTGGAGGTTGGCCAGTTCAATATTGTCGTCATCCACCAGGGTCAGCGTCCCGACGCCGGCGGCACCGAGATAGAGAGCGACGGGGCATCCCAGGCCACCTGCACCCAGCACCAGAACCCGGGCAGACTGCAGCTTTTCCTGACCGGAAATGTCGAACCGTGGCATCAGGATTTGCCGGCTGTAGCGCAATAATTCGTCGTCACTGAGCATCTACCTCTCCCCTCTTTAATGCCGGATCAGGAACCGTAGCGCCAGAGCTCCATTGCCCAAGCGTCATCCGGTCCCGGTTGCCATAATCCTGGTGGGTTTCAACATCTTTAAACCCGCGGGCATGGAACAACTCTGCGACGGCCTTCGCCTGGTCAAAACCATGCTCCACCAGAAGCCATCCGTCTTCAACCAGCCAGTCTGGCGCCTGATCAACAATGAGCCGGAGGTCATCCAGGCCATCGCTGCCGGAAACCAGGGCCGAGGCAGGCTCGAATCTGACATCACCTTCCGTCAGATGATGATCGCTAGTCGGAATATAGGGCGGATTGGAAACAATCAGATCAAACCGGCCAGCTTCAAGCTCGGAAAACCAGGAGCTCTGAACCACGGAAACTGCCAGACCCAGCGCGTCGGTGTTTTCACGGGCAAGCTCAACGGCCTCAGCCACCGCATCGCAGGCAGTGATCTGCCACTCCGGATGCTCGCTGGCGAGCGCCAGGGCGATGGCACCGGTTCCCGTCCCCAGATCCAGTACTCGGGCCTGCCGGGGCAACGGCAAACCCAGAGCAACTTCCACCAGGCATTCGGTATCGGGCCTCGGGATCAGAGTTGAGGCACTGACTTTCAGCGGAAGCGACCAGAATTCCTGCTGCCCCAAGAGGTGTGCCACGGGTCGGCCGGTCACCCGCTCCTGCACAAGCGCTTCAAAGGCCTCGGCGTGAGCATTGGGAATCTCCCGTTCAGGCCAGGTCCGGAAACTGGTCCGACTCAGTCCGGTTACGTGGCTGAGAAGAAGCTCGGCATCCAGCCTCGGCGAATCACTGTTAATTCTTGCCAAGGCATCTCGCAAAAGGGCTTCGCAGGTCAGTGAGGATTTACTGGTCATCGGCAAGGGAGGCAAGCAACTCGGCCTGATGCTCCTGCTGCAAGGGCACCACCACAGCGTCCAGATCGCCGGCAATAACTTCGTCGAGTTTGTATAGGGTCAGATTTATACGGTGATCCGTGACCCGCCCCTGGGGAAAATTGTAGGTGCGGATGCGCTCAGACCGGTCGCCACTGCCCACCAGGCTCTTGCGAGTTTCGGCCATGGACTTCTGCTGCCGCTCAGTCTCGGCGTTCTGCAGACGCGAGGCCAGCAGGCTCAGAGCTTTCGCCCGGTTCTTGTGCTGCGACCGCTCTTCCTGGCACTCCACCACAATGCCCGTTGGCAGGTGCGTTATCCGGATTGCAGAGTCAGTCTTGTTGACGTGCTGACCGCCGGCACCGGACGCACGGAAGGTGTCCACCCGCAGGTCTGCCTTGTTCAGTTCAATGGCTTCGGCTTCATCGGCCTCCGGCATCACCGCCACGGTACAGGCGGAGGTGTGAATACGCCCCTGTGATTCGGTTTCCGGTACACGTTGCACCCGGTGGGCCCCGGACTCGAACTTCAGGGCACCGTACACCCCATCGCCAGCCACACGGGCAATCAGCTCCTTGTAGCCCCCGTGCTCACCTTCGCTCTCGCTCAGCACTTCGACCTGCCAGCGCCGCCGCTCGGCATAGCGCAGATACATCCTGAACAGATCGCCGGCAAAGATAGCGGCTTCATCACCGCCGGTGCCTGCACGGATCTCCAGGAAAACGTTCTTGCCGTCATTCGGGTCTTTGGGCAGCATCAGGCGCTGGAGCTCTTCATCCAGCTCCTCGCTTTTCTGCTCGGCCAGTTGCAGCTCTTCCTCGGCCATTTCCCGCATATCGGCGTCGCCATCTTTCGCCAGCTCACGGGCGGCCTCGATGTCATCGAGCGATTGCTGCCAGGCCTGAAAGCACTGAACGATGGGTTCAATCTCGGCGAACTCCCGGGAAAGGTCCCGGAACTTGTCCTGCTGGGAAATAATGGAAGAGTCACTGAGCAATGCGCTGACTTCCTCGAAGCGGTCGGTGAGCTGCTCGAGGCGGGATTGGATCGATGGCTTCATAGTTTTTCCGGGGTAGTCGTCGTGTCCGCGTCCAGTGCATCCAGCTGGTGCAACTCACGCAGCCACTCTGTCACCTCGGTGCGACCTTCTGTAGTGGCCTTTCGAACCTGCACAGAGGGTTCATGCAGGAGCTTGTTGGTGAGGCCGCGCGCCATACTGCGCAGCACGGTTTCGGGATCTGTGCCGTTACGCAGGGCGCGCAGGGCTTTTTCGGTCTCGGCATCGCGCAGCAATTCGGCCCGCTGACGGAACTGTTTGAGGGTGGACACCGCATCCAGCGCCCGCAACTGGTTCAGGAAATCCTGCACCCCGGACGCCACCAGGTTCTCCGCTTCCCGGGCCGCGCCCTCGCGAGATCGTATATTTTCTTCAATAACTTGGCGCAGGTCGTCAACCGTGTATAAATAGACGTCGTCCAGTGAGGCGACTTCCGGCTCGATATCCCGGGGCACGGCAATATCCACCATAAAATAGGGACGATGCTTGCGCTTCTTCAGTGCCCGTTCAACGGCGCCTTTACCCAGAATCGGCAGTGGACTGGCGGTGGAGGAAATAATGATATCAACATCCGCCAGGTGCTCGGGGATCTCGGACAACACGATCCCCTTGCCGCCACGGGATTCGGCCAGTGCCTGCGCCCGCTCAAGAGTACGATTGGCCACCAGGAAATCTTTCACGCCTGCATCTGCAAGATGCCGGGCTACCAGTTCAATGGTTTTGCCGGCACCAATCAGCAGAGCCTTGTTACGGGACATATCGGCAAAAATATGGTGCGCCATGCTCACCGCTGCATAAGCAACGGAGACCGGATTCTCGCCAATAGCAGTCTGGGTCCGCACGCGCTTGGCGACCGAGAACGTGTGTTCAAACAGCCGGGACAGGAACGAGCCACTGGCGCCGTGCTCCCGGGCCAGGGTGTAGGCATCCTTCAACTGACCGAGAATCTGCGGCTCGCCCAGCACCATGGAGTCCAGGCCAGCGGCCACGCGCATCATGTGCCTGACGGCATCACCATCCCGGTGCACATACAACGCATCTTCCAGCTCTGCGGCATCCAGGCCGTGGAACCCTGCCATCCAGCGCAACACCATGGGTGCGCAGTCGTCATCGCCGGCAAGATATAGCTCGGTCCGGTTACAGGTGGACAGGATCGCTGCCTCGGAGGCGCCAGAGGTTGCCCTTAGCTCGGCAAAGGCCTCCGCCATACGCTCAGGCGTAAACGCAACTCGCTCCCGTAATTCAACGGGGGCCGTGCGATGATTGATTCCCAGCGTTACCAGTGCCATTTCGTGGTTTTACAACCCTTTGCCGATGAGCGGTGCAGATACGCGCAATTACTGGACATTTTAACGGTCAGCGGCCTGAGCTGCCACCCGAAACCGCCATCGCTTCGGCAAGTGCGGACAGGTTGGGCAAGATCAGACGCTTATGCCATTATAGGGATTCGGCCGAGGCCGGGACCCGATCTACCTCAAGAAAGGGGCTGGAGCGTGGTTATTATTGATGCGTTTTCGACAGACCATGGGAAGTTGCATGCACAAGTCCGTACCGTTTCTGGTTACCTGCCTGCTTGGCCTCACACTGGCAGGGTGTGCCAGCCTTACCGGCACTGAGGAAGCGCCTGCTCCTGGCGAAAAAGCCGCCACCGAGACGAAAACGGGGCCACAGCTGCCGGTTGAATACGCCGATTTCGAGCCCGAAACCCTTTATCTGTTACTGTCTGCCGAAATTGCGGCCCAGCGCGGCCGCTACGACATTACCCTCGTTAATTACCTGAAAGCTGCCAAGCAGTCCCGCGACCAGGCGGTTATCGAACGGGCCATGAGAATTGCCCAGTCCCTGAACGGCGATAACGCCCAGAAGCAGCTGGCCGAACTCTGGCTGGAAATCGATCCGGACAACCTCCAGGCACATCGGATCTCTGCCATCCAGGCCGTAAAAGGAAACGACCTCCAGACCGCCATCCATCACATGGAACGGATCATGGATCAGGGGGGCGATGCTGACTTTGACAGCCTGGCGGCCATGGCCGCAAACCTGCCACCGGAACAACAGCAGGAGCTGCTGGCACTTTACAAAGAAATGTCGGGCCGCCATCCCGACACACCGGAACTCGAATACAGCATCGCACTGCTACTAAAAGTCACGGGGCAGCCGCAGGAAGCGCTCGACAGGCTTGAACCGCTCCTGGAGGAGAATGCGAATTTCCAGCCAGCCATCATTCTCAAGGGTGACCTGCTCTATCAGACTGGCCAGAAAAGCAGCGCCCTGGATTACCTGCTGACCAACACTCGCCGATTTCCTGCCAACCGACAGATGGGCACGCTTTACGGCCGCATGCTCATAAATGAAGGCGAATTACAGGCTGCCCAGGATGAATTTGCAAGACTGGTCAAGCGATACCCTGAAACGCCGGGCCTGCGGCTTTCCCACGCCCTGGTTGCCCTTGAGAATGGACAGACCGACCTTGCTCGGGAAGAACTGACAAAACTGGCCGAACAGGGCCATCACACCAGCGAAGCCCATTACTATCTGGGTCGCATCGAGGACCAGGCGGGCAACACCGAGCAGGCCATTGGCTACTACCAGAGCGTGGAACAGGGCAACTACTATTTCCCGGCCCTGGCCCGCGCCAGCTCCCTGCTGGCCGAGAACGGCCGGCTCGAAGACGCCATTGACCGCATCCGCAGGCTCCGCGAAGCCAATCCCCGGCAGGCAGAGAACTTCTGGCTGCTGGAGGTAAACCTGCTTCTGGATCAGGAACAGCAACAGGAGGCCCTGAGTACCGCCACGGAGGCCCTGGAAGAGCATCCGGACAATATTGAGATACGGTACGCTCGGGCCATGCTGTACGACGGCATTGGCCAGACTGCCGACGCCGAAGCCGACCTCAGGCAGATTATTGAGCAGGAGCCGGAAAACGCCGTGGCCCTGAATGCCCTGGGCTACATCCTGACCACCCGGACCGACAGGCTCAGGGAAGCCCGCGGCTATATCGAGAAAGCGCTCCAACTGGACCCGGATAACCCGGCCATCCTCGACAGCATGGGCTGGGTCCTCTTCCTGGAGGGCCAGATTGAACCTTCGCTCGACTACCTGTCCCGCGCCTGGGCCGCCTTCCCGGACCCCGAAGTTGCCGCCCACTACGGTGAGGCACTCTGGATGAACGGCGCCGAAGAGCAGGCCCGGATCATCTGGCAGGAAGGTCTGGAGCAGGACAGCGACCACGAAGTACTCAGGGAAACCATCGACCGGTTGACCAACGGGGGTGAGTCGGAATGAGACTGGCCCGAATCCTGGCGACACTGACAGTGCTTGCCAGCCTCGGCGCCTGCACCACGATCCAGATCGAGCCATTGCCGGAGGGCATGACCGACCAGCCTCCGGCGGGCTGGACCACTCGCGCCGCCAGTCTCGGTGAGCTCGATCACTGGAAGCTGACGGGCAAGCTGGCCGTCCGACAACCTTCCGACAGCGGCACCGCCATCATCAATCACTGGATTCAGGACGGCGAGGCCTACGACCTGGCTCTTTCCTCGTCCTTTCTCGGCATGGGCAGCACAACCCTCAAAGGCGTGCCCGGCTTTATTGAGTTGACCCTGCCAAATGGCGAAACCTACCGATCGGGCGAGCCGGAAGCACTGGTTGAGGCTGCCACGGGCTGGCAACTGCCCCTGGAGAACCTGACCTGGTGGATTCGCGGCCTGCCATCACCGGCCAGCGACTACCGTCTGCTGTTTGATGATCAGGGCACCCTCGCCATCATCCGCCAGAACGGCTGGGAGATCCGCTACGACCGCTGGCAGACCTTTCTCTCCAGCTATCCCACACTCCCCGCCCGCATTACCGCACTCAAGGAAGAAAAACGGGTTCGATTGGTGGTGAGCGACTGGCAGGAGCAGCCTGAATGACACCCGACCTGATACTGCCATCACCAGCCAAGTTGAACCTGTTTCTGCATATTGTCGGGCGCCGGGACGACGGCTATCACGAGCTCCAGACCCTGTTCCAGTTTCTCGACTACGGTGACGATCTGAGCTTCACCCTCACGCCCGGAGAGCCCGGCACAAGGCTCGCGGAGCCCGTCCCTGGTGTTAACGACGAGGACAACCTCATCATCCGCGCGGCTCGGGCCCTTCTTGAACGGGCCCGATGCGAGCTGCCCGGAGTCACCATCGGCATTAACAAACGGCTACCCATGGGCGGCGGTCTTGGCGGCGGGAGCTCCAACGCCGCAACCACCCTGCTGGGACTCAACCATCTCTGGCGACTCGAGCTGAGCACCGATGAACTCGCAGAGATCGGCCTGAGGCTGGGCGCCGATGTTCCCGTATTTGTCCGTGGCCATGCCGCCTTCGGTGAAGGTGTTGGTGAAACACTGACCAATGCCAATCCGCCGGAAGACTGGTTTGTTGTTCTCAAGCCTGGCTGCAACATAAACACTGGCAAGATTTTTTCCGAGCAAGGGTTGACAAGGAACACCCCGAGAATCAAAATAGCGCCCGCTTTTGAGGGAGACGCCTCGAGGTACCGAAACGACTGTGAGGATGTAGTTCGCAAACTGTATCCTGAGGTTAACCAGAGCCTGGAATGGCTTTCACAATTCGGACCTGCAAGATTAACCGGAACCGGGGCTTGCATATTTGGACGTTTCCCGACAGAATCCGCAGCCCGGATCATCTGGGAAAGCAAACCCTCCGGCGTCACGGGGTTCGTAGCTAAAGGGGTGAACATATCACCTCTACACAAAAAGCTAACAGAGCTGAAATGATGCCAAAAAAGCACGATACTGGGGTGTCGCCAAGTGGTAAGGCAACGGGTTTTGATCCCGTCATGCGCAGGTTCGAATCCTGCCACCCCAGCCACCTTTCTCCCGCTTCTTCTGAATCAAACGCCGATACTGAGAAGGATGCCGTCGTGTCCAAACTGATGATCTTCGCTGGTAACGCCAACCCTGAACTGGCTCAGGCGATTGCCCGCAAACTCCACATTCCCATGGGTCAGGCTACTGTAGGCCGTTTCAGCGACGGAGAAACCACCGTCGAGATCAATGAGAATGTCCGCGGCCATGATGTGTTCATCATCCAGCCGACCTGCTACCCCACCAACGATAACCTGATGGAACTGATCGTGATGGCCGACGCGCTTCGCCGTGCTTCCGCTACGCGAGTCACCGCCGTTATCCCCTACTACGGATATGCGCGCCAGGATCGTCGGGTACGCTCTACCCGTGTTGCCATCAGCGCCAAGGTGGTAGCTGACATGATTTCCAGCATCGGCGTGGACCGGGTTCTTACCGTCGACCTGCACGCTGATCAGATCCAGGGCTTCTTCGATATTCCGGTGGACAACATCTATGCCACACCGGTCATGCTCGAAGACATCTTCAAGCAGCGCTTCGAGAACTTTGTCGTGGTATCTCCTGACGTTGGCGGCGTGGTCCGTGCCCGTGCCGTGGCCAAGCGCCTGGACGACGCCGATCTCGCGATCATCGACAAGCGCCGCCCGAAAGCGAACGTTTCCCAGGTCATGCACATCATCGGTGATGTCAAAGACAAGACCTGTATTCTGGTAGACGACATCATCGACACCGCCGGCACTCTGTGCAAAGCCGCCAACGCCCTGAAAGAGCACGGCGCGGCCCGCGTGGTTGCCTACATCACCCACCCGGTTCTCTCCGGCCCGGCCATTGATAACATCAATGCCTCCCAACTGGACGAACTTGTGGTTTGTGACACCATCCCGCTGGGTGACAAAGCACATAATTGTGATAGAATCCGCGTCCTCGGAATGGCCGGGCTGCTCGCGGAGTCTATTCGCCGCGTAAGCAACGAAGAGTCCATCAGCGCCATGTTCGAGAATGCCTGAGTGACCTGACGGTCGTAATATCAAGGCATTACAAGCAGTTACCGGGTCGGGAGCCTACACAGGCTCCCGACTCTTTTAGTCAGCCGGAAAAATCCGGCTTTTCAGAAACATCACCTGATCCAACGCCTGGTCGCGGGCAGTTCAGGTGACGAATGAGGTTATTACCATGTCTCAGGAATTTGTTATAGAAGCATTTCCTCGCGACGATCAGGGGAGAGGTGCGAGCCGCCGCCTGCGTCGTGAGGAGCGTAAAATTCCGGCCATCATCTATGGTGGCGGAAAAGACGCTACTCCGGTTGCCATCTGGCACAACGAGCTGAAAAAGGCCCTGGAAAACGAAGCCTTCTTCTCTCACATCCTGACCATCGAGCTCGGTGGCAAGAAAGAAAGCGTAATCCTGAAGGATCTGCAGCGTCACCCGTACAAGCCGATCCTGACCCACGCTGACTTCCTGCGCGTTGACAAGGACCACGAGATCCACGTTAACGTACCGCTGCACTTCATCAACGAAGATACCGCACCGGCTATCAAGCTCCACGGCGGCGTAGCGAACCACCAGATCAACGAAGTTGAAGTGATCTGTCTGCCGCAGAACCTGCCCGAGTTCATCGAAGTGGACATGACCACTGTCGAGATGGACCAGGTAGTTCACCTGAGCGACCTGAAGCTGCCGAAAGACGTCAAGATCGCCGCCCTGCTCCAGGGTGAGGATCACGACCTGCCGGTTGTGGCTATCCACAAGCCGCGTGGCGCCAAGGTTGATGACGAAGCCGAAGACGGCGAAGAAGGCGAAGAAAGCGGCGAAGACAAGGAGTAATCACTCCTGGCTTGAGGAGGGCAATGGCGAATGGCGCAGGATATTGTCATGGTGGTTGGACTGGGAAATCCCGGCGCTGACTACGAGAATACCCGCCACAACGCCGGCGCCCTTTTCGTCGAAGCTCTGGCCCGCAGTGCGGGCCAGACGCTCCGCCCCGAAAAGAAATACCACGGGCTCTACGCCCGCATTCAATGGCAGGGCCTGGACCTGCACCTCCTGAATCCTACGACCTTCATGAATCGCAGCGGCCTGGCCATCAAGGCGCTGGCAGACTTCTTCAAGATTCAGCCCCAACAGATCCTGATTGCCCACGACGAGCTCGACCTGCCACCGGGTACCGCCAAATTGAAAAAAGGTGGTGGCCACGGCGGACATAACGGATTACGTGACACCATCGCCCACCTGGACACCAACGATTTTCAGAGACTGCGTATCGGCATTGGCCACCCCGGCGACAGCCGCAGGGTTACAGGCTACGTACTCGGCCGCCTGGGCAAACAGGAAACCGAAGAACTGAACGCCGTAATCGACGAAGTCATGCGGGTATTACCGGATGCAGCCAGCGGCAAACTACCAGCCGCCATGAATCGCCTGCACAGCTTCAAACCGGTATAATCCGCCCAAATTTTCCAGTACCAGCAGAGGCACTCCATGGGATTTAACTGCGGCATCGTCGGCCTTCCCAATGTCGGCAAATCCACCCTGTTCAACGCACTGACCAAATCGGGTATTGGCGCGGAGAACTTCCCGTTCTGCACCATCGAGCCCAACGCTGGCGTTGTCGCCATGCCTGATCCGCGCCTCAACAAGCTGGCGGAGATCGTAAAGCCGGAGCGGGTCGTGCCTACCACCATGGAATTCGTCGACATCGCCGGCCTGGTCGCAGGCGCGTCCAAGGGCGAGGGCCTGGGCAACCAGTTCCTGGCCAATATCCGCCAGACCGATGCCATCGCTCACGTGGTACGCTGCTTTGAAGACGGCAACGTCATTCATGTGGCCAACAAGGTAGACCCAGCCTCCGACATCGAGGTGATCAACACCGAACTGGCCCTGGCCGACCTGGAAACCGTCGAAAAGGCCATCAAGCGGGTTCAGCGCGTCGCCAAGAGCGGTGATAAAGAAGCCAAGGCCCAGCTGGAGATGTTCGAGAAACTGCTGCCCGTGCTCAACGAGGGTAAGCCGGTGCGCAGCATGAACCTCGACAAGGACCAGATGGCGCTGATCCGGGAGCTCTGCCTGCTGACCGTCAAACCCACCATGTACATTGCCAACGTCAGCGAAGACGGGTTTGAGAACAACCCGCATCTGGACACGGTGCGCAAGATCGCCGAGTCGGAAAATGCCGTGGTTGTGCCCATCTGTAACAAGATCGAAGCGGAAATCTCCGAACTGGAAGACGATGAAAAATCCATGTTCCTGGAGGAGATGGGCATGGAAGAGCCTGGCCTGGATCGCGTAATTCGCGGCGGCTACGGCCTGCTGGGCCTGCAGACCTACTTTACCGCCGGGGTAAAGGAAGTCCGCGCCTGGACCGTGAAAATCGGCGCCACAGCGCCCCAGGCAGCCGGTGTGATCCACACCGACTTCGAACGCGGGTTTATCCGGGCAGAAGTGGTTAGCTACGACGATTTCGTACAGTACAACGGCGAAGCCGGCGCCAAGGATGCCGGAAAATGGCGCCTGGAAGGTAAGGACTACATCGTGAAAGACGGCGACGTTATCCACTTCCGCTTCAACGTGTAATTTTTCAGGAAAAACTGCCCCCAAGCCTTGACAGGAAGAGCCCATTTACTGAAAATACGCGCCTCGTTTGGGGCGATGCCCAAAGCGAAATGGCAAGGTAGCTCAGTTGGTTAGAGCACAGCACTCATAATGCTGGGGTCGGCGGTTCGACTCCGCCCCTTGCTACCAGTATTTAGAAAGCCCGGCTCGCGAGAGTCGGGCTTTTTTAATGCCTGAAAGGTCGGCAGACAACCCATCGACGCCAAGTCAGCCTTCCGGATCTCGCTGTCTCCCGGGGATATCCCAGGCATCATGACTCTTCTCGCCAATCAAGCGACAGGCTCGTATTGCATCCCTGAAGTCGTCCTTGAGCCGGCTATCCTTAACTTTGTGGGAAATATACATGGATAAATCTATCCAGGCGGCGGTCCGTTCATAATGTGGCCCGCCATAACCTTCGAGATAGAGATCCATCATAATCCAAGGTAGAACCACGACATCCACACGACCGAGCCTTAGCATTTCGACCGCCTGCGCCCAATCAGAGACATGTATCACGTTAGGGCTATCGCCTTTTAAAAGATCCAGACCAGCAAATTTTCGGACAAATCCGAACCTGAGCCCTGTCATACTCTCCAAAGGCGGGAAATCCTGAACCATGAGATACACGTATTCCAACCGGAACAACGGGCCGCCAAAGTCCGCATACTGGTCCCTTTCTACCGTTTGAATTAAAGGCAATCCAACCGAAATACCACCCTTCTCCAGCTGTCGAAGTATCTGGGCCAGTGGCATGTTAACGAATCTGAAATCCCCATCTACGCGGCTAAAAACGCACCGGTAATAAGGTGCAAAACGACCCACGAGCCTTCCATCTTTTACGGTAATTTCACGTTCTATATCGGCAAAGACGCCAACAATATGGTGGCGTTTTGAATCGGCAGACAGGGATAGAGAGAACAACAGAAGCCATAGGAAATTCAGAAGCTTGGGCCATCCGAGCCTTTGCATGCTTCACCCCCAATCGTGCGAATACATTGCACACTCTCTAAAGCATTCAAGCCAACAACGGTGACAGTTACCAAACCAAAGCTTTAAACGCTCTTTTCATAGTAGCTGCCGTGTCGGCACTGCGCTCATCTATTTGACTGCATCATGGTCAATTTTTCAGATCCTGACGTCTGACAGGAATATCCCAGCCTCCCTGGTTCTGCTCCGCAATAAACCGGCATTTTCTGATTGCCTTGCGAAGATCTTCCGTCAAATCACTATCGTCCAATCGATGTGAAATATACATAGAGAGGTCCACCCAGGCGGCGGTCCTATCGAAGTATGGCTTGTCATACCCCTTCATATAGGTGTCGATGAGAACCCAGGGGAGAACAACAACATCCACACGACCACGCTTGAGCATCTCCACGGCCTGCCCCCAGTCAGAGACATGAATCACCTGGGGATCAGCGCCTCTCAAGAGCTTGTCTCCAACGAACTGCCGGACAAAGGCGAACCTGAGGCCACTCAGACTATCGAGGGGAGGTAAATCCTGAAGCAACAGATAGACGTACTCCGTCTGGAACAGCAGCCCACCAAAATCAGCGTATTCATCCCGCTCGGCCGTCTGAACCATCGGCAAACCAGCAGAAATACCACCTTTCTCCAAGCGGTAAAGCATCTGGGCCAATGGCATTTCAACGAATTGGAAATCGCCCTGCACTCGGCTAAAAACACACTGATAATAAGGCGCAAACCGTCCCACGAGCTCGCCATCTTCAACAGCTATTTCCCTATCGATACCTTCGAAAACCCCAATGACATGGGGGCGTTTCGAGTCAGCAAACAGGGATAGGGAAAATAAGGACAACCAAACAAACTGGATAAGTTTGGGTGAAAGAAGCCGATCCATGTTTCCACCTCCGAAGCACGCGGTTCCGGTACGTGCTTTTTGACTGCATCAAGTCGCTAAAACGCTGTCATTCAATGGTAGACAGATCACCATTGCGCACAAGGATAGTGATCAAACAGACAAATTGCCCATTTTCTGGCCATTTTTTCATGTTCTGCGTCATTAAACGGGCTTTGACTGTCGAAATTCATGGTCTTTTGTGCGCGGACATTGGATGTTGCATTCGTGGTGTTCTATCTGGTGCATGCGTTCGTATTCACCTGGTGTTACGACACCATATTTCCTGACACGGACGCCAAGAAACCCAACGCCACTTAAACAAACTTTGACAATCCCGGGGCCGAGAGTCGGATAAGATAGAGACTTCGCCCCAATGCGTTTCAAGGCTGTATCGCATCATGAAGTCTCGCCATGCACTTACGGTGTTCCTGGCCGTTATACTGGTTCCCATTGCCCTTGGCTTCGCCGGCGCGAGCGTGAAGGCGGCCATCGTGTCGATCAGCGTTTTCTGGGCTTGCCTGGGGATCTTTTTCTATCCATCCATCAGCGACTTTCTGAAGGCTAAAAGCAGGCAGCGCGACGACTAGTGTGCTTCAGGACCACCCCTCACCCCGATTCTTTTCCTTCCAAGCTCCAACGATCCTCTCACAAGAAACTCTGTGGCATACTCACGGGCTGAAACCCATAAAGAACAACACACCAGCAAGGACCGTTGACATGAAACCGGAAACCCTCGCGCTGCACGCAGGCTTCAAAAGCGATCCCACTACTCGGGCGGCGACCACGCCGATTTACCAGACCACGTCCTACACCTTCGACGACACCCAGCACGGTGCCGATCTGTTCGACCTGAAGGTTCAGGGCAATATCTACACCCGCATCATGAACCCCACCAATGCGGTTCTGGAAGAGCGGATGGCGGAGCTGGAAGGCGGCGTTGGAGCCCTGGCCGTAGCTTCTGGCATGGCGGCCATCACCTATGCCCTGCAGACTATCTGCAAGGTGGGCAACAACATCGTCAGCACCAGCCAGCTGTACGGCGGCACTTACAACCTGTTTGCCCACTCGCTGCCGAACCAGGGCATTGAGTGCAAGATGGTCGCCCACGACGATTTCGATGCCGTGGAAAAGGCCATTGATGAAAACACCCGCGCCCTGTTCTGCGAGTCCATCGGTAACCCGGCGGGCAATGTGGTCGACATCCAGCGCTGGGCCGAGATCGCCCACAAGCACGGTATTCCGCTGATGGTGGACAATACGGTCGCCACCCCCTTCCTGTGCCGCCCGATTGAGCACGGTGCCGACATCGTTATCCACTCGCTTACCAAGTACATCGGTGGTCACGGCACTACCGTCGCTGGCGTAGTAGTGGATTCCGGCAAGTTTGACTGGAAAGCCAGCGCCGACAAATTCCCGATGCTGAACGAGCCGGACCCGTCCTACCACGGCGTGGTCTACACCGACGCACTGGGCCCTGCAGCCTTCATCGGCCGCTGCCGCGTGGTACCGCTGCGTAATACCGGTGCTGCCCTGGCCCCGTTCAATGCGTTCCTGATCATGCAGGGCCTCGAAACCCTGGCGCTGCGCATGGAACGTCACTGCGAGAACGCGGAGAAAGTCGCCAATTTCCTGCAGGACCATCCCTCTGTGGAGTGGGTGAATTACGCGACCCTGGCCAACAGCCCCTACAAGGCAACCTGCGAGAAGATTTGCGGCGGAAAGGCGTCTGGCATCCTGAGCTTCGGCATCAAGGGTGGCCGGGAAGCTGGTGCGAAGTTCATTGATGCCCTGGAGCTGATCCTGCGTCTGGTGAACATCGGTGACGCCAAGTCCCTGGCCTGCCATCCGGCCACCACCACCCACCGACAGCTGAACCCGGAGGAGTTGAAGAGCGCCGGTGTGAGCGAGGATCTGGTGCGACTGTCCATCGGCATCGAACATGTCGACGACATCATTGCCGACATCAGTCAGGCCCTGGACAAAGCTCAGGCTTGATAAGGGTCAACCGGGTACGACCAATGTCGTGCCCGGCACCCCCGTGATTGCCCCTATCTGTCTTGTAACTCCCCCGCCAGCCCATTACTCTTTAGTGTTCCCCATGCCCGAATCGAGAGTCCGGTTGCAATGAGCGACAGCGCAAAAACCCGCATTACCAGTGGTTCCAAATTCCGCAACGAACATGGCTTCTCAGCCATCAAGGATGGCGTCAAGCGGTCGTCGAAGCAGGAAGCCACAACCGCGGAAAAGCGAGAGCCAAAGCCGAAATGGCTCCGGGCACGCATGCCCGGCGGCGAGCGCTTTGAAGCAGTACGCAAGAACGTCAGTGAGCACAGGCTGAGCACTGTTTGCCAGGAATCCCACTGCCCGAACATCGGGGAATGCTGGACCGCCGGTACCGCCACCATCATGGTGATGGGCTCAGTCTGTACCCGGGCCTGCAAGTTCTGCGCGGTGGATACCGGCAACCCGAAGGGCTGGCTGGATCCTGAGGAACCAGAGAACACGGCCAAGTCCGTAGAGCTCATGGGTCTTCGCTACATTGTGCTTACCTCCGTAGACCGCGACGACCTCGACGATGGTGGCGCTGCCCACTACGCCGCCTGTGTCTCGGCCATCAAACAGCGCACGCCGGAAGTCGCCGTTGAAGCACTGACACCGGATTTTGACGCGGTCATGTCGGACGTTGAGAAGGTGGTGGATTCCGGGCTGGATGTCTTTGCCCAGAACGTGGAAACCGTCAAACGGCTGACCAGCCGGGTCCGGGACCCGCGCGCCGGGTATGAAAAAACCCTGCGGGTTCTCGAACATGCCAAAAAGCACCGCCCGGATGTGCTCACCAAGACCAGCCTGATGCTGGGCCTGGGTGAAACCGAGGAGGAAATCCTGGAAACCATGGACGACCTGCGCGCCATCGGTGTGGATATCCTGACCCTGGGCCAGTACCTGCGCCCCACCCCGAATCACCTGCCGGTGGAACGCTACGTCACTCCGGAAGAATTCAACCGTTACCGGGAAATCGGCCTGGAGAAGGGCTTCATGGAAGTACCCTCCGGCCCTATGGTCCGCTCCAGCTACCGGGCCGATAAGGTATTCGATAAAAACAATCTTGGCCTCGCCGTGCCTGAGGTTCCCCAGGCCTCCAATGCCATGCAGATTCCGGTGAAGGCCATCGACTGAGAACGATTCATGCTGACACTGCTGCGAAATGCCCGGCTGAAGTACAAATTCTGGTTGCTGAACATTGTCGTTTTTGCAGTTCTCTGTTTGCTGGTTCTTTACGCCATGCAGACCATTGCGGGGCAGACCGGCAAGAGTTTCGACCAGGTCTTCGCTGATACAGCGCCCGGCTTTGCGCTGGTGGTTGCGGTACTCATGGTGCTGGAGATGGCCGGCTCCCAATTGCTGATCTCGTTTATCGAGCGCCACGTGAATCGCCTGAAAAACACCATGGTCGACGTTCAGTCCTCGGGCAATCTGAGCCAGCGGGCAGTGGTGGACTCCACCGACGAAATCGGCGAAATGGCGAGCGCCTTCAATGCCATGCAGGACCGCACCGTGGCCGTGGTACGCAGCATGAAGGAAGCCATCGATCGGCTGCATCGCGAAGTTGAAGAACTCACTTCGGCTGCCGAAGCCCGCCGGGATGATCTGGGCCGTCAACAGCAAGGCGCCGACCGGTCCGCGGAGGTCATCGAAACCATGCTGCAGAGCTTCACCGGCATTGCCGAACAGGCCGGCATTGCCAAGACCCTCTCCCACGAAGCCAGCGATGCGGCCCGCGACGGCAGCACCCGCGTTGGCCAGAGCGCCGACAGCATCCGAAAACTCGCTGACGTGGTGCGCAACTCCGCCAGCAGCGTCGAAGCCCTGGCCGAGAACAGCCATGAAATCAGCCACGCCATCACCGAGATCCGGGGTATTGCCGAACAGACCAATTTGCTGGCCCTGAACGCAGCCATCGAGGCCGCCCGGGCCGGCGAACAGGGCCGGGGGTTTGCTGTGGTGGCTGATGAAGTACGCAAACTGGCTCAACGGGTTCAGGACTCCACTGATCAGATTCAGGGCACCATCGACCGACTTCTCAATGCCATTAACACGACTGTAAACCAGATGACGGGCAGCTCCGAGGACGCCACCCGCTGCGTCGAGGAATCCGAAGAAGGCCGCCGTGCCCTGGAAGCCATCAACGAGGTAGTCAGCCGGATCGATCATACCAACCAGGAAATCGCCAATGTTTCCGCGGAACAGACCGCTGGCACCGACGACGTGCTAGCCAACGTGCAGGGCATTCGCGAAACCACCCAGAGCATGGTGACCCAGCTCGCCGAGAGCGCGGAAATGAGCCGACGCCTGAAAATGCTGATCGATTCCCTGGAAGAAGCCTCGTCAAAGGTCACGGTTCACTGAGGTTTGTGGCACACTCTGCACTCGTTTGAACTGGCAGAGTAGTTGTTCATGAATCGTCTTCGCGCCCTGTATGACCGCCTGGTTTTTCCACACCCGTTTATCATCCTCTCGGCCTTTGCTGTTTTGCTGGCGCTCGCCGCTATCAAATTCGGCGAGTTCCGGCTGGATGCCTCTGCCGAATCCCTGGTACTTGAAAACGACCGCTCCCTGGAGCAATACCGTCAGGTAAACCGCCGCTTCACCACCTCGGATGATTTCCTGATCGTCACCTATACCCCCGAGGGTGAACTGTTCTCGGAAGAGGGCCTCGCCCGGCTGGGCGCGTTGCGAGATGAGCTGCAGAGTTTGGACGCAGTAGGCTCCACCAACAGCATCCTGAATGTGCCGCTCCTGCATAGCCCGGATCTGACGCTGGACACCGTGGACAGCGAAATCAAGACCCTCGACGAACACGGTGTGGCCCCAGAGACGGCCCGCGAGGCGCTGCTGAACAACCCGCTCTACCCCAACCTGCTGATCAGTGAAGATGGCCAAACCACGGCGATACAGGTCAACCTGCCCACGCCGGATCGGTATTTCGAGTTGCTGAGAAAACGCAACGACCTGAGAGACAAGGCCGACGCTGGCGAAGCCTCCGAAGCCGAGCTGGCAGAACTGGAGCATGTAAAGCAGGAGTTCATCGACTTTACCGAAACCCTCGGTGTGGAACGCGATGCCACCATCCGCACCGTTCGCTCCATACTGGACAAGTACCGGGATGGCGCAGAGATCCACCTGGGCGGCGTGCCCATGATTGTGGCGGACATGATCCGGTTTATCGAAAACGACCTCTCGACCTTCGGGCTGGGCGTGCTCGCATTTCTGCTACTCACCCTGGCCATTATCTTCCGGCAATGGCGCTGGGTGCTGGTGCCACTGCTGTGCTGCGGCTTTACGGTCTGGCTGATGATTGGCTTTCTGGGGTGGGCCCAGTGGCCTGTGACGGTTATCTCCTCCAACTTTATTTCCCTGCTGCTGATCATGACCCTGTCGCTCACCATTCACCTGATCGTGCGCTATCGGGAATTCCAGCACGACGAACCCGACGCCAGCCCCAGAGACACTCTGCGCAACACCGTGATGGCGATGATCAAACCCTGCTTCTACATGGCCATCACTACCATTGTCGCCTTCGGGTCCCTTACCTTCAGCGGCATTCGCCCGGTCATCGACTTTGGCTGGATGATGACCCTGGGGCTGACGGTGGCCTTCCTCATTACCTTCGTCATATTCCCGGCCCTGTTGACCCTGCTGCCGCCACCACTGGACAGCCGGGTTACCTCCGATCAGATTCCCTTCACCGATGCCTTTGCGCGGTTTACCGAACACTTCGGCAAGACGGTACTGGTGGGCTCCGGTGTGATTGCGGTGCTCTGCGTTATGGGGCTGAGCAAGCTGACGGTGGAAAACAGCTTCATCGACTACTTCAAATCCTCCACCGAAATCCATCAGGGCATGATCACCATCGACAACCGCCTGGGCGGTACTACCCCCCTGGACGTAGTGATTACCGACGACCCTCCACCAGAAGGCGCGAACGGCGGCGACCCGTTTGCCAGCGACTGTGATCCGTTTGTGGAGGATTGCGGCGCCGGCGAGGAATACCGGGATACCTGGTACACCTACCAGAAAATGGAGGAACTGGAAGCCGTTCACGAGTATCTGGACGGATTACCCGAAACCGGCAAGGTACTGTCCATCAACACCACCCTGGAGATCCTCGCCAGAATCAACCAGGGCGAGCCTCTGGACGCCCTTGAGCTGGCGTTTGTACCGGCGGCCGTGCCGGACGACCTGCAGGACACCCTGCTGACGCCCTACATCTCCGAGGAGCACGACCAGGCGAGATTCAGCATCCGGATCCTGGAGACCATGCCGGAACTGCGTCGACAGGAGCTGTTGAACCGCATCCACGAACACCTGACCACGGAACTGGGCTACTCGAAAGACCAGGTGCTCTTTGCCGGCATGACCGTGATGTACAACAACATGCTGCAAAGCCTGTTCGATTCCCAGATCAAAACCATCGGCGTGGTCTTCGCCGCCATCATGGCGATGTTCCTGATCCTGTTCCGCTCGCTAAAACTGGCCCTGATCGGCATCGCACCCAACCTGATCGCCGCAGGCTCCGTACTCGGCCTGATGGGCTGGCTGGGCATCCCCCTGGATATGATGACCATCACCGTGGCCGCGATCACCGTGGGCATCGCCGTGGACGACACCATCCACTACATCCACCGCTTCAAAACCGAGTTCCGGAAAGACGGCGATTACATCGCCACCATGCATCGCTGCCACCGGAGCATCGGCCAGGCCATGTTCTTCACCTCGCTGACCATCATCTCCGGGTTCTCGATACTGGTGCTGTCAAACTTCATCCCGACCATCTACTTCGGGTTGTTCACCGGGTTTGCCATGTTCATGGCTCTGGTGGGGGCGCTTACCCTGCTTCCCCGGCTTATTGTTCTGGTTAAACCCTTTGGCTTGGGTGGGGCTTCTTCGGGCTTGGGCTCCTAGCCTTCTGGTTTCAGAGGAGGAACAGGGGTGTTACCCCCTCCCAAAAAACGCTACGAGCACATCCATGTGCGCTTGGCTGTGGCCATCCTTGGCCACAGACATTTTTGGGAGGGGGTAACACCCCTGTTCTTCAAACAGTTCAGTAATCGCAAACCGAAAAGGGACGCTTAGATTCGAGTCCAAGGTGACTTCCTATAGCTCCGATTTCTGACGCTTGGCGGGTGTGGGCCTTTGCCAGAATGTCGGCGGCCAAGGATGGCCGACGTCAAGCGCACATGGATGTGCTCGTAGCGGTTCTGGCAAAGGCCCACACCCGCCGAGCCCCACCAGGACTCGCAGGCCAGGGGCACAAAAAAAGGGCCACACCCAAGGATGCGGCCCTTCTCCAACAAAGTCAGAGGGAAAGCAGGATCATTGCATGCCCTGACCTTGCCCCTGCTGCATCTGCTGTTGCATCTGACGACGCTGCTGCATTTGCTGCTGCATCTGCTGCATACGCTTATCCAGCTCGTCACGCTGCTCCTGGGTAAACACGCTGTCTACCTTCGCCTGCATCAGAGTGGACAGAGCTGCAATCTCGCCGGTCACTTCCCCAAGCTCTTTGGCCTGCTCGCGAATCGCAGCTTCATCAAAGTCTGATTTGATCTCACCCTGCATCTGCTGCTGCAGCGCGCGGGCTTCCTGGCGGAGCTCGCCGATTTCGCCCTGCATCTCGTCGATGATGGCGCGGATTTCGGTCTGCTGCTCTTCGGTCAGCCCTACCATCTGGGCCAGCTGGTCAACCTGATCAGGCTGGCCGCCGGACTGCTGGGCCACGGCCGGGACCGAAAGGCTCAGGGCAACCAGGGCAGTACCAAACAATTTTGCAAGCTTCATAACTCTCTCCATAAACAAGGTGGCCACGATTGAAATACCACCGACATACATTGGTTTCATCGTTCAGGGACTACACCCTAAAACATACGGATACGGTTTTTCACCCCGATCAGCCCTCTTTTTGTACATACTTCTCAGTCTTCCACGCCAAAAGCCGCCACACACGGGGATTCAAACAAATGTGAAAGTTTGGTCATTCCCCTTCATAATGGCGCCGTTCAAACCAATCCGGAGCAGATACGATGGCCATCAACTGGTTTCCAGGGCACATGCACAAGGCCCGCAAGGAGATCAAGAAAGTCATGCCACAGATGGACCTCATCATCGAAGTGGTTGATGCGCGCATTCCTTTCAGTAGCGAAAACCCGCTGGTACCTGCCCTGCGCGGTGATACCCCGCTGATCAAGGTATTGAACAAACGCGACCTGGCAGATCCAGAAATCACTGAGCAGTGGTTAGTCTGGCTCGAAAAAGAGCGCGGCGTCCGCGCCATTACGCTTACCCATAACCAACGCAATGAGGCGCTGGCTATCCTCAAACTGGCGGAGGAGATGACGCCCGATCATGATCGCCAGAAGAGTGCACTGCGGGTGATGATTCTGGGCATTCCAAATGTCGGTAAATCCACCCTGATCAATACCCTGGCAGGGCGTCCTGCGGCCAAGACCGGGAACGAGCCAGCAGTAACCAGGGCGCAACAGGCCATCAAACTGCCCAACAACATTCTGCTCTACGACACGCCCGGCTTCCTCTGGCCGAAACTGTCTCCCGAAGCCTGTGGTTATCGTCTGGCGGTAACCGGGGCGATTCGCAGCGCGGTTCTGGATTTTGAGGATGTGGCCATGTTCGAGGCCGAGTACCTTCTGGAAGCCTATCCAGAGCTGGTCAAAGCCCGCTACGGCTTCGAGGAACTACCGAAAGATGCCCTGGCGCTGATGGACGGAATTGCCGAGAAGCGGAGATTCTTCGGCCGCGGAGGCATCCCGGATCTGCATAAAGTATCGGAGGTGTTGCTCAACGAATTCCGGGCCGGAACTCTGGGACGCATCTCGCTGGAAACCCCTGAGATGGTCGAACGCGAAGCCCAGGAAGCCGAGGCAGCCGCGGCTGAGAAAGCCGCTCGCGAGGAGGCCAGCGGCGCAAAGAAGGGCGCCAGAAAGGGTCGAAGCCGCAAGCGCTGAACACTCTGTGGAGCTTTATCCGGCCTTCTCCCCTTACCAAGGTCAAATATCGTATCCGGGCCAAAGCGCCTAGACTGTTAAATAACGTTATTGATCGCAAGGTCGGCCACATCGGCCGGTCGGTAAGGAGGAACTTATGAGACGCGTCGTCGTCACCGGTATGGGCATTGTGTCCTGCATTGGCAATTCACTGGATGAAGTCAGGGACAGCCTTAAAAACGGAAAGTCCGGCATCCGTTTCAACGAAACCTATAAGGAAATGGGCTTTCGCAGCCAGATTGCAGGCTCGGTGGATGTCGACACATCCGTTATCGACCGCAAGATCCGCCGGTTCATGGGCCCGTCGGCCATGTACAGTTTCCTGTCCATGGAGCAGGCAATTGCCCAGGCAGGGCTGACCGAAGAGCTGATCTCCAATGACCGCACCGGTCTGATCGCGGGCTCCGGCGGCGCGTCCTGTTCCAGCCAGGTTGAAGCCACCGACATCATGCGTGAGAGAGGCGTGAAGCGCATCGGGCCGTATATGGTGCCCCGCATCATGACCAGCACGGTTTCCGCCTGTCTGGCCACAGCATACAAAATCCGCGGCGTGAACTACTCCATGTCTTCGGCCTGCGCCACGAGTGCCCATTGCATCGGCCATGCCATGGAGCAGATCCAGGCGGGCAAGCAGGACATCGTGTTCGCCGGCGGCGGAGAAGAAGAGGACTGGAGCCTGACCATGATGTTCGACGCCATGGGCGCGCTTTCCACCAAGTACAACGACGCCCCCGAGACAGCCTCGCGCCCCTTCGACGCCGGCCGGGACGGTTTCGTGATCGCCGGCGGTGGCGGCATGATGGTACTGGAGGAGCTGGAGCATGCGAAGAAACGCGGTGCCAACATCATTGCCGAACTCACCGGCTATGGCGCCACCTCAGACGGCTACGACATGGTCGCTCCCTCGGGCGAAGGCGCCCAGCGCTGCATGAAACAGGCGATGGCCACCATCCGTGGCAAGATCGACTACATCAACGCGCACGGCACCAGTACCCCGGTTGGCGATGTTGCCGAGATGGGCGCGGTGCGTTCAACCTTTGGTTCCGACATCCCCGCCATTTCATCTACCAAATCACTGACCGGCCACTCCCTTGGTGCGGCAGGCGTGCAGGAGGCGATCTACTCGCTCCTGATGCTGCAGAATGGCTTCATTGCAGGTACCAGAAACCTCAATGATCCGGACGAGAAAATCAGCGACATGCCTTTAGTTGGTCCAAAAAGTCGGGAAGGCGCACTGAACACCGTGATGTCCAACAGTTTCGGCTTTGGTGGGACGAACGCGTCTCTGGTATTTGAAAAACTCTAAGCATGAGCCGAATAAGGGCCTTCGGGCCCTTATTTTTAACAATTATATTCTCAGATCATTAAGCTTGATTATTGGCAAAGACCGCTATCCGTATTAAGGTACATAGTTGATATGGATCAAATCGGACGGATCATCACGTATGGCTCAAGCAATTCCGTTTCGTCAGGCTTCTCCCCTCAAGGCCTCATGCCACCAGTGCAGCCTGAGCAATCTTTGCCTTCCCCTGGCAGTTGAAGAGAACGACCTTGACCGGCTGGAAGACATAGTCCAGCAGGGGCGAATCTTCAACCGCGGCGAACATATCTTTGACCAGAGCACGCCCTACCGCGCGTGCTTTGCGGTGAAAAGTGGTTCCATCAAGACGTCGATTATTACCGAGAGTGGCGAAGAACAGGTAACCGGCTTTTTCATGCCCGGTGAACTGGTGGGTCTGGACAGCATTGGCAGCGAGAACTATGCGTGCACCGCCAAGGCTCTGGAGCGGACCAGCATCTGCGAGTTTCCGATCGACAAACTGGAGGAGCTCACTGGCAAGCTGCCGGAACTGCAGCATCACATGTATCACCTGATGAGCCAGGAGATCCAGAACAGTCACCAGTTGGCCATGCTGCTAAGCAAGAATACCGCCGAAGAGCGCATTGCCGCACTGCTGTTATCGCTGTCCAGCCGCTTCCAGCGCCGGCGCATGTCTCCGACCAACTTTAGCCTGCCCATGGCACGTAACGACATCGCCAACTTCCTGGGGCTGGCTGTCGAAACCGTGAGCCGGGTCTTCACGCGTTTCCAGAATCAGGGGCTCATCAAGGCCAGGGGCCGGGAAGTCGAACTCTTGGATATCGAAGGCCTGCAGATGGTCAGCCGGGAATTTTCTCGCCAGTGCAATAACTGAGAAGCTGCTTCGTGTCCGTCGGTTTCATGAACCGGCGGGCTCACTCTCCACTTCCCTTCCATTATTCTTTTTCAACATGGCCAGTTCATCCACCAGGCCCGAGCGCCATGGCATCTGTTTGATCCCGAAGGTGTTTCGGATCTTGGTGCAGATCAGCGTGGTATTCACCGGTTCAAGATGCCCCCACTCAGGCACCTCATCCACGACCCGAATACCTTCCGGGATCCCTGGAAGGCCGGCGATTGCCAGGCCGAGCTCGTAGAGATTGATTTCCTCGGCGCCGGCGTACTGATAGGTGCCCCACACCTCGGCCCCGCAATCAAGCTGAAGAACCACCGCCTCGATCACCCGGGCCAGATCCCGAACCGCCACAGGCTGACCGCGGCACCGCCCAGGCAATGACAGCACCTCACCGGCAGCAGTGCTGGCCTGAACCTTTCGTATAAATCGCGCCAGGCTCCAGCCGGTTCGCAGGATAATGTGTCTCGGCAGCAGGGTGCGCAGAGCCTGCTCGCATTCCCATTGCCAGTTCCCCAATTCGTTCACCGGCTGCCCGGGGTTAGAGGTGATATACCCACTCTGCTTACGGCCATCGAATACGTAACAGGAGGAAAGCTGGAGCAACGCCATGCCGCGATCACGGGCAAACTCCGCCATGGCCAGGGGTAGCGAAAACGCAGCCATGTGGACGCCCTCTGGGTCTTTCTCGGCGACCTCGGGATCGGCCATCCAGAGTGCGTTAACAATCAGATCGGTATCCTCGGGAATCCAGTTCTCCAGTGCATCAAGGTCGGCATTGGAGGGGTCACTGACAAGCAATGGGCTGACGTGCAGGTGCGTAGCCCGCAAACGCTCCAGCAGAACCTTCCCCAAAGGGCCGTAATCGTGAACAACAAGTACATGCACGAGGATTCAATGCCTCCTGGTATCACTTATGTGACGGTATTTCGGAACCGGTCTGGCCAATGGCTTCTGGATTCCGGCGCCTACACTGATGCAGTCTGAACTTAATGCTTTGCTATTTCTTTCAAGAGCATACAACAACAGGAACTGTCATGCTGAAACAACAGAGCCACATTGTGGCGCCGATCCCCGACGAGTTGCGAACCCGGGCCCTTTACACCGTCGGCGAACTGCGCGAGCGGGGCAAGGCCGACAAAGAGGCCATCGACAAGCTCTTCAACCTGATTGTGGACATGACCGAAGAAGGTCTGGACTTCTTTTTCCTGGAGCCGCTTCGCCGCCTCCATGCCAGCAACATGATGATGAGCATGGCCAAAATGGGCATCAGCAGCATGCTCAAGGGCAGCAAGATGGTCGTACACAAGGTGCTCAAAAAGCTGGACGACCGCAGCCTCGCTGCCATCCTCGACTTCATCGAGGAAATCATCCACGAACCGGAACAGGGCTGACAGAGCGCCCCGCGATACTACCGGTATTGCCGCGGCACACGCCCGGTGATGCCGGTCATCAACTCGTAGGAGATGGTGCCAGCACAGGTCGCCACCTCATCAACACCAACTGTGCGCCCCCAGAGTTCGACAGTGTCGCCCTCCTTCGAATCCGGAGCATTGGTGAGATCAACCGCCAGCATATCCATGGATACCCGACCGATGAGCCGGATCCGCTGTCCATTGATCGCCGCCGGTGTGTTGGTGCCCGCATGCCGGGGATAACCATCGCCATAACCAATGGCCACCATACCCATCCGGGTGTCCCGATCGGCGACCCAGCCGGCTCCGTACCCAACAGACTCTCCCGCTGGCACCATTCGGGTGCTGATCAACGGTGCCTCCAGCGACATCACCGGTTCCAGACCAAGCTCCGGGCCGGTTTTGCCAACCATTGGCGAACCGCCATACAGCATGATGCCCGGTCGGCTCCAGTCAAACATCGGCTGGTCAGGGTGAAAATGGGCGGCCGAATTGGCAACGCTCTTCATCAGTCCGGGAAACGCAGAGGTAGCCTTCTCAAATACCGATGTCTGCTGCGCCGTCATGGCACTATCCGGATCGTCGGCACAGGCGAAGTGGGTCACAAAGCCCAACAGCCCCTTCTCCGCACTCATGGCCTGCAGCCGGCCCATTACCTTGGCCAGCTCGTCCGGATGAAAGCCCAGACGGTTCATGCCGCTGTTCACTTTCAGCCAGAACGCCGGTCGTGCTTCAAGGCGCTCCAGCCACGACAGTTGCTGGAAACTGTGGAAAACCGGCTCAAACCTGTTCCGGGCGCACTCATCAATATCCGCTTCGGCGTGGACACCCTGCAGCAGGACTACCGGCTGTGCCAGGCCCGCTTCCCGTATGGCCGCCGCCTCTTCGATACACGCCACCGCAAACTTCGGGGCCAGGCTGTCCAGGGCCGAGGCCACCGGCCCTATGCCGTGGCCATAGCCGTCGGCCTTGACCACGGCCATCACCTGCGCCCCGCCGGCCCGATTCAGGGCTGTCTGATAGTTCTTGCGAAGGGCGTCGAGATCAATCCGGGCAACAGTGCTGCGGGGCATCAATACTCCCCGCCATAGTCGCTGTAATCGCCGTGGGCCAGGTCCTCGAATTTTGTGTACTTGCCGATAAAGGCCAGGCGGATAGTGCCGATGGGGCCGTTCCGCTGCTTGCCAATGATGATCTCGGCAATGCCCTTGTCCGGCGTGTCTTCGTTATAGACCTCATCCCGGTACACAAACATGATGACGTCGGCGTCCTGCTCGATGGCGCCCGATTCCCGAAGATCCGAGTTAACCGGGCGCTTGTTGGGCCGCTGCTCAAGACTCCGGTTAAGCTGGGACAGCGCCACCACCGGGCAGCTAAGCTCTTTGGCAATGCCCTTCAGGGACCGCGAGATTTCCGAAATCTCGGCCGTCCGGCCTTCGGTGTTGCCGGGCACCCGCATCAACTGCAGGTAGTCGACCATGATCAGGCCTATCTTGCCGTCATTCTCCCGGGCAATGCGTCGGGCCCGGGAGCGCATTTCCGTGGGACTCAGACCCGGCGTATCGTCGATATAAAGAGGTTTGTCCTTGAGCAGACTCACCGCCGACGTCAGCCGGGGCCAGTCGTCCTCTTCCAACTTACCGCCACGGACCTTGGTCTGATCAATGCGACCGAGCGACGAGAGCATCCGCATGGCAAGGGCATCCGCCGGCATTTCCATACTGAACACCAGCACCGGCGTGCCGGTGCTGATCAGGGCATTCTCCACGATATTCATGGCAAAGGTCGTCTTACCCATGGAGGGACGACCCGCCACAATGATCAGATCCGAGGGCTGCATGCCCGAGGTCTGTTCGTCCAGATCCTTGAAGCCCGTCGTCAGACCGGTGGTCTGCTCGCCAGACTCAAACAATTCCTCGATCCGGCTCAGGGTCTTGGCCAGAATCGGGTTTATGGCCTGTGGACCGGAACCTTCCTTGACCCTCGCTTCAGCAATCTGGAATACGCTCCGCTCGGCCTCGTCGAGAATTTCATTACTGTTCCTGCCGAGCGGGTTGAAGGCCGAATCGGAAATCTTGCCGGACACCTCTACCAGCTGTCGCAGAATGGACCGCTCACGGACAATATCCGCGTAGGCACGGATGTTTGCTGCGCCCGGAGTTTTCTCAGCCAATTCCGCCAGATAAGACAAGCCACCGGCATCCTCAATATCGCCGGCGCGCTCCAGGAATTCCGCCAGGGTAACAACATCCAGTGGCTCGCTCTCACTGGCAAGACGCTCCACGGCGCCAAAAATCAGGCGGTGGTCCTGCCGATAGAAATCGGCGGCCGAAATCACTTCCGAGATCTCGTCGAACCGGCGGTTATCCAGCATCAGGCCGCCCAATACCGCCTGCTCTGCTTCCACAGAGTGGGGAGGCACCTTGATACGACTGGTTTCGAGATCGGTACTCGCGGGCTTCAGATTGGGCTTGGCCATGAACACATCTTCAGTTGGACATCACAACCACGACAGTTTAAGCGACCTGCCGCAGCAATGGGAGAGGGTTACAGGGACTTAACAGCATACCAGAAAGCAACAGGCCCGAAAGCCGCGAGATGCGGTTCGGGCCTGTCAGGTTGGCCAGCGCTGGACCTCATAAAGAGGAAGCGAGGGCCACCAGCGTATTACCAGAGCCGGGGAAACCCCGACACCGTTTTCAGGGAAAACGGCTTACTCGGCAACGACCGCCAGCTTGACCGTAACTTCAACGTCGGAGTGCAGCTGAAGCTCGATCTCGTACTCGCCAGTCACCCGGATCGGGCCTTCCGGCAGACGAACTTCGCTCTTCTCGACTTCGGTACCACCGGCAGTGATCGCGTCAGCAATGTCGCGCACACCGATAGAGCCGAACAGTTTGCCTTCTTCACCGGCCTTGGAGCTGATGGTGAAAGCAGCACCCTCGAGGGCCTCGGCGCGGGCCTGGGCAGCAGACAGCTTCTCAGCAGCCGCTTTCTCAAGCTCGGCACGACGCTCTTCGAACGCCTTCAGATTTGCTTCGGTGGCAGGTACAGCCTTGCCATAAGGAAGCAGGAAATTACGACCGTAACCGGCCTTGACCTTTACCTTGTCACCCAGGGAGCCAAGGTTTGCAACTTTCTCGAGCAGAATAACTTCCATCTCGTTAACCTCTTCGTGCTTTATTCAGCCGGCCCGGCAGGACTTATGCGCCTCCGGATATCCAGCCAGCTATCCACAAAAGCCAGAACCACTAACAGAATCATCAGACTTGGGCCCAGAAGGATCAGCGCTACGTAGAACATCGCCAACCAGTTCCCACTGAGCTGTTTCAAACCAACAACGCCGTGCACCAGCGCCAGGCTGGCCAGGAACAGCGGCGTTCCCGCGGCCCAGGCCAGCAGCATGGAATTCAGCCCGAGGAACGGACCGACTACCATGGTCACCGCGCACAACACCGCAATGGGCGGAGATAGCCTCAGGCCATGGAATTCCTTGCGGAATCCACCGGGGTTGTAAAGCCCCGCCTGCCAGGCCCGCGCCAGCATGGTCATGCCCACACCCGTTGCCAGGTAGGTGCCTGCCATGCTCGCGTTCATCGTGTCCCGGATAACCTTATCGAGGTCATCGCCGAGACTCTTCGCAATTTCGGCATTGTACTGTTGGTAAAAACTCACCCCGGCCTGGACCAGATCATCCAGCAGCCCCGGGTACACCACAGGCAACATCAGGCCCGTGACGATTGCGAGAAAACTTCCCGCAAGCAGAGCTTTTTCCCAGGACAGCGTTGTCCTGATCAATGACGCCATAAGCATCACCTGGAGCAACACGGCCAGAGCGGTCGGGTCCTGCCCGAAAATGCTCCAGCCAAGCGCCGGAAGTAATGCCCAGAGCCCGATATTGAGCCCCTGACTGATGCCAAGCCTGAGAATGACCAGGCCAACAACGGCTGCGCCAATCCAGAACAACAAGGGTACGGCAGTTGTTACTGCTGCTACCCCACCGGCCTGGAGGGGACCGCGCATTACATACTGTGCAAGTGCACGCATGGTCCCAAGTCCTGTGTTTCTGTTACTTAGTTATCGTGGCTGTCCGAGTACGGCAGCAGTGCCAGGTAGCGGGCACGCTTGATAGCGGTAGCCAGCTGACGCTGATAACGTGCTTTGGTGCCGGTGATGCGGCTGGGCACGATTTTGCCGGTTTCAGTGATGTAGCCTTTCAGGGTGTCCAGATCTTTGTAATCGATCTCCTTTACACCCTCTGCCGTGAAGCGGCAGAACTTACGACGTCTGAAAAAACGAGCCATAACTTAACTCCTCAACTCCGGTTAATTACTCTTCTTCGTCCTGGGTTTCAGCACGCTGACGTGGCTCGTCAGATTCGGCTGAACGACGCGGGCGATCATCGCCGCCACGACGGTCTTCACGGGACTCGGAAGCTTTCATCGGGGACAGTTCTGTATCCGCACCATCGCGGCGCAGGATCATGTCGCGGATGATTGCATCGTTGAAACGGAAGTTGTGAGTCAGCTCGTCCATTGCGGCCTGTGAACATTCAACGTTCATCAGTACGTAGTGAGCCTTGTGAATCTTATTGATCGGGTATGCCAGGTGACGACGGCCCCAATCTTCCAGGCGATGTACCTTGCCGCCATCTTCAGTGATGACGCCGGTATAACGCTCGATCATCGCGGGCACCTGCTCGCTCTGATCCGGATGTACCATAAAAACGATTTCGTAGTGACGCATGAGTTCTCCCTACGGTTTAAACAGCTTCCTTTTTCCCGGCACGGATCTGAACCCGCGACCGACAAACATGAAAGCAAGGAGTTGACAGCGTTCCGCTGCCGGTTTCTTTTTGCTTTATCAATAAGGCTTTACAAGAAAGGCTTGATCAAAAGCTTGGCCCCGTACCGCCTGCATTCAGACAATACAAAACCACCCCTTAAAAAAGGGGTCACGTATTCTAGGCGGGGAAGCCCTTGTGTGCAAGGGTTAACCAAGCCGTTGGCGCAGGGCTTCGTATAGGCAAACACCCGTAGCCACGGACACGTTAAGGCTGTCGACATGGCCGAGCATAGGGATATTGATCAGCTGGTCACAGTGCTCTCGGGTCAGTCGGCGCATCCCTTTGCCTTCGGCTCCCATCACCAGCGCCACCGGGCCCTTGAAATCGGCCTGGTATAGCGTTGCGTTTGCCTCACCGGCAGTACCGATCAGCCAAACACCCTTATCCTGCAAACTGCGCAGAAAACGGGCGAGATTGGTGACTCGGACAAAGGGCACCGTCTCGGCAGCACCACAGGCAACCTTGCGGGCAACCGGAGTCAGCGAAGCGGACTTGTCCTTGGGTACAATGACCGCCTGAACACCCACAGCATCAGCAGTGCGCATGCAGGCGCCGAGATTATGGGGATCGGTCACACCGTCAAGCACCAGCAGGAAAGGCGGCTTGTCACTGCCGGCCAACTGCGCCAGCAGATCGTCTTCGGTCCATTCCCGGCTTTCACTTACGGCCGCAACAATTCCCTGGTGAACACCGGACACCCGCTCGTCCAGCTCTCTGCGATGCACAACCTTCCATCGCACACCCAGGCTATCAAGGGTATCGGTAATACTCTTGACCCTTTTATCCTGCCTGCCGGTCTGGATCCAGACCTGCCGCAGACGCTCAGGCTCGCGTTTGAGGACAGCCTCAACCGCGTGCCAGCCAAACACAAATTCTCCGGACACTGATTCTGCTTCCTGTTACTTGCCTGATTTGCGCGGCTTGGCTTTTTTGTCGCCTTTACCAGCGCCACTGCCCTTCTTGCCTTTTTTCAGGGCGAGCTTCGCAGCCTTCGCAACCAGCTCATCCCTGGCAGAAGGCGTTTCATTATCATCGAAGGCCTCAGGCCCCTTTTTCTTCGATGACGTCGAAGCCGGGCGTTTCCTCGGGCGCTTCAGGCCAGGCTCGCCGGGTGATGCACTCTTTCGTGCAGGCTTGGCTTTGCCCGGCGGCTTGCCACCTTTGCCGGAGCTGCGTTTGCCCTTTCCCCGCTCACCTTTTTCAGGAACCGTAAGCGCGTCGCGATCGGCCTGCCGATGGACTGGCTCGCTGATCAGCTCCAGGTCGATCTTGCGATCTTCCATTCCAACCCGAACAACCTTCACACGGACCTCATCCCCCAGCCGGAAACTCATTGCCGTGCGCTCGCCGATTAGACGATGCTTGACCGAATCATGGTGAAAGAAGTCACCGCTCAGGGTCGACACGTGTACCAACCCTTCTATGTAAACACCCGATAGCTCCACAAAGAAACCGAAAGGCACCACGGAGGCAATGACGCCATCGTATTCCTCACCGACATGATCACTAAGGTACTCACACTTCAACCACGCCATGACATCCCGGGTAGCATCGTCGGCACGGCGTTCTGCCATTGAGGTGTGCTCACCCAGCTGCTCCATCCGGGCCATATCATAGGGGTACTCGGCGAGCTCGGGATCCGGTTTGGGAGGCGGAACCACATCCTTGGAGGGCTTCCCTCCGTGGATAACCGACTTGATGGCCCGATGATTGATCAGGTCCGGATAACGTCGAATCGGCGACGTGAAGTGAGCATAACCCGCATAACCAAGGCCAAAATGGCCGCCCTCTTCAGGGCTGTAGACGGCCTGACTGAGTGAACGCAGCATCACCGTCTGGATAACATTGGCATCCGAGCGGTCCTTGATACTGTTCAGCAGCTCCTGGTAGTCCGCAGACGTGGGGTTATCACCGCCGCCCAGCTGGAGACCCAGCTCACCCAGGAACAGCCGAACCGCATTGAGCCGCTCTTCTGAGGGGCCATCATGCACCCGATACAGTGCAGGCAGTTTGTGTTTTTTCAGGAATCGCGCTGTAGCAACGTTCGCACACAACATGCACTCCTCGATGATCTTGTGGGCATCGTTGCGCTGAACCGGCACTATCTCTTCTATCTTCCGGTCGGCGTCAAACACAATCTTGGTTTCGGTGGTTTCGAAATCAATTGCGCCACGCTCGGTACGCGCCTTGCGCAACAACTGGTAGAGACCATAAAGATTGTGCAACTGCGGGAGAACGCTGGCGTATTGCTCGCACAGCTTATAGCCCTGCTCGGTGTCCGGATGCTCCAGCATGGTACTTACCTTGTTGTAGGTAAGCCGCGCATGACTGAACATGACCGCCTGATAAAAGTTGTAGCTGCTGATGTTACCGGCGGCGCTAATGGTCATATCGGCCACCATGCAGAGGCGATCGACGCCCGGATTCAACGAGCAAAGGCCATTGGACAGCTTTTCTGGCAGCATTGGCACAACGTGGTCCGGAAAATAGACCGAGGTACTGCGGTTTAACGCCTCTTCATCCAGTGGAGAACCGGGCCGGACGTAGTGGGACACATCGGCAATCGCAACGATCAGACGATAGCCACCACGAGGCCTTGGCTCGCAATAGACAGCATCGTCGAAATCCCGGGCCGTTTCGTCATCGATGGTTACCAGCCTGAGATTTCGGATGTCCTTCCGGTTGGCCTTGTCTTTCTCAGTGACCTCTTCCGGAATCTGTGCCGTCTGCTCACCGACAGCGGGCGGCCAGCTGTGGGGAATGTCGTAGGAACGGATGGCAACGTCAATTTCCATCCCTGGCGCCATGTGTTCGCCAAGCACTTCAACAACCTTGCCCAGTGGCTGAGTGCGCACGGTGGGCTGGCGAACTATGTCCACCACAACATACTGGCCGTGGCGGGCATTGCCGCAATTCTCCTGGGGAATCAGTACTTCGTGATTGATCCGCGCGTTTTCAGGAACAACGAAGTTGATACCACTTTCCTCGAAAAAGCGTCCCACCGTCTGGCTGGTCCGGTATTCCAGAACTTCAACAATCACACCTTCGCGCCGGCCTCGATCATCAACCCGATCAACCCGAGCGGCCACCCGATCCCCATGAAACACCTGACGCATCTGTCGGGCAGTGAGAAACAGATCGGAGCCCCCGTCATCCGGCACCAGAAAGCCGAAGCCATCTTTGTGTCCAATCACCCGCCCCGTTACCAGGTCGGCTTCCTCAATGGGAAGGTAGGCGCCACGCCGGTTACAAATCAACTGCCCGTCCCGACACATGGCAATCAATCGCCGACGAAGGGCTTCAATGCCCTCCTCTGACGACTGACCAAGTTCTGAACACAGTGTTTCGTGGGTTGCGGGAGCGCCACGCTCTTTGAGATGCGCGAGGATAAATTCCCGGCTTTGAATAGGATTTTCGTATTTCTGGGCCTCACGGCTGGCGTGAGGATCCCGGTCGTTTTTCTTCCTGGAAACCATTCGGATCCTTGTTAAGAGGCTGTACCAACGCGGCACAGTTCAGATTCGTTTGCAATGGAGTATAACGTTGGGATGGAGCTCCTGCCTATCAACCTGCAAGGAATAGGCACAAATACCTGCCATTCTTTTTGCGAAAAAATGTTTGACAGCCTCGGCGGGAATTATTAAAGTACGCGCCATCGGTTGAGGGACACGCCTCAACGTTGGCAGAAACGTTTAGTTTTCAACAAGCTAAGGTTCTGCAAATCACCTGCCGAGGTGGTGAAATTGGTAGACACGCTAGCTTCAGGTGCTAGTGGGGGCAACCCCGTGGAGGTTCAAGTCCTCTCCTCGGCACCATTTCCTCCCCCAGGAAATGGCAAGACAGCCAACCGGCGAAGTCGTCAATTTCCTCAAATAGCATCCGATCTACGAAGCCTTCTTGCCAGAAGCCAGATTGCCACTGATCGCGACTAATCCAGCAGTCCCACCAGGTACTCAGACAACCTCTGGTAACCAAACTCTACCTTCGCATAAGCAGAATTGGGCACACCCTCAAACTCGCGGCCGCATTCTCCGGACGAATTGTAATTTTTCAGATAGGCATCGCGGATAAGGTTCGGTTGTTCTGCAACAAAGCCTGGCCCGTCTGCTGCCGGATAGTTTATCGCCCACTCGAAACTGCCATCGCCAGTCACGCGGGGCAGCTGTAGAAGATCCGGATCCAGGAATCCATAGCGCAACAGGCGGAGATTCGGTTGTTCGGGCCCGGAAAACTCCCGTCGATCAAATTCAAGCACCGGATCGGTGAAACCCGCAGGCTGGGGATCATAGCCGGAAAACTGGTACGCCTGAACGCCTGTCACAACCTGACTCGCGTCGACAGCCTCTTGCTGTGGAGCGCAGCTGTCTATACCCGCCGAAAAGGTTACGGCCTCCACCTCAACGCCCTGCTCTGAAATCCGGTATCCGGGAAAAACGGACGAGGAATTGTCGGTTTCCGGAACCAGCGTGCGCCTTGCGCCACCGCTGGTCTCAGCAACCAGTTCCACCAGATCGCCGCTGTCCGTCGTCCAGCTGTAGGTGACCTCTGGAGGGCCGCCCAATTCCGTTGAATCCGCTGCAATTCCCCTGTGTTCATGACAGGTGGTGCTGGTCTCGAAGTGAATGCGGCGATTGCCCCAATCGAAAACCAGCCGCTCATCCGTGCCCTCTTCGTCGAAATTCAGACGGCTTTGCTCCGAAAGCGCGGCGGAGGGCAACCACTGGGTTTCCAGGTCCGCCATGTAGCCGTTAACACCGATCAGTCGTGCCAGCTCCGGCATGGAGGGTGACAGGCAGCCGTTCGCGGAGACGGATAGCAGGCGCCCGCTCTCACTGTAAGCGAACGCCAGCTCGGCGGAGATCTGCAGGCCGGAGCGGTTGGCAGGCAGGCTGTCCTGATTGGAGGGCTCGGCGTATACCTTCTGGCTGGTCAGCAGCACCGGGTCGCTCAATTCCACATCCACTTCGGGGAGCACCAGGGCGTCCACATCGACATTGGCAAAATCACCCTGGGCGACATCATCAACCACCGCGATCACATCCGCAGCGTTCTGCACCAGCGATACGCCCAATAGAAACGCCGCTTCCCTGCTCAGGAATCGCTCCGTGCCGTCACTGTCTCCGGCCGCCAGCAGGTCGTTGTAGGCAGAGGGAATCTGGCTGGCCATGAACCTTGCCAGTGCCCGGGCATAGGCATGTGAGCGCTCGTCCTGGGCGAGGATATAGTCCCGCACCAGATTCAGGTCCGCCAGGCTCGCTGCCGCGCCGGAAGGTGTTTGCAGGAAGGCACCAAGGCCGACGATGCCCCGGTAACGGGCCAGCGTGGTTAATGGCGTGATATTGCGGACACCCGGAGGCGCCGACATCAGGTAGGCACTGACCACCGGAACTTCCCCGTTGCGCGTTTCCTCAAGGGTTTTACCCGGAAGGGCTACGGCATGCAGCGCATAATCCCGTGGATCAAGATCCGGCCCCACTGAAGGATCCAGGACCAGTTCCGAAATATCCATCGCGAAACGACCGCCGGCACCACTCATGGCGGTGGGCTCCCCCGAGGCAAGAGTAACCTCCCTGCCATTATCCAGCTCGATAACCAGAGGCCCCGGGGTGAACTGACTGTCCCCATCCATGTCGAGCCAGACCCGGGCGTTCTTCAGGTAGCCGTCGATGACCTTACCCGTGTAAGGCGCAGGCTCGCTGTATTCAACGCCATCGAAATCCCGCCCGTCCACGGGCAACTGGTCGGATTCCTCACCGCAACCGGCGAGGATGAGGGAGACAGCAGTAACAGGCAGACCAATCAGGCGTTTCATCGCGGCAACCGTTTATCCTTGTTAGAGGTTGTGCCGCTACTTTAGGGGATGTGGTGGCTGTAGACCTTGATAGGTTTGGCAATTTGTAAAGTTTGGTAACCAGACGGGGCTTCAGTCACGACGAGCAGCTGTAGTGTGAAACCCCACCCAGGTTGAACAACTCCGACGGCTTCAGCCGGTAGTATTGCGCCTCAACCGCATTCGACTGCTCGGCATAGGGTTGCGTCAAAACACCCTGCAAGGCACGCAGGGGCTGGTAATCGCCCTCTGCTGCTCGCTGATAGGCAGGCAGCACGAACCACTCACGCATGGTGTATTTGGGGTTCACCAGCTTCATGTTGCGGGATAGCTCCTCACGGAATTGGGAGCTGACAGTGGAGTCATCGATCCCAATCTGCGATTTCCATCTGGCAAACCACTCTGACCAGCGGTTGAGTAGCCCTTCCGGATCGGCCGCTGCTGACTCATCCAATGATCTGTAGAAGCTGTTTTTGAGGGGTTCGATGTCTTCGGGTACGGAGGAAAGCTCCCGGAAGAACATCGTATAATCCACTGGGGTCCGGGTCATCAGCGTAATCAGTTCCCTGAAGAGTTCGGCGTCAAAAGTGCCAAGGCCCAGCTTCGCTGCCCACATCTTTTCCAGCTCCGCCTGCATTACCTCGGCAAATCCACCGTGAATCTCCTGGAGTTGCGCCTGTTCGTTCTCGTGATCTGCCAGCAGCGGCTGAAGGGCCGAACAGAAACTCTTGAAGTTCCGTTCCGCCGCTGCGGGTTGGTTAAGGAAAGAGAAGTGCTGCCCGCCACCGGTCCAGGGCTGGTAGAACGGCTCGAATAGTTCGCAGAAGCCAAAAGGCCCGTAATCCAGCGTGAAACCGCCAGCGGCGCAATTGTCGCTGTTGAAATTGCCCTGGCAGTAACCAACCCGGATCCAGTTCGCCACCAGCGAGGCAAGGCGGCCGCGAAACTCCCGCGCGAGCATCACGATTTTTGTGGGCGTATCGAGGGACTGGTCAATAACACCGTGGTACTCCCGATCAATCAGGTGCAGCACCAGCTGTTCGAGTTCTTCATGGGCGCGGGGGTGCTCCTGCTTTCGAGCCCTGCGCCCGAAAAGTTCCAGCTGGCCCACCCGAATGAAGGACGGGGCGACACGTGTGGAGATGGCAACCGGCTCCGAAATGAGCTGGTCGGGATCCAGGGAATGGGAGCCCGGAGAGTACCAGGGGCGCCGTACTCTCTCTGTTTTCGAAACATAGAGGCTCAGCGACCGGGAGGTCGGCACACCCAGTGCGTGCATGTGCTCCTGGGCCAGGAATTCACGAACGCTGGAACGCAGGACCGCACGGCCATCACCACCACGGCAATACGGCGTCTGTCCGCCACCCTTGAGCTGCATTTCCCAGCGCTGACCGTTCAGAACAGCTTCCAAAACCGAAATGGCGCGACCGTCGCCATAGCCGTTGCCGGTCTGGAACGGGCACTGTTGGGTGTATTCGGTGCCGTAGATGGAAAGTGCATAGCCACAGGCCCAGCCGACTTTGCTCATGGGCGCCGGCACCTGTGAGAGGTCTCCGGAGAACATCCGGATAAAGTCGTCGGACTGGGCCAGGCTGTCGGCAAAACCCAGTTCGCGGAACAAATCCTCACTGTGGGCAACGTATTCAGGGGTTTCGATGGGCGTGGGCCTGACCGGGACATAATGCCCCGAAAAGACCTGCCTTGGCCGGTGATCAACACCATCGGACGTGGCATCCGGATCGCAGATCAGACTATCCATGAGCGAATAGTCAGCCATCGGTGCAAGTTCTTCGAGGTTGCTCACATCGAAACGGGTTTCTCGCCCCAACGGCTTGTTCATCTGTGCCTCTCCTGATCAAAGGAACCGGGCAGCGCCAGCACTGCCCTTCGTTGCCCTTATGACCAGCCCATCTGGCGAGGGTTCAGAATGAGCGGGCAACGATTTCCTTCATGATTTCATTGGTGCCGGCGTAGATCCGCTGCACCCGCGAGTCTGCCCAGGCCCGTGCGATCGGATACTCCCACATGTAGCCGTAGCCCCCGTGAAGCTGCACGCACTCATCCATTACCTTGCACTGCAGGTCTGTAGTGAGCTGCTTGAGCATCGCCGCGGTGGGGATGTCGAGCTTCTTGTCAAGATGCAGCTCCAGGCACCGATCGGTGAACACCCGGGCAGCGGTAATTTCCGCCTTCATTTCCGCCATCTTGAAGCGGGTATTCTGAAACGCAATCACCGGTTTCCCGAAGGCGTTACGCTCCTTGACGTAATCCAGGGTCCACTGCCAGGCGGCTTCAGCAGCGGCAACAGCCCCCAGCGCCACCTGCAGGCGCTCGGCCGCCAGCTCCTGCATGAGCTGGAAAAAGCCCTGGCCTTCGCCCGGACCTATCAGATTCTTCTCAGGTACTTTTACGTCCTGGAAGAACAGCTCGGAGGTGTCCTGGGCCTTCATACCCACCTTGTTCAGGTTCTGGCCTTTCTCAAACCCTTCCCAGGCGGTCTCCACCATGAACAGGCTGATACCCTTGGCGCCTTCCTTCGGGTCGGTCTTGGCGACCACAATAACCACATCGGCAAGCTGACCGTTTGTAATAAAGGTTTTCGAACCGTTCAGAACGTAATGATCGCCGTTCTTGACCGCCGTGGTTTTCACACCCTGCAGATCCGAGCCGGCCCCCGGCTCGGTCATGGCGATGGCGCCAATCATTTCACCACTGGCCAGTTTGGGCAGATAATGATTTTTCAGCTCGTCCGAGCCGTAGTTGAGCACGTAAGGCGCAACAATGTCAGAGTGCAGGCCCCAGCCTATCCCCGTCAAGCCGGCCCTGGCGACCTCTTCGATCAACACCGCGCTGTACCGGAAGTCCGCGCCTACACCGCCAAACTCCTCCGGCAGGCAGGGACACAGAAAACCCAGCTCGCCGGCCTTCTGCCAGAGTTCGCGGCTGACCTGGCCGTCTTTCTCCCACTGATCATGGTAAGGCGCAGCCTCCTGCTCCAGAAACTTGCGGACAGAATCGCGGAAGCCTTCAAGGTCGGCGTCGAAGAGAGTACGTGGAATCATGGTGAACCTCGGTGAATGACCTGTGTTGTGATTGTCGTTCACCAAGTCTCTGCCCGGAGCCCGGTTTGCTCAATGATGAAAAGCATCAATCGGGCTGACCAAAACCATCGCCCGGAGCAGGGTCAGCCCTTGCGCTTGTCCTGGGCTCGGGCTTCGCCCCACCGGGGCATGAGATCCTGGGGCAGATTCAGATGATCAAGGATTCGGGCAACAATAAAGTCCACCAGGTCCTCGACTGCCTGGGGTTTGTGGTAGAAGCCGGGGCTCGCCGGCATGATGACCGCACCCATGCGGGTCAGTTTCAGCATGTTCTCCAGATGCACCTCGGAGAAAGGCGCTTCCCTGGGCACAAGAATCAGCGGGCGACGTTCCTTCATGGCCACATCGCCGGCCCGCTCGATCAGGTTATTGCTGGCGCCGGTCGCCAGGGCCGAGAGCGTTCCCGTACTGCAGGGACATACCACCAGCGGCGCTTTCTCCCCGGAACCGGAGGCCGGCGGTGCAAACCAGTCTTCCCGGCCAAACACCAGAACCTGGCCCGGCTCCGCGCCTGAATAGGCAGACAGGGTTTCCTGCATGGCCGGCGGGGTTCCCGGCAGCTTGAGGTCGGTTTCCGTGGCGATCACTACCTGCGCGGCCCGGCTGACCATCACATTCACCCGGCAGCCGGCCGATACCAGGCACTGCAGCAGGCGCAGACCATACTGGGCGCCCGAGGCGCCGGTCATGGCCAGGTTAACTGTTGAAGGCCGGTTCTGGTCGTTGCTCATGGATGTCGCCACTTGTCAGTCAGGAAAAGTCACCGGCCACGCCGGATCAGCCACGAATACGCTCAAGCTCGGCAATGAGTTTACTGTGGATACCGCCAAAGCCACCGTTGCTCATGATCACAATGTGGCAGGGGCTGGACAGATCTTCCAGGGTACGTGCCAGCAAGTCTTCCACCGAGGCCTCTACCCTGTGCCTCTCCGAACCAGCGTTCAGCGCCTGCCATCCGGAAATCAGTTCCGGCAGCCAGTCCATGTTGTTCAGGTTGGCCCACAGAACCCGGTCGGCGGTTTCTGCACTTGGCAGCAACGTCTGCCGGTGAACGCCCTGCTTCATGGTGTTCGAGCGCGGTTCAATCAACGCCAGGATAGGCTCCTCACCCACCTGATTACGCAAGCCCTCAAGGGTGGTGGCAATGGCAGTCGGGTGATGGGCGAAGTCATCGTAGACCCGCACGCCGTCGATGTCTGCCAGCAACTCCATGCGCCGCTTGACGCCAGAGAACCGGCAAAGCGCCGCCACGGCATGATCGGGAGTGACACCCACATGGCGGGCAGCGGCAATGGCAGACAGGGCGTTTCGGACATTGTGAAGACCGGTCTGATCCCACTTCAGCGTTGCCACCGGCTGCTCGTGGTGAATAACCAGAAACCGGCTGCCATCCTCCGAGAGCAGCTCGGCGCGCCAATCCGACATGCGAGGAGTCTCGCTGCCAATGGCGGTGTCCTGGACCGGGCTCCAGCAGCCCAATTCCAGGGCATTATCCAGGTGGCGATCTACTGCGGGACGAATGATCAGGCCCTGGGAGGGGACAGTCCGAACCAGATGATGGAACTGTCGCTCAATCGCTTCGACGTTGTCGAAAATATCCGCGTGATCAAACTCCAGATTATTCAGGATCAGGGTGTGGGGACGGTAATGAACGAACTTGGAGCGCTTGTCGAAGAAGGCGCTGTCGTATTCATCCGCCTCGATCACAAAAAAGTCGCTGTTGCCCAGCCGTGCCGAGACGGGAAAATCCCGGGGAACACCGCCCACCAGGTAACCCGGTTCGAACCCGGCCTGGTCCAGGATCCAGAGTAGCATGGACGTGGTTGTGGTCTTGCCATGGGTACCGGCCACCGCCATCACCCAACGATGCCGAAGCACCTCGCGGCTCAGCCACTCGGGCCCGGACATGTAGTCAATGTTCCGGTTAAGCACCGCTTCGACTTCCGGATTGCCCCGGGACATGGCGTTGCCGATCAGAACCAGATCCGGTTTGGGCTCAAGGTGATCCGCGCTGTAGCCTTCCATCAGGCTGATACCCTGAGCCTCCAGCTGCGTGCTCATGGGCGGATAAACACCCTGATCAGAGCCGGTCACGGTGTGGCCAAGCTCCCGGGCAAGAACCGCCAGGCTGCCCATGAAGGTGCCACAGATTCCGAGTATATGAATGTGCATTCGGCAACTGCCCTCTGAGTTGAAACCCGACAAGCCTCCCGTATCCGCCCCACCCCGTCAAGAGCCATGCTATCCGCAATCCTGCTCATGAAAATTGCCGGCGATTGGCGTATCATCTGCGCCATTGTCGAACCAGCAGGAGGCTCCAGCCCGAGATGGCCATCAAGAACGCATTCTACGCTCAGTCCGGCGGTGTCACCGCCGTCATCAATGCCAGTGCCTGTGGCGTCATCCAGACTGCCCGCAAGCATCCGGACAAAATCGGCAAAGTGTTTGCCGGACGCAACGGCATTATCGGGGCGCTGAAGGAAGAACTGATTGATACCAGCCTCGAGAGCGACGATGACATCCAGGCACTGATTCATACCCCGGGCGGCGCTTTCGGCTCCTGTCGCCACAAGCTAAAGAACATTTCCGAAAACCGCCGCGAGTATGAGCGTCTGATTGAGGTATTCCGGGCTCACGACATTGGCTACTTCTTCTATAACGGCGGCGGGGATTCACAGGATACCGCCTACAAGGTCTCCCAGATCGCGGACAAAATGGGATATCCCATTACCTGCATCGGCGTGCCCAAGACGGTGGATAACGACCTGCCGTTCACCGACTGCTGCCCGGGCTTCGGCTCGGTTGCCAAGTACATTGCCACGTCCACTTTGGAAGCCAGCCTCGACATCAAATCCATGTGCGAGACATCCACCAAGGTGTTCATCCTGGAAGTGATGGGCCGTCACGCCGGCTGGATTGCCGCATCCGGCGGCTTGGCGGGACAGGGCGAGGGCGAGCCGCCCCACATCATTCTGTTCCCTGAAATTCCTTTCAATCGCGACGCTTTCCTGGCGCGCGTAGACCACTGTGTGAAGGAATACGGCTACTGTGTTGTCGTCGCCTCCGAAGGTGCCCAGTATGAAGATGGCCGGTTCCTGGCAGATGCCGGAGCCAAGGACGCGTTTGGCCACACCCAACTCGGTGGTGTTGCTCCGGCCCTGGCCAATATGGTCAAACAGGCCCTGGGCCACAAATACCACTGGGCCGTTGCCGACTACCTGCAGCGCAGCGCCCGCCACATTGCCGCCGCTACCGACGTTGAACAGGCGTATGCGGTTGGCAAGGCAGCGGTGGAAATGGCCCTGGAAGGCAAGCAGGCGCTGATGCCCACCATCGTGCGCGAGCAGGCAAAGCCGTACCGCTGGAAGATTGGCGAAGCGCCCCTCAGTGAGGTGGCAAACCAGGAAAAGAAGATGCCGATCCACTTCATCACCGACGATGGCTTTGGTATCACCCAGGATTGCCGGGACTACCTGGAGCCCCTCATTGCCGGAGAGAGCTTCCCGCCGTTCGATAATGGCCTGCCTCGGGTTGCCAGGCTCCAGAACACGCTGACCGAGAAGAAGCTGAAAACGGATTTTGAACTCTAGTCCACTGCAGGACTCAGCGAATAAAAAAGCCTGACAGTTTACGCTGTCAGGCTTTTTTGGTTGCTTGAAGAGTCATCGCTGTGAGCTATCGAGCCAATTCCGCCTGATGGTCTCGAACATAGGCGTAGAACTGATCAAAACCTCCCACATACTGGCTCCCCACAAGAATCTGCGGCACTGTGTAAACTGGCCGGCCGATCTTGTCGGCAATATCCTGCTTACTCATACCCTTCTCGATCATATCGACCCACACATAGGGAATGTTTCTGGCCTCACACAGGTGCCTGGCCTGCACACAGAACCCACAACTTGAGCGGCCGTAAATCGTGACCTGCTCCATAAACACCTCCAAGATCTCTGGCGGTAAATTCCGGGATTAAAATCGCATGAGCGAATCATGACACGGCACCCGGTAATTGAAAATTGATGCTTTGAATCGCCGCCATAGTAGCGAGCCATCATGTTCTGAGCCGGCTGAGCTCACGCTCCAGAACCTGCACCTCGTGGTCCAGGGCCTGACCACTGCCCTTGACCCTGCCGGCAAGCTCCCGGAGATCGTTGGCAGCGTCACCGATCTGAGTGAGGTTGCGGTTGATTTCCTCGCTCACCGAGCTCTGTTCTTCCGCCGCAGTGGCCACCTGGGTTACATGCTCCACGATGGTCCCGATCCGGTCGACTACCGTGGCCAGCGAATGGGCCGCTTCCTGGGTGCCATCAACCGCCGAGGTGGCGCGATCAACGCCGCTCTGTATCACCGAAACGGCACCGTTCACATCCTGCTTGAGGCCGTCGATCATGGTGCTGATTTCATCGGTGGATTCCCGAGTGCGGGAGGCCAGCGTGCGGACCTCATCGGCAACCACGGCAAATCCGCGTCCCTGTTCGCCAGCCCTGGCGGCCTCGATGGCAGCGTTGAGGGCAAGAAGGTTGGTTTGCTCGGCGATGCCCCGGATGACATCCAGGATGCGATTGATATCCTCGCTGCGATTGGCCACCTGCCCGATCGCTGTACTGGCCTCGCCCATATCGTTGGCCACCGCGCTCACTCCATTCACCGCCGATGACAGCGTATCCTGGGTAAACCGGATGCCGTCCTGGGCCATCCGGGCGTTATCGGCCGCTTCGCCGGCAAACCCTGCCACCTCTCCTGCAGCGGCGGACATTTCGTTCATGGCGGTGACCACGCTGTCGATGTCCTGGTGCTGTCGACCTGTCTGTTCATCGGTCTCGACCGCAATACTGCCTACATCCCTGGCCTGTTCGCGGACCTTTACATTCACGTCCTTCAGATCATTGATCATTTCTCTCAGACGCGCCAGGAAGGCATTGAACCCGCCGGCCAGCTCGATCAGTTCGGCGTGGGTGTCGATTTCCAGTTCACGGGTCAGGTTTCCTTCGGCGCTGGCCAGGTTCTTCATACGATCCCGAATTTCATCCAGCGGGCGGGTCACCGAGCGCACCAGCAGCACCAGGGCCACAATGGCCAGGACAACCACACCGATACCCACAAGGCTCTGGCGAGTGGCGGTGGCGGCAACTTCGTCCGACAACAGGCCAGTAATTTCCGAAACGCTTGCCAGCGCGGCATCCCGGGGCAACTCGATCAGCAGCGACCACTCGGCATCCGGCAACCGGATCTCCACGGGATAGGCCACGGCCAGGGTCTGACCGTCATCAAAGGTGCCCTCACCCTGGTGCAGCCCTGCGAAGGTGCTGCCGTGATCGGGCACGGCTTCCTGCAGAGGCCGGCCAAGGTGCGACTCATAATGGCTGGAGGCCGCGATAAGACCCTGCTCACTGATCAGCGTGACCCTGGACTGGCCTCCAAACAGCTCCTGGCTGACACCGGCAATGGTTTTTTGCAGGGTCGAAAGATTGATATCGACACCCACCACACCGGCGAATGTTCCGTCATCCAGAATCGGAACCACCAGACTGGTCATCAGCTCGGAATAGCCCTCACTGATTTCATATTCGTAGGGCTCCATAATGCAGGGCGCTTTGGTATCCCGCGAACAGAGATACCACTCAGCTTCCCTGATCCCGAATTCGTTGAGGTTATCCAGATACTTGGTGGAGGGGTCCTCTGTGCGTCTGAACTGGACCTGCCCGTCCGGCTCCCGGTAGTAGTATATCTCCAGGGTGCCCTCGTCGCTGCTGTGCTCTTCAACACCACCGGTGAAATAGCGATCCTGGCCATCGTAGCCATCCGGTTCGAACTGGGCGTAGATCGAGCTCAGGCTTTTCTGCTCCTCCAGAACCGCGCCAACGGTCTCCTGAAGGGCTGACCGGCTGATACGCCCGGAGCTGTCGGCCTGAATATTACGGATGATGACGTTGCGAACGACTTCCGGCGTGCGAAAAGCGGTCGCAAACTGGCCACTGACCAGCTCACCATATTTGCCGGCGGTTGCGCCTAGCTGATCCATCACAATACCCTGCACCGTATCCTGGGTTTCTGCCGTCAGTCTTTCTTCCATGTCGCCGAGGGATAACTGGGCCGTGACTACAATGCTAATGCCCATAATCAGGAGCAGTGACACAACGAGGGCATAGAGCTTGAAGCGCAGCGATAACTGTTTCATGGTAAGGCCGGACCTGCGGAATGTTGGAGGTTCGTTTCATCTTAAAGCACGGAGGGCACGGTGGCCTACCTGACGCTATTTCTGACCGCGTTCGCTGCCGCCACGCTGCTGCCTGCCTACTCGGAAGTCCTGCTTGGTACCCTGATAACCCAGGGCTACTCCTGGTGGTGGCTCTGGTTCTGGGCAACGCTGGGCAACACGCTGGGCTCGGTCGTTAACGGAGTTATCGGCCGGCAGGTGGATCGCTTTAAGCATAAGCGCTGGTTTCCGGTCAGCGAAATGCAGCTGCACAAGGCGCGGAACCGATTTAACCGTTATGGCCAGTGGTCACTGTTGATGGGCTGGCTGCCCCTGGGGGGTGACGCGCTGACCCTCGTTGGCGGGATCATGCGCGTGCCCTGGCTCAACTTTGTCATTCTGGTGGGGATTGGCAAGGGCGCCCGCTACGCCTTCGTGCTCTGGCTTGTTGCCGAGGCATCCGGCGCGTCATCACCCTCACCGTAGAGGTATTTCCTGAGCAGTGGCTCGCCGTTGAACTCGGAATTCAGCACCGCAACAAAGGTGTAGACCCCGATCAGTTTCCGGTTAAGGAAAACAAATTCCTTCGGAGGCACACGGAAATACCGACTGATAGCCGATCGGGCGGCCTGTCTTGCTACCCGGGACGGCAACTCACTCTGCTTCCAGCGATATTCGCCGTGGCTGTTTACCGCATAATCCGGCCAGGCGTCCTTGTCACTGGATAGCGGCTCGAGCACCGACATACACACCTGACCGAATTTCTCCAGCACTTCGTCGGGCCACTCGGTGCTCATGAAGCGCAACTTGACACCACCATCAATCACGGCTTGCAGATCGTTCTCATAGGACGCCCTGATCATCTGGATAACCGGTTTGAGGAAGTCATCCGAGTAGGCCTGAACAGCCCCGAAATCAAGCAGGACTATGCGGTCGTAACCCGGGTCATCACCTTCTTCGCCAGCAATCCGGATGCGGTAGTTGCCGAAGTTCGGATCGGTCTGTATCTCACCCCAGACGAACAGCTCGCGGAAGAACAGCTCCAGGGCAGCCTTGCCCAGGGCGCTCCGACGCTCCAGAGGAAGGTCTTTTACCGCCTGGGAACTGACAGAATGGCCATGTTCGTAGGTCGAACAAATCACGTGCGCCGTTGAGAATTCCGGCAGCACCCTGGGTACGATGAACCTCGGATCCGACGCCAGCATGGTGCGGAATTTCTCGGTGGTTTTCGCCTCCAGACGATAGTCCACTTCCCGGTGCATCATCTGCCGGACTTCTTCCAGCCAGTCATTAAACTCCGGGCCAAAACTGACCAGCCTTGCCACCCGCAACAACTGGGCAACCGCATTCAAATCGCTATCAACCGCATCGGCAACGCCGGGGTACTGAACCTTAAGCACCAATTCCAGGCCGTCACTTTTGCGCCAGGCCCGGTGCACCTGCCCCAGCGAGGCCGCCCCAATGGGTTCGGGTTCCACATCCAATTGAGCCAGGCGATCGGCTCCCAGCTCGTCTTTAAGAACGCGCTCAATGGCCGGCCATTCCAGTGACGTGGTCTGGTCCTCCAGGGTATGGAGGGCTTCCGTAACTTCCTCGGGCAGGAAATGCTCGCCATACAGGGCCATGACCTGGCCGATCTTGACCACGCTACCCTTCAGCTGTCCCAGCTCATCCACCAGGAACCGCGCCTGGTTAGAGAGCATGGCGCGGTGGCGCTTCTCCCGGTTTTCCCGGCTGCTGAACCAGTTGGTTGCCATATGCGAAGCCATACGGGTACCCGCAAACAACCCGGCACGGGTCAGGCTCAACCTGCGCTCGAAACTGCCTGTCTTGATGCGGGAAACCGAATTTCCTGAACGTCTGGAAGACATAATGACCTGTTCGGATCAGAGAATTTCACCACGTTTGGCGTCTAACTCCATTATACGGATAGTCAGGGGAGCTGACCTAACCGAGTCGACCGGCTTTCTGCGGCCACGGGGCCAATGTGCCAACACCGTCGCCGGTTTACATCTGGGCAACCGGATCGTTTACGTTTCGACACAGTTTCTGGCAGGAAACCGGTCTACTATTTCTACATACGTAAGGTCCAGCAACGATTATCACAAGAACAAGATCCGAACATGCCGCAATCCGCCAGAAAAACGCCGGATACGGAACTGTCCCAGTTCCGGGTCAAGGGCGAGATTCCTGTCCCGATTCTGATCAACTGGCTGACTACCGTTGCCGTTCCCCTGCTGTTGTTTTTTGGCTGGCGTTCGAGCATGCAGAAGGATCCGATCACGCCGCTGTTGCTGGTTGCCTTTGCCATCCTTCTGGCGATCAATTCTGTAACCTATCTGCTGTTCGGAAACAAAACCCTGCAGCGACGGGGTTTCATTACCCTGATCACAGTGCTGTTCACCTACCTCGCGATCTTTGCAGTGGAAGATGGCTCAGCCATTGTCTGGTTGTTTGCCTACCCTCCCATCATTTTTTACATCAGCGAATCCCGGGTTGGCGTGCTCGCCTGCGGCGCCGGATTTGCAGCCGTCATTCTGCTGTTCAGCCCATTGGGCGACCTGTTGTTTGAGCCCCCTCACAGCACCAGTTTCCGGATTACCATGGTGGCGGTTCTCGGCTTTGAGATGGTCACCTGCTACATCCTTGACCAGAGCCGCCGGCGCAGCAAACTGGGCCTGCTGAAGCTGGCCGCGGAATTCGAGTATGCGGCCAAGCATGATGCACTCACCGGCCTTGCCAACCGACGGGAAGCCCTCGAGCAGCTGGACATCGAATACCAGCGCTACCTTCGCAACGCCCGGTCGTTTTCTGTACTGCTGATGGACATCGACCTGTTCAAGAGCGTCAACGATAACTACGGACATCACGTCGGGGACGAATTGATCACCCTGGTGGCCAGAACCCTGCGGGAGCAATGTCGCAAGGTTGACACCCTGGCCCGGTGGGGCGGTGAGGAATACCTGGTACTGCTGCCGGAGACAACCACCGAGGAGGCCATGTCATCTGCCAACCGGATCCGGGAAGCATTTTCCGAAAGATCCGTCAGCACCGAGCAGGGTCAGGTGCAGGCCACAATCAGTGTGGGCGTGGCATCAATCCGGGGATCCGAGTCCATCGACCGCCTCCTTCAGCGGGCAGATGAAGCCCTGTACCGGGCCAAATCCGAGGGCCGAAACCGCGCCTGCGGTTATGAGGATGAAGCGGCGGCCTGAACTACCAACCCTGGCAGAACTCGACATCCCCGCGGGCCAGGCCGTTGACGAGTTGCTCTGACAGTCGTTGCTGCACGTCGGCCAGGGTTATACCCGGAACAAAGTCCCGCACCTGGCACATGGCCATGCCGGCATAGCCACAGGGATTAATCCGCTGGAAGGGTTCCATGTCCATATCCACGTTCAATGCCAGTCCGTGGAAAGAACAACCACGGCGAACCCTGAGGCCGAGGGAAGCGATCTTGGCATCTCCCACGTAAACACCGGGCGCATCCGGCCTGGGGGCGGCCTCAATACCCAAACCGGCCAGGGTGCGGACTATGGACTGTTCAATCTCATCCACCAGGGAACGCACACCCATTTTTTTTCGAGTCAGGTTGATCATCAGGTAAATCACCAACTGACCGGGCCCGTGATAGGTCACCTGCCCGCCCCGATCAACCGGGATCACCGGAATATCGCCCGGAGCGAGGATATGCTCCGCCTTACCCGCCTGGCCCTGGGTATAGACCCGGGGGTGCTCAAGGCACCATAACTCGTCCGCCACGCTGTCATCGCGGTCGGCGGTGAACGCTTTCATGGCCTCCCAGGTTTCCAGGTAGGGCTGCTCCCCTAGGGATCGAACAATCAGGTCAGGCATCGGGCTCAGAGCACCATGTGCACGCGGCCGCTGGCCTTGAGATCTTTGAACAGGGCTTTGAGCTGTGCTTCACCCGTTGCCACAATCTTGAGCTGGACCGAGGAAAACCGGCCCTTGCTGCTGTCGTTAACCGTGATGTCGGTTTCGCTGATCCCGGGCGCATGCTGCTCCACAACCTCAACCACGAACTCGGTGAAATCCGGCGCTGCATTGCCGATCACCTTGATCACGTAGTCGCAAGGAAACTCAATTTTTGGTGCTTTCGGCTGACTCATGCCGCTTTACTCCCCGGGATCAACATCACCCTACTGAAATAACTGAACGAAAAAGAGCTTGATGGCATCCCAGATGCGCTTGAAGAATCCGCCCTCCGGAACTTCGGTCAGGGCCAGCACCGGCTGATCAACCAGTACCTCACCGTTATAGGACACCTTGACCCGTCCCAGCTCATCCCCGACCTTGATGGGTGCTTTGATCACAGAATCAAGGTCAACCGTGGACTCCAGATCGTTTCTTGAACCCCGAGGAATGGTGACATAGACGTCTTCGGTCATGCCTACTGACAGTTGGTCAGTCTGGCCACCCCAGACACGGGCTTCAATCAGCTCCTGGCCGGACTGGAACAGGCGTTCGCTCTCGTAGTAGCGGAAGCCGTAATTCAGCATCTTCTGGATTTCCTGAGCCCGAGCTTCTGAGCTGTTGGTACCCATGACGACCGCAATAAGGCGGGTGTCGTTGCGCTTGGCCGAAGCAACCAGACAGTAGCCAGCTTCCTCGGTGTGACCGGTCTTCAGACCATCGACGCTGTCATCACGCCAGAGCAGGCTGTTCCGGTTCGGTTGGCGGATATTGTTATAGGTGAAGTGCTTTTCAGCGTACAGCGGATAGTTTTCCGGGTAATCATTGATGATTGCCTGCGCCAGCATGGCCAGGTCATAGGCCGTTGAAAAATGATCCGGCGACGGCAGACCGGTAGCGTTTTCAAAGTTGGTGTCTTTCATGCCCAGCAACTGGGCCTGCTGGTTCATGATATCAACGAAGGCGTCTTCGCTACCAGCAACAAATTCCGCAAGGGCGACTGAGGCATCGTTGCCCGACTGAATGATCACCCCCCTGAGCAGATCCTCAACCGACACCTGAGTGCCTTCCCGGACGAAGGTTCGGGACCCCTCGGTTTTCCAGGCATTCACGCTGATCGGCACCATGTCGGACATGGCAATCCGGCCCTCATCAAGCTCCCGCTCAACGATATACGCGGTCATCATTTTGGTCAGACTGGCGGGCGGCAAACGCTCGTGGCTGTTCTCCTCCATGATGATCCGTCCGCTCTTGGGATCCATCAGCACATAAGAGCTGCCAGCAATCTGCGGCGGCGACGGAATCAGTACCGCCTGGGACATCGCCTTGCCTGTCAGAGCAAGCATCAACACAAAGACAATAGATAGGGTTCGAAAAACAGAGTTTAAGGCCATGGGTCCATTCATTCGTCGTTAAGTGTGTTTCTTATGAAGGTGTCTTGTTTGCCATGCTCAGTGCGTATCGGTCAGCACGATGGACTGATCGAAACCCCGAGCTTCCAGGAGGCTCTGGGTGCGCCTGGCGCTGTCTTCATCGCTGAACGGGCCCACCTGAACCCGGTGAAATCGCCCCGAGGAGGTATCAACAGCCCGAACACGCATCGGGTTTTCCAGCACCGACCTTACCTGGCTGAGCAGCTTCTCGGCCGGGTCCCGGCTGCTGAAGGAGCCCAGCTGTACAAACAATGACCGGTTGCTCATTGCCATGTCGCCGCTTGCCTTCACCCGGCTTTCTGCGTATGTGGTCGCGTCTCCCGGAGAAAAGGGCTGACCGGCAATGAACATGGATCCATCCGGCCTGACCGTAATGGCGGCGACTTCCACCCTCGCCGTGCCCCGGGCCTGGTAGCCCAGCTTTTTAGCGGCAGCGTAGGACAGATCGATGATTCTGTCGCTGTGAAAAGGCCCACGATCGTTGACACGGACGATCACCGAGCGGCCATTATCCAGATTCGTTACCCGGGCAAAACCAGGAATCCGCAGGGATTTGTGCGCGGCGGACATGGCATACATGTCAAAGGTTTCGCCATTGGACGTCTTGTGGCCATGGAATTTTTCGCCGTACCAGCTGGCCGTACCCCGGGCAACATAACCGTCGTTGCTGTCAAGGACGTGATACTGCTTTCCCCAGACCTTGTAGGGCGATTTATTACCGGCCCTGCGGGGCGCCTCATAAACCGGGACCGCATCATCAAGCCCGGAGACATCAAAATTGCCCGAGGGCGCCCTGTCGGTCGCCAGGGTATAGCGAGAGGAGTGGTCGGTTTCCGGAGCTGACGCGCAGCCGCCGAGTATCACGGACACCACAACCGTCAGCAGGAGAAAGAATGATGGCTTGAAGTTCACTGTCCGGAGTTCCTCTTCACTTCACTGGCACCGCCGTCAGGTGTTCGGCGCTCTGGCTATCATTGTAACGGGTTCTGCGCCGCAATCACCATTACCCGACCGCCATGGTTCGATTGACCACCGCTCAGGCACCAATCATTCGTCGATGCGTATGGATCGACATCAGAACGCCAAACGCTGCCATCAGTGTCACACCCGAAGTGCCACCATAGCTGATCAGGGGCAATGGCACACCAACCACGGGCAAAAGTCCGCTTACCATCCCGACATTCACGAAGATGTAGATAAAGAACGTCATGGTGAGCGCACCGGCCAGCAGCCGACTGAACGAGTCCTGAGCCGTGACGGCAATGTACAGGCAACGAAGGATAATCAGGAAATACACCGTCATCAGGATCAGCATACCTACAAAACCGAATTCCTCCGCCAGCACCGCAACGATAAAATCGGTATGGCTCTCCGGAAGAAACTCAAGGTGTGACTGAGTCCCTTGCAGCCAGCCTTTCCCGTCCACACCCCCGGAACCAATCGCCGTCTTGGACTGGATGATGTTCCAGCCAGCACCCAGGGGGTCACTTTGCGGATCGAGGAGTGTCAGTACCCGTTGTTTCTGATATTCCCTCATGACGAAAAACCACATCAGCGGAGCCGACACGGACACCAGGGCCACAAAAGCGGTGATCAGTTTCCAGCTGATGCCTGCGAAAAACACCACGAAAATGCCCGCCATGCCCACCAGCAGCGACGTCCCCAGATCCGGCTGCTGCATGATCATGATCATGGGCACAAGAACGATCGCGAGCCCCACAGCCACATGCCGGAACCTCGGTGGCAGGAAATGCCTGGACAGGTACCAGGCCGCCATCATGGGAACCACCAGTTTCATAAGCTCCGAGGGCTGGAAACGAGGCAGCCCCGGTATCGCCAGCCAACGCTGAGCGCCCTTGGCACCGACACCAACCAGCATGACGGCAATCAATGCAACAATGCCGGCTGCGTATAGCCAGGGCGCCCATCGGCGGAACACCGAAGGATCCAGCTGGGCAAACACCAGCATCACCACAAACGCGACACCCAGGCGTATGCCCTGGGCCTTGACGACTTCGAAGTTCCGGTCAGCGCCGCTGTACAGAACGAACAGCCCGCCGGAAACCAGCAGAAGCAGCAGGAGCAAAAGAATTGGATCCAGATGCAGCGCGGTCCAGATACTTCGGTGCCGGCCAAGTGGATTGCTCGCGGTTGAATCCAGTAACGCCTTGAAAGCCATCAGTTGGCCACCTCACCAACCCCACTGACCAGTGCGCCATCGGCCTGGTTGTACTCAAGCAGCCAGGAATCAAACAGAGCCCGGGCCACCGGCGCGGCGGTACCACTGCCGCTGCCCCCGTTTTCGACAATGACAGCAACCGCGATTTCCGGTTTATCCGCCGGCGCAAAACCGACAAAAAGCGCGTGATCCCGGAGCCGCTCGCGGATTTCCTCTTCATCGTATTCTTCATCTTCTGCAAGACTGAAAACCTGCGCTGTACCAGTCTTGCCCGCCATCTTGTAAGACGCACCCCGGCCGACAGAGCGTGCCGTTCCTTTCGGCCCATGCATGACCTCAACCATGGTGTCGACGACATATTCCCAGTCGTCGGAGTTCTTGAGATTGAGCGGTTCGTGAGTCTCGGCAGGCAGGAATTCCTCGACTGGCCGGTCCCCTTTGATGTCTTTCAGCAGCCTTGGCTCTACCCATCGGCCACGGTTGGCTATCAAGGCGGTTGCCGTCGCCAACTGCAAGGGTGTAGCCAGCATGAAACCCTGACCGATGCCCATATTGACGGAATCCCCCGGATACCAGGGCTCATTCCGGACCGCGCGTTTCCAGTCCCGGGAAGGCAGCAAACCGCTCAGGGCACCCGAGACATCGAGAGTAGCGTCTTCTCCGAAACCGAAATGGGACAGATAACTGTGCATGGTATCCACCCCCATCTCCACGGCCACCTCGTAGAAATAAACGTCGCAGGATTCGGCCACCGCATCCTTCAGATCAACCCAGCCATGTCCGGTACGCTTCCAGTCCCGCCATAGCCGGCCGCCTTCACGCAGACGGAAATGCCCGGGATCCCAGATGGTGTAATCCCGGGTGGTGGCCCCGCTATCAAGGGCGGCTACTGCGAGCATAGGTTTCACCGTCGAACCCGGAGGGTACTGCCCCCGCAAGGCCCGATTGAACAGGGGCTTGTCCTTACTGTCGCTCAGCTCCCGATAGTCGTTGACGCTGATCCCGGTAACGAATTTATTGGCGTCGAAACCCGGCACACTGGCCAGGGCAAGAATGCCACCGGTATCAGGTTCAATCGCAATAATGGCACCCCTGCGACCGTCCAATAGCTCGTGAGCGCGCTGTTGCAACCTTAGATCCAGGTGCAGCTGCAGATCTTCTCCAGGCACAGGGTTTTCCCGCTCCAGAACTCGCAGCGTTCGACCCCGTGCGTTGGTTTCAACGTGCTGGTAGCCGACCTGACCGTGAAGGATCTCTTCATAGAAACGTTCGATGCCCGACTTGCCGATGTAGTTGGTGCCGGCATAGTTGACCGGATCGATCCGCTGCAACTCGTCGCGGTTGATACGCCCGACAAAGCCAAGGGCATGGGCCGTCAATTCACTGTGCGGGTAGAAACGAACAAGCTCAGCCTTGACCTCTACCCCAGGAAGCTCATGACGATGCACAGCGAGACGGGCCATCTCCTGTTCATTCAGGTCGTAGCGGAGGGGAATTTCCTGGAAGGGTCGACGGGGTTCCTGAAGCCGGCGCTGGAAACGTTCGCGGTCTTCGTCGGAAATCTCCAGGATTTTGCCAAGCTGAGCCAGGGTATCATCCATGCCCTGCACCCGCTCAGGAACGAGCGTTACGCTGAAAACGGGCCGGTTCTCGGCTAGCAGGGTGTCATTACGATCGTACACCAGCCCCCGCGGGGGTGGCACTGACTGAACCTGGACGCGGTTTTTGTCCGAAAGGGTGGTGTATACCTCGTGTTCGACGACCTGAAGCTGGTACATCCGCGCAATAAGGCCGCCAATCGCCAGCATTACAAAAGCCAGCATTACCAGGGTCCGGCGCTGGAAGAGCCGGCGTTCTGCCGCTGTATCCTTGAATTCACCCCATGGCATAACTAGCCCCTAGGCCCGGTGATACGGGTGATTGCGGGTGATCGACCAGGCCCGGTACAGCTGTTCTGCCAGAACAATGCGTACCAGCGGGTGGGGCAAGGTGAGCGCGGACAGCGACCACTGCTGGTCGGCCCGCTTCCGGCAATCTTCGGCAAGGCCGTCTGGTCCGCCAACCAGAAAGCTCACATCTCGGCCATCCTGCTGCCAGTTTTCCAGTTGGGTCGCCAGTTTTTCCGTCGACCAGGGGCGACCGCCAACCTCCAGTGCGATCACCCGGTCTTTCGGACCAGTCGCCGCGAGGATGGCGTCACTTTCACGCTGCATCAGTCTGGGAATGTCGGGATTCTTGCCCCGGTGGGCGACGGGAATTTCAACCAGTTCCACGGGTAGCTCCGGCGGCATGCGGCGAGCGTAATCTCCGAATCCGGTACTGACCCAGTCGGGCATTTTCTGCCCCACGCAGATCAGGCGTAACCGCATGATTATTCGCTGCCCGCAACACCAAGATCGGGAGCATCGCGCCAGAAGCGCTCCAGATCGTAAAACTCCCGTGTGGCAGGCATCATCACGTGAACAACCACATCGCCCAGGTCCACAAGGATCCAGTCGCTGACGCCAGCGCCTTCAACATTGCTGGCCCGCACACCCTGCTCTTTGGCTTCGATTACAACGGAGTCGGCGAGGGATTTTACATGTCGATTGGATGTTCCGGATGCCAGAACCATGAAGTCGGTGACACTGGTGCGGTCACGGACATCAATCACGCTGATGTCCTGTGCTTTCACATCTTCAAGCGCATTAATTACCAGATCTTTCAGTTGCTCTGCCTGCATAATCACCCTGTTGGACGGGCGTTTGCCGGTATGGCCGCCCGAAATGTCATATTCAGACGCGATTGTAGCACTAAAAGTTCCCGTCGGGGCATGCACCATAGAGCCCCAGGCGACGAATTTCTGCCCATACGGGATCCGGCATCAGGTAGCGTGGCGACCGCCCGTCACCAATCCGTTCCCGGATGCCGGTGGCGGAAATATCCAAGAGTGGTGGATCCAGCTCGAGGAAATGGCCAAAGGCCCTCTCGTGCAGGGCCTCGGGACCGCTCACGCCCCGTTCCGCCAGCATCCGGGCAGGCTCGCCCGCGGGGTCCAGCGCCGGACCGGGCCGGCGGACTACCACCACGTGGGCCAGTTCCGGAATCTGCTGCCATTCCCGCCAGCGATCGAACCCGGCAAAGGCATCGGTGCCAACCACCATCACCAGGGGCTCACGGGGTCCCAGCTCGGCCCGCAGCTGACGCAGGGTATCGGCCGTGTAGGAGGCCCCCTCCCGCGCCAGTTCCCGGTCGTCAATCCGTAACTGGGGCTCGTTGGCCACCGCCAGCCTCAGCAGCGCCAGGCGCTGGCCAGAGGAAGCCCCGGTCTGGCCCCGATGCGGCGGAATATGACAGGGCACCAGGCTGACGTACTCCACGCCAAGACGGTCACTGATTTCAAGGGCCAGCCTCAGGTGGCCATGATGCACCGGATCGAAGGTTCCACCATAAATGACATGCATGGGCATCAGGTCCGGATATGCCCGTCACCGAAGACCACGTACTTCTGGGACGTGAGCCCCTCGAGCCCCACCGGACCCCGGGCGTGGATCTTGTCAGTGGAGATACCGATTTCAGCCCCCAGACCATACTCAAAGCCGTCCGCGAAGCGCGTGGACGCATTAACCATCACCGAACTGGAATCCACCTCCGTGATGAACCGACGCGCCCTCGTGTAGTTCTCGGTGATGATACTGTCGGTATGCTGGGAACTGTAACGGTTGATATGCTCAATAGCGCCATCCAGCCCGTCAACCACGCGCACCGCCAGCACCGGAGCCAGGTATTCGGCCTCCCAGTCCGCCTCGGTGGCTTCTGCCACGCCGTCTACGATGGCCCGGGTCCGTTCACAGCCCCGCAGTTCCACACCTTTCTCAACGAAGGCCTGCGCAAGCAGAGGCAGGATATCCTCAGCGATCTCGGCGTCGACCAGCAGGGTTTCCATGGTGTTGCAGGTACCGTACCGATGGGTTTTGGCATTGATCGCCACTTTCATCGCCTTTTCCGGATCCGCATGGCTGTCGATGTAGACATGACAGACACCATCCAGGTGCTTGATGACCGGCACCCGGGCATCTCGGCTGATGCGCTCGATCAGGCCTTTGCCACCTCTGGGCACAATCACATCGACATACTCCGGCATGGTGATCAACTCACCCACGGCCGCGCGATCCGTTGTTTTGATTACCTGTACCGCGTTCTCGGGCAGCCCGGCTCTCGCCAGCCCCTCAGAAAGACAACGGGCGATGGCTTGGTTGGAATGAATGGACTCGGAGCCGCCCCGGAGAATGGTTGCATTGCCGGATTTCAGGCACAGACTCGCAGCCTCGACCGTCACATTGGGGCGTGACTCGTAAATAATACCGATGACGCCAAGCGGAACACGCATCTTGCCCACCTGGATACCGGAGGGACGGTAGGCCATGTCGGTAATGGCACCGATCGGGTCCGGCAACGACGCGACCTGACGAAGGCCCTCGATCATGGTATCGATTCGCTGGGGCGTGAGCTCCAGACGATCGAGCATCGCCGCATCCAGGCCATTTTCACGGCCCCTCTGCAGGTCTTTGCCATTGGCCAGGCCCAGTTCTTCCCGGGCTGCATCCAGAGCCTCGGCCGTCGCCAGGAGCGCCTGATTACGCACGGCCGTGGTCGAACGAGCCACTCCGGTTGCCGCTGCTCGGGCTTGCTGCCCAACCTCAGCCATGTACGCTGCAATATCCATTCAAATACCTTTCTGTTTTCAAGCGGAATCAGGAATAAGTGCCTAACTTTACCTTTCCCGTTTCAAGTACGCATCCCAAACAGATATTATACCGCTGCGATATGCCATACTCGGAACCTGAAGGAGCTTTTGATCAACTCCCCGGGGTCGTTTTTTTCAGGGAGCTCAGGAAAAGGAAGGACACCATGGCCCAGATGGCCGAAAAATTCCTGTTAAGCAAATTGTCACGGGCAGGTTTCGCGGCCCTGATCGCCATTGCGACGCTTTGTGCCTTGCTGGGAGAGCCCATGGTTGCAGCAGCCGCAGCTGCGGCCTCAGGCATTGTAATCTCTGGCAAAACCTTCCACCCCAGCCGGGTGAATCAGCCCTGGCCCCGAGTCCAGCAGGCCTTTTTTGCCATTCTTCTGCTGATTCTTCTGGCCGGCTTCTGGACCGGCCCCTGGGTGCTTAGCCACTGGCTCTACGCACTTCCACTGGCCGCTTTCGCACTGGTTCCGCCCGCGGCCGCTGTACTGGTGACGCTGCTGATCGCTGTTCTGGCGATGATCGCGACACAATGGGGCGTTGGCCTTGCCGACCGCCACCAAATGATCAGCGCTTTTCTGCTCACCATGCTGCTCTCTGCGCTGCTGGTCTTCCTTCGCGACTACAAAGCCCGGCAACTGGCCCCGTTGCGTCGGACCGATGAACTTACCCAGGCTGCCAGCCGGGAATATCTTTCCGCTGATCTGCACAAGGAAATCCAGCGCAGCGAGCGGGAAGGTACGGACATGTCCGTTATCATGATCGGACTGGACACCCACCTCAGCGACAATGATCCCGACGAAGACATACGCTCGATACTTCCTCGCATTGGTCGCTACCTGCACTCCCAGATCCGTGACTTCGATACCTATTACCGGGTGGCCGATCTTCAGTTTCTGGTGATCCTGCCAGGCATCTCCACCAGCGACGCCATCACCCGTGCCGAGACGATCCGCAAGGGCCTGGCAACACTTCTCGAGTCCCACGGCATGAACCTCACTGTCAGCACCGGGATCGCCGGCCTGAATATCGGTGACGATGCCAACAGCCTTCAGCAAAGCGCAGCGAATGCCCTGCGCCGGGCCCAGCAGCAGGGTGGCAACCGGAGCCAGGCCTACAGTTCATGGTCGCAGCCGGCGCAACCGGGCCAACCTCAGGCACAGGGACCGGCATCATGACAGAGACCCGACTCCGAACCTGGACCCACGCCTTCGGCTATGGCATCGCCTGCCTGTTCATTTTCACCCTGGCCATGCAGAACCTGCGTTACGGCTTCTACGAGCTTTTCTATCTGGCCTCCGGGATGGCGGTCCTGACCCTGGCTGGCGCCATTTACACCATTATCTGTCGCCGGCACCAACTGTCAGCGCCAGGGCACCTTATCATTCTCTCCGGCCTGAACAGCGGCATGCTGGCAGCACTGCTGACCATGGATGCACCCGGCATCAGCCACTGGGCAATGCCCCTGCTCGTACTGAACCTGCTGATCCTGCCGTTGCGACAGGGTGTGGGGCTCTCCCTTTTGCTATTGGTGCCCATGACGATCCTCCTGTTCCTGGAACAGGCGCCGGCTGACGCCATTGCCATTACCGGGGGGCTGTTTATTCTTCTGGCGGTCGCCGCCCTGTACATCTGGCACTACGATCATATGGCACAGTCGGCCGAGGATCTGGCCATCACCGATCCGGTGACCGGCGCCCACAACGCGCGCTTCCTCGATGAAACCCTGCAGAAAGAAATCAGCCGCGCCATAGCCACCGGCCATTGCCTCTCAGTGATCGACCTGAGCATCGATTACGCGGATGAGGTAGCCGACCTCCACGGCAGAGATCAGGTCCAGGGCCTGTTCCGGGATATGACCGAACACCTCTTTGGCGTGATTCGTGCCGGTGACACCCTGTATACCCTGAAAGACTTCGAGTTTTTCCTGATCCTGCCATTTACGCCGGAGGAAGGGGTGAGGGTGATAGCCGAGCGGATTCGCCGGACCATCGCTGAGCACCATTGGCCTGTGGTAGGCAAAGCCACTGTCAGCCTGGGCTGCACCACCCGAGGCAGCGGCGACACCCGAACCGACACACTCCGCAATCGGGCCCACCAGGCCATGGAGGAAGCTCGCAGACGCGGCACGGATTCGGTCTGGTTCAGCCCGGGAGAAACCATCGAAACATGAGCAGTGCCTGGCTGAATGACCTGTCGGCATGGCTGAGCCTGCATCCCGGCTGGCTTGCTACGGCGCTGTTTACGACCGCTTTTATCGAATCCCTTGCCATCGCCGGCATTATTGTCCCGGGTGTTGCCATACTGTTTGCCGTCGCTGTGCTGGCCGGTGAAACCGGGATGCCCTTGCCAGAAGCATTGCTCTGGGCGGGGCTGGGCGCCATTGCGGGCGATACGGCAAGCTTCGGTCTCGGGCGACTGCTGCAGGGTCGACTCACAACGTCCTGGCCACTGAGCCGTTATCCCAAAATTATCAGCACCGGCGAGCGTTTCTTTAACCGTCACGGTGGCAAAAGCGTGATCATCGGCCGCTTTGTCGGGCCGGTACGACCGGTTATTCCTCTCGTGGCCGGGGCCCTGATGATGTCCTGGCGTCGCTTTCTGGCCTTCAACATCGGCTCGGCCATCGCCTGGGCACCGGTTTATATCTTCCCGGGATTTCTCGTGGGCAGTGCCCTGGCTAGCGAGATCAGGCCGCCTGCGCACTTCTATGCGGTGATCGGTATCAGCCTCGCGGCCCTGACCGTGGTCTATTTCGTGCTATTGCGGTTCCAGCTGGGGCTTGGCGAAAGCAGCCGCTTCTACCAATGGCTGAAACAGTGGATGGCACAGTACGACGCCACTCACCGATTCTGGCGCCTGTATACCAATCAGCGCCCGGCCCGGGAAGGTGAATTTCCGCTGGCCTCATTCATGCTCGCACTGGGCGCTTCCGCCCTGCTGTTACTCTGGGGACAACTGGCCACAGCGACTCACCTGCTTGATGGGTTCGACCGGGCGACTCTTCTCTGGTTCGAGCAACTCCGCCAGCCGCTGCTCGATGGTCCCTTCATTGCCATCACGCTGCTTGGTGACGCCCCGGTACTTGTGGCTGCCGGTGCCCTGGCATGCGCAGCAATGATGTTCCGAGGCTACTACGCCGCTGCTGTCCATATTGTGGTGGCCGTCGTTTTAACGGTGGTTCTGGTCTGGGCCCTGAAATCTCTGCTCGGCGTTCCCCGGCCGGAAGAAGTCATGGGGCCACCGAATTCCGGCGCCTTCCCGAGCGGCCATACGGCAGGTATTACCTTGCTGGTTACCCTGCTGGCAAGCTTCGTTGCCGGTGAAAGCCGGCACCGAAAGCGCTGGCACTACTATGTCCTGCTCTCTCTCCCATTGGTTCCTGTGGCTCTAAGCCGGCTTTACCTGGGGGTTCACTGGTTCACTGACGTGATCGGAGGGTTGCTACTGGCGCTGGCTGTCACCGGAGCCGTACGGGCGAGCTACAGCCGGTACGACAAGGTCCCTTTGGCACCGGATATAACCATCGTAGCTGCAGCAGTTGTATGGGCGGTATTTGCAGGCGGGTATATCGTGCTGTCATGGGACGAAGCCGTACTGAATTTCCGTCCGATCGGCTAGAACCTAGCCCTCCTCGAGCGCTTCCAGAAGCTCCTGAAGTCGGCTCAGGCGTTCCAGCGGGTCCTGCAACTCTACCAGTTTCTGCTTTTCCTGTTTGTCCAGAGGCAATAGCTCCGTAAGCCTCCAGCCAACATCCCGGGCATCGCCATAATCAATGTCCATGTTCAGATCGCGGATGACCGGATGCCGGAACAGCGCCTTGAGCACGGAGGGCAGTTCGCTATAGCGCGCCGGCACCTCACTCTCTGACTCTTCCAGCAGGCACTCCACGTCGCCAACATTCAGCCCGTCTTCCTGTTGCCAGCTCCGAACCACCGACACCTTGGATTCACCCTCAACAGTAATCCCCAGAAGGCCGTTATCAAGCTGTTGGAAATCGATAATTCGCACATAGGTGCCAATGTCGTAAAAGGCTGCGGTGCGCCCGGTCTCTCCGCCTTCCTGCAACAGCACCACAACGAACCCGCGATCCTCCTTGAGGCAACGCGTCAGCATGTCGATGTAGCGCGGCTCGAACAGCTGCAATGGAATCCTCCCCCTGGGCAGGACGATGGAATTCAGGGGGAACAAAGGTACATTCATAAGCGCAACAGTCACCGGAAAGCAGACTCCACAGTTTACACAGCCCGCATCATCGGATGGCCAACAATTGCTGAACTTCGTCGACCCGGGCCCTGGCCTCCGTCAGAAGCTGCAAACTGCGGGAGGCATTGAGTTCAAGTTCACCCAGACGCCGATACGCCGGCACCTGATCGAACGGGGGCAGCTCGGCATTCTGGCTGGAACCAATCATCGAATGCAATTGCGCCACGATAACCACATCCACGAGCTGGGGCGTCGTCTCGCGGCATTCATAGCCCCAGTCTTCGGCATGGCGGACCGCTTCCACAAAGGCCGGCGGGAAGGACCAGTTCTCGAGTACAGCAGTGCCCACGTCTGCCCTGAGCTCCCTGATCGCATGGCTCAGGTTGGCCTCATCGGCAAAGAGGTTCACATGGTGTTCAGCCTGGACGAGTATCGGCACCACGCCAATATCGTGGAGCAAGCCCGCCAGCAACGCCTCCTCCGGATTCAGTTTCGTGGCGTGATCCGCCAACACCCAGCACAGGGCTGCCACCTCCCGGGAATGCCGCCAGAGCTTTTCCATCTCTTTCTGAAGTGACGCCTGGCGGGTCTTGAATACCTCCCGCATGGAAAACACCGTCACCAGTTGCCGGGTGGTACGCATGCCAAGGCGAACCACGGCTTCCCGGACGTTCCGGACGTCACTGAACCCTCTGTACAGAGGGCTGTTGCAGGCGCGGACCAGTTTGGCCGCCATAGCCGGGTCCGCTGACACCGCCAGCGCTACCTGATCCGCCGTTGATTCCTCTCGATCGACCGCTCGCCGCACTTTCCACGCCACATCCGGCACACTGGGCAGCTTGACCTGGTTCGACCGCAACTCCGACAGGAACTCCATCAGCAGGTGATGCTCCTCGCTCTCCAGCCCTCCATTACCTTCACCTGAATCCATCTCAACCTGTTCGACAGGCGCCGAACGCAGCAACTGGTTAAGGATGTCCTGCTCGACAACCAGGAATTCAGAGGGTTTGACAGCCGTAACGTCATACATACGGGGTTGGAGCCGGGCAATGGGGTTCTGGGCCTTCTCGGTTTCAGCTTCGATGATTGTTTTCCGGCCATCCACGGATTCAAGTTCGATCTTTCCCGCTACCAGGAAAAAGTCCAGACCATCCCGGACACCCCGCTCCAGAACCCTTTGTCCGGGCCCATGAGTCCGTCGCTCGGCGCGGCTGGCAAGCAGGACCAGTTGATCATCGGTCAGCCGGTTTAATGGCTGAAACTCTTTCAGGCGACGAAGCGGCAGGCTTTCCTGGCCGGCCATAGGCATACTCCTTGTCGGTTCAAACCGGAAAATAAGTTGGCAATTGTGTTAACTATTGTAAACAGCGACTCTGAAAACAACCATGCGCCTCGAGTCTAATCTGGTATCCTCTGTTTTTTTGATCACCGTCATCAGGTAACAACAGAGAGAACAGAACACCATGCCTCAGTATCGTTCGCGGACATCCACCGCAGGTCGCAACATGGCCGGCGCCCGTGCCCTTTGGCGCGCTACCGGTATGAAAGACGGAGATTTCGGCAAACCCATTATCGCGGTTGCCAACTCTTTCACTCAGTTCGTGCCGGGCCATGTGCACCTCAAAGACCTCGGTCAGCTGGTGTGCCGCGAAATCGAGGCAGCCAGGGGTGTTGCCAAGGAATTCAACACCATCGCGGTCGACGACGGCATCGCCATGGGCCACGACGGCATGCTGTACTCCCTGCCATCCCGGGAAATCATTGCGGATTCGGTAGAGTACATGGTGAACGCCCACTGCGCCGACGCTCTCGTCTGTATTTCCAACTGCGACAAGATCACCCCGGGCATGCTGATGGCCGCCATGCGCCTGAACATCCCCACGATTTTCGTCTCCGGCGGACCCATGGAAGCAGGCAAGACCAAACTGTCCGAGCACAAGCTCGATCTGGTGGACGCCATGGTCATTGCTGCAGACCCCAACGCCTCCGACGAACAGGTGGAAGAGTATGAGCGCAGCGCCTGTCCCACCTGTGGCTCCTGTTCCGGCATGTTCACCGCCAACTCCATGAACTGCCTCACCGAAGCCATCGGTCTGGCGCTGCCGGGCAACGGCTCACTCCTGGCCACGCACGCCGACCGGGAACAGCTGTTCCTGAAGGCCGGTCGACAGATTGTGGAGAATGCGCGGCGCTATTACGAGGAAGACGACGCCAGCGTTCTGCCTCTGAGCATTGCCTCAATGGCGGCCTTTGAGAATGCCATGGTTATGGACATCGCCATGGGCGGCTCGACAAACACCATCCTTCACTTGCTGGCGGCCGCCCAGGAAGGCGGCGTTCCGTTCACCCTGAACGAAATCGACCAGCTGTCGCGCAAAGTTCCGCAGCTGTGCAAAGTCGCGCCCAACTCGCCCAAATACCATATGGAAGACGTGCACCGTGCAGGTGGCATCATGGGCATTCTCGGCGAATTGGAACGAGGCGGATTGATCAACACCGATCTTCCGACGGTTCACAGCAAAACCATGAAGGAAGCGTTGGAGACCTGGGACATCATGAGGTCGCCGACCACCGAAGTGGTCGAGTTCTACAGAGCCGGGCCTGCCGGCATTCCCACCCAGACGGCCTTCTCCCAGAGCACCCGTTGGCCAACACTCGATGGCGACCGGGAAACCGGCTGTATACGCTCGGTTGAGCACGCCTACAGCTCCGAGGGCGGCCTGGCGGTGCTTTACGGCAATATTGCCCTTGACGGCTGCGTGGTCAAAACCGCGGGGGTGGACGAAAGCATCTATGTATTCGAAGGCAAGGCCCGGGTATTCGAGAGCCAGGATTCTGCCGTTGCCGGCATTCTCGCAGACGAGATCAAGCCGGGTGAGGTTGTGATCATCCGCTATGAAGGCCCCCGTGGTGGCCCGGGCATGCAGGAAATGCTCTATCCGACCAGCTATCTGAAATCCAAGGGCCTCGGAAAGGATTGCGCACTGCTGACAGACGGACGTTTCTCAGGCGGCACCTCGGGCCTGTCCATCGGCCACGCGTCGCCGGAGGCAGCCGCCGGTGGAGCCATTGGACTGATCGAGAATGGCGATACGATCCGCATCGACATTCCGAACCGTAGCATCAACGTTGAAGTCGACCAGCGCGAGCTCGATCGTCGCCGGGAAGCCCGGGATGCCAAGGGCTGGAAACCGGAACTGCCGCGGGACCGCAAGGTATCTGCAGCCCTGAAAGCCTATGCGCTACTGGCCACAAGTGCCGACAAGGGTGCCGTTCGGGATCTGGAAAAGCTCGACTGAAAATCCTGAACGCTGGCCAGTAAAAAAGCCCGGCGGGGAAACCCGGCGGGCTTTTTCTGTTCAGAAGATTCCGGTTACCAGAGCGACCAGCCGCCGTCGTCATCTTCTTCGATGGCGTCGTCCTGCTCAGGCTCCGGGGCCGAAGTCTCCGCCGCTGCGGAAGACGCTGATTCCTGAGCCGGAGCGCTACTGGTTCCGGTAGACTGTGCTGGCGCCGACGCGGCCACCTGAACCGAAATCATGCCCAGGGCTTCCTTGGTCGGATCGTCCAAAATACCGGTGGCCTGGAGACCGTTATCCTGCTGGAACCGGGTCAACGCAGACCGGGTAGAGTCGTCCATCTGCGGGCTGACATTGGTAATATCGTACCCGGCTCCGTAAAGTGCATTCTTGAGTGCAACGATCTCATCAGCGAAGGCTGCAGGGGCAAAGCCCAGTGTGACCGCCAGTCCGGCCGCGGCGGTCAGGCGTCCCAGTCGGGAAGTTGCTTTTTTCATGGTACTCACCTGCTAACTCCTGATATCTCTTCGATATCCGTTTCTTTCTTGTTATGTGGTGCCTATCTCCACAGGCTGGGGCAAACGGTTAAAAGCCTACCATACTTTTGTCGTATGTCGCCTTACCGGACATCATGTCCCGTTGACCTGTCAGACTCATGCGCCTCATCTTCCACAGTGGCCGACTGGCGGTGGGCCTCTTCGCTGAACTCGCGGATGAAAATCCCCCAGAACGCCATGAACAGGGCTGCCACCAACGGCCCCATCACGAACCCGTTGATGCCGAACATGACGATGCCGCCAAGAGTCGACAGCAGGACAATGTAATCAGGCAGTTTGGTATCGCGACCAACCAGTACCGGGCGCAACAGGTTGTCCGCCAGCCCTATGACCACGACTCCGAAGGCCGTCAGAACCACCGCCTCGATCACGTCTCCAACCGCCGCGAGGTAGATGGCAGCGGGCACCCAGACCAAAGCGGCACCAACCGCCGGCAACAGCGATACGATCGCCATGACCACACCCCAGAGCAGGGCCCCGGAGATCCCGAGGACCCAGAAAATCAGCCCGCCCAGGGCCCCCTGGATGATTGCAATCAGCAGGTTTCCCTTGACCGTCGCCCGGGTTACCTCTGCAAACTTGGCGAACAGCAACCGCTCCCGTTCGTCGCCCAGTGGCAGCGCCCGGATGATCAACTCCACCAGTGCACTACCATCCCGCAGCAGGAAGAACGCCAGATACACCATCAAGGCCAGGCCGAGGAAAAACTGGAAGGTGTTCTGGCCAACGCCCAGGGCCTGCTTGCCAAGGAACTGACTGCCGCCGACAAAAATACTCACCGCCCGGTCCCTCAGCTCGGCAAAGCTGATGTCAAACTGTGCCAGGAACGCCTGAATAGCCGGAAAAGACTGATTGACCCGATCAATGTATTCCCCGGGGCGAATGGCGCCACTCTGGATCTGCTGGTAGAGCGCGACGCCCTCGGCAACCAGAGATGTCACCAGAACCAGAACCGGGATAACCACAATAAACATGCAGATGCACAGGGTAATCAGCGCGTTGATGTTTGGCCGGTCACCCAGTTTACGTACGAGCAGTTGCTGCACCGGGTGAAAAATCAGGGCGATGGCGACCGCCCAGAATATGGGCCCGAAGAAGGGCTTCATCAGAAATACAAAGGCAAGGGAAACGCCGACCAGCAACGCCAGAAAAGTCCGTGTTTCAAGTTTTGCGTACATAATTTTTGCGGTTCCCTGATGTGGTTCTGCATGTTAACGAATGCATTCTACCCTACCACGCTGGCGTGGCCACTGTAGCTCTCTTCGGGTTATAGTGGACGGTTGTTGTTCAACTAATAGACAGGTCATGTTGTTGGAACTGGAAACCTTCACTGTCGAAACAGCCCTGGACGCGGCCACCGAGCTGCGCAAGGTACTGGCCGCCAGAACGCACCGGCGCAAGGTGATGGGCCAGGAAGTCGTGGTGCCCGGTCAGCTCGGCGAAGCCCTGCAGTTGCCACGTATCATCAACCGACTTCAGAGCAAGCAACAGAAGCAGCGGGACCTTGGCCTGGAGGACTTCCAGGAGCTCTGGCCCACACTGTCGCCACAGACACGGGAAAGAGTTCTGGAGGCGATTGGCTGGTATGACCCGAAGGAGCTGGACTGGGATGACAAGCGATCCAACCGTCGGCCACTGGTCGATCCAGACAGTTAAGCCGTATAAATCCGGCAACCCGACTTTGAAATGTCATACTTGGCCCATATGTTGGGCAGTATCAGGAGGATATTTATGACTCAAACACAGCATTACACGGCACTTCTGGCTGAGGGCAGCGCGGTTCCTACCCTGCTGTGCGGCCACTGCCATTCGATTCTCTCCAGGGCCCGGATTTTCAACAATCAGGGTGACCACCAGCAGGACATGGAATGCCGCACCATTGGCCTTTGTTCAGCTGACGATTGCGGTGCAGTCAATTGCTGCGACGAGGCTCTGGCCCGCGTTGACAACCCCGAACGCCTGTTCGGCATCGCGTCCTGATTCAAAGCGGCAACGCTCTGTTACGCAACTCAAACACACAAATTTTCCATCTGCTTTATCCTGATATTCGACGATTGTAGTAGGGCATTCTGATCACCGGATGCCGCCCGGCAATCACGCAACCAATCAGTCAGGACAGTCGATGGCATGCGTATTCTGAGAACCGATGAAGCCCGCTTCGCAGGTCTTCCGGATTACCCTTTTACTCCAAACCATCTCGACGTAGAACCCGGGCTCCGGATGCACTACGTTGACGAGGGCCCGCGAGGCGCGTCGCCGGTACTCATGCTCCACGGCGAACCATCCTGGTCCTACCTTTACCGGCACATGATTCCCCTCGTGGCAAGCGCCGGACATCGGGTACTGGCTCCGGATCTGATCGGCTTTGGCAAATCCGACAAGCCGGCCTCGGTGACCGACTACAGTTATGGCCGCCACCTGGCATGGCTGACCAGTTGGCTGGAACAGCTGGACCTCACCAACATCACCCTGGTTTGCCAGAACTGGGGATCGCTGCTGGGCCTTCGTCTGGCAGCCGAACACCGACAGCGCTTCAGCCGCATCATCGTGGGCAATGGCATGCTGCCAACCGGGGAGGCGCCTGTGCCTGCGGTATTCTCAGTCTGGAAGGCCTTTGCCACACACAGTCCCTGGTTTCCGGTTGGGCGCATTGTGCAGCTGGGAACCGATCGCACGCTGAGCAAGGCTGAACTGGCCGCCTACGAGGCTCCTTTTCCATCGGCGGAGTTCAAGGCCGGAGCCAGGGCGTTTCCGAAGCTGGTGCCAACTGAGCCTGGCACACCGGACAGCGATGCAAACAAGGCCGCCTGGCAGGTGCTTGAACGTTGGAAAAAACCGTTTATCACCTGTTTCAGCAGTGGCGACCCCATTACCCGGGGCGGCGACAGGCATATGCAGCGTCGGATTCCCGGTGCCCATGGCCAACCCCACATCACGCTCCGGGGAGGGCACTTCCTGCAGGAAGATTCACCGGAAGACTTCGCCCGCATTATCATCGATGCCCTGAAATCGGAAATGGCGGCCTGAGCCGCCATTTCCATCACCCGAACACGGTCACCGTCTGGCGACTCAAAGCCACAAGCTCGCCTTTGGCAGTCCAGATACCGGCCTGGGTATGACCGTAACCGGCACCCGCCTGATCGATAGAGACCTTGTACAACAGCCAGTCTCCCGGTTCCATGGCCGGCCTGGGATGGACGATGTCCAAAGCCCAGCTCAGGGAACTGGTTCGTACCCGCTGTTTGACATACGGCAGTACTGCCGGGGGCCAGGCATCAATGAGGGCAACGATATGGGCGTCAGAGAACGACTCCGGAGTTTTCCGGAACTGCATCCAACCGCCCAGTTCCCGACCGCCTTTGCCACTGAACGGCAGGTTTCCGAACGCCCATCGCATCTCAATCTGCTGGATGAATTCCGGTGTCACACCCTCGATATAGTCGAGCCCGTGACATTGATCCATCGGAGGCGCCTCGGGCGCTGGAAGCGCGTCCACCTGTACCTCCGACTCCCGGTCGCCGCCAAAGCTGGCCAGACAGACCAGCCGGGTTTCTCCTGTCTGGACAATGCGCCCCTGCACCTGACTGACCGCTTTTCCCTCACGCAGAATCTCGGCCTCAAATCTGGCCGGCACTTCGGGCTCCACCGGTCCCACGAACGAGACCTGCAATGACCGCATGGCGCGGCCCTCGGCAACAAGCATCTCCATTCTCTCGAACATCAATGCAGCCGTAAGACCACCGAATGTAGCTCTTCCCTGGGACCAACTGCCGGGCATGATCAGTTCCTCGCTGCCACGGGCCGCCTGCAATAATTCGTCAAAGGTCATCTCAAGTTCCTGTTAGCAACCTATCGGGATAATACGAAGCCTGCCCAAGATCGGACGGCAACGCAATAACCGGTCCCCGGCAAGTACCTACAGCGCCTCCGGGGTTTTGCGTATTAAAACATCAACAAAACCGCTATAATGCCCGCACATCATGCATTGCCCGGCAATGCTCTACCTCCCGAATTCCGAGTGAATCAATGTCTGAATTGTCCTTTGCCGAACTGGGGCTTGATCCAGCCGTACTTGAAGCTGTGTCCGCCGTTGGCTACGAAACCCCGTCTCCCATCCAGGCCCAGTCTATTCCCGCGCTGCTTGCCGGCAACCATCTGTTGGGTGTTGCCCAGACAGGTACCGGTAAAACCGCGGCATTTGCACTGCCCCTGCTGAGCCGGATTGACGCCTCTGTTACCGAACCCCAGATTCTGGTGCTGGCACCAACACGGGAACTGGCCATCCAGGTGGCTGAAGCTTTTACCACCTATGCCAGCAAGTTCCGGAATTTCCATGTGCTGCCCATCTACGGCGGCCAGGATTTTTACCCCCAGATCAAGGGCCTCCGCCGGGGTGCCCAGGTCGTTGTGGGTACCCCGGGCCGCATGCTCGACCACCTGCGCAAAGGCACCCTGAAACTGGACGGTCTGAAGGCACTGGTTCTGGATGAAGCCGATGAAATGCTGCGCATGGGCTTTATCGACGACGTGGAAGCGATCCTGGCGAAAACGCCGGAGAACTGCCAACGCGCCCTGTTTTCAGCCACCATGCCGCCGCAAATCAAGAAAGTGGCCCAGACTTACCTGCGCAACGCCACGGAAGTTCGCATTGAAAGCGAAACCCGCACGGTCGAGCGCATCTCCCAGTTTGTTTTGCCGGTCTACGCCGAGCGTAAACTAGACGCCCTGACACGGATTCTCGAAGTGGAGCCGTTTGACGCCTCCATCATCTTCGTGCGCACCAAGGCTGAAACCACGCTGCTGGCCGAGAAACTGTCGGCACGCGGGCACGCGGTGGCACCACTGAACGGCGATTTGAACCAGCGTCAGCGCGAGCAGACCGTTGAAGACCTCAAGCGCAGCAAGAAAGACATTATCGTGGCGACCGACGTGGCGGCCCGCGGTCTGGACGTGCCGCGCATTACCCACGTGATCAACTACGATGTGCCCTACGACACCGAAGCCTACATCCACCGTGTTGGCCGTACCGGCCGCGCCGGTCGGGAAGGCAAGGCCATTCTGCTGGTCACGCCCCGGGAGCGGAGCTGGCTGCGCACGCTGGAACGTGCCACCAACTCCCCTATGCAGGCCTATGAGCTGCCGTCACCGGTTGAACTGAAGAAAATGCGCGAGCAGCAGTTTGAAACCCAGCTACTGGCGTTCGCTGAAGACAAGAAGCTGGCCAAGACCATGGCCCTGCTGGACGAGATCGCCGAGCGCAACGAGATGGATATGGCCATGGTGGCGGGTGCCCTGGCCTGCTGGATGGAAGCGGCCCAACCCGGTTCCCTGCCTCTGGAGCAGCCCGAGGCACTGCCGGTGGTCTCCGCCACGCCTCCGCCGCGTCGCGACCGCAAGGGTGGCCGCCCGGGCGATAACCGCAAAGGCCCGAAAGGCGGATTCAAGAAAGGACCGAAGGGACGCGGCGGCCCGGGGCCCAAAGGCAAGTCTCCCGGTAAGGGCGGCAAGCCCGCTGGCAAGCGCCCACCTCGCCAGGCTTAAGCCTGGCGCTGATAGACCACGAAGCTGTAGTCGTAAGGGTTGTTATCGGACGCGGAGAAATCCTCCCGTCCGATTTCTTCCCACTCATCCCAGTTCACTTCCGGAAAAAACGCATCGCCGTCAACCTCAGCGTGCACCTGGGTGATGTACATCCGATCAATCATCGGCAATGCCTCGGCGTAGATCTGCCCGCCACCGATGATCATCACCTCGTCGCCACCCTCAAGCTCGGCCTGGGCTTCAGCTTTCACCAGCGCCTCGGGCAATGACTTGGCGGCGACCGTTCCGGTTGGTGCTTCCCAGGTTTCGTTCCTGGAAATCACCACGTTCATCCTGCCCGGTAACGGTCGACCGATGGAGTCCCAGGTTTTCCGCCCCATGATTATGGGCTTACCCATGGTGGCCTGTTTGAAATAACGGAGATCACCCGGCAAATACCAGGGCAATTTGTTGTTCCGGCCGATGACCCGGTTGCGGGACATGGCGACAATCAGTGCTTTTCTCATGGACTCGCCTGTTTGAAATTGAATCAGATGGCAATCGGCGCCTTGATGCCCGGATGCGGGTCATACCCCGCAAACTCGAAGTCCTCCAGCTCGTACTCGAAGATGCTCTCGGGCTTGCGTTTGATCACCAGCGTCGGCAAGCCCCGCGGCTCGCGCTTGAGCTGCTCAAAGACGATGTCATCGGTCAGATGGTTCTGGTACAGGTGACAGTCACCAAAGGTATGGACGAACTCCCCCACTTCCAGATCGCACTGTTGAGCGATCATGTGCGTCAGCAAGGCATAGGAAGCGATATTGAACGGCACCCCCAGGAACAGGTCAGCGCTGCGCTGGTAGAGCTGGCAGGACAGCTTTCCGTCGGCCACATAGAACTGAAACAGGCAGTGGCAAGGCGCCAGGGCCATGCGGCCCTCACGAACGTTATCCTGCGGGCCAATGGATTCATCCGGGAGCTCTGCCGGGTTCCAGGCAGAGACAATCAGGCGGCGGGAATTGGGCTTGGTGCGGATCTGTTCGATCACTTCGCTGATCTGGTCGACCACCTCACCATTCGGGCACTGCCAGCTACGCCACTGCTTGCCGTAAATGGGCCCGAGGTCACCATTCTCCAATGCCCACTCGTTCCAGATGGAGACCTTCCGCTCCTGCAGCCAGGTGTTGTCGGTGGAGCCCCGGAGAAACCAGAGCAATTCATAAATAATGCTGCGCAGGTGGACCTTCTTGGTGGTCACCAGGGGAAAGCCTTCCTGCAGGTTGAAACGGATCTGGCGGCCGAACACCGACCGGGTGCCGACACCGGTACGGTCTCCCTTGTCGAATCCGTTATCAACAACGTCTTGCATCAGGTCGAGATAGGCTTTCATCGGGCTTGTCTCCGGTAGGCAATAAACATCAGGGCGGCGCCGGCAACGATCATCGGAAAGGACAGTACCTGCCCCATGGTGAGCCAGTCAAAAGCAAGGTAACCCAGTTGCGGATCCGGCTGGCGCACGAACTCCACCAGGAACCGGAATACGCCGTAGCAGACCAGGAAAAGACCGGAAACAGCCATAGTCGGCCGCTGCCGGGATGAGAACCACCAAAGAATCACGAACAGGGCGACTCCCTCCAGGGCAAACTGGTACAGCTGCGACGGGTGCCGGGCGAGCGAGTCCGGCGCCGTGCGAAATACCATGCCCCAGGCAACATCCGTAGGCTTGCCCCACAGCTCGCCGTTGATGAAGTTTCCGATACGCCCTGCGCCAAGACCCAGGGGTACCAGCGGCGCTACAAAATCTGCCATGCGCCAGAAACCACTACCCACCTTGCGGCCATACCACCACATGGCAAGCATCACGCCCAGCAGACCGCCGTGGAAGGACATGCCGCCTTCCCAGACACGGAGTAGCCACAGCGGGTCAGCCAGGAAGGCATCAAAGTTGTAGAACAGGACATAGCCGAAACGCCCGCCCAGGATCACCCCGAGGGCCAGGTAAAACAGCAGATCGCCCATCTGCTCTTCGTTGATGGGCGACCAGGGTTTGCGGGTGCGAAGCCGCCCAAGCCACCAGCCGGCCACGAAACCAAACAGATAGGTCAGACCGTACCAGTGGATCTTGAGGGGGCCGATGGCGATGGCCACCGGATCAATCTGGGGATGCTGCAGCATCAACTACCTCTCAGCTCAGGAGAAAACGAAGCCCCACCAGCAGGAGCATGATGGAGAAAGTGCGCTTGAGAATCCGGGCATTCAGTCGATGGGCCAGATTGGCACCCACCCGGGCAAAGAAAACGCTGGTGAGAATGATACCGATCAGGGCCGGCAGATAAATGAATCCGGCACTCAGCTCCGGCAATGCGGGGTTGCTCCATCCGGTCCAGATGTTACCCAGGGCACCGGCGATGGCAATCGGCAGGCCACAGGCCGCCGATGTTCCCACCGCTTGCTGCATCCGCACGTTGCACCAACTCAGATACGGAACCGTTAGGGTTCCACCACCGATTCCGAAAATCGCGGAGGCCCAGCCGATACCGCCGCCGGCAGCGCCCAGACCGACGACGCCCGGGACATCGCGACCGGGTTTGGGGTCGACCTGGAAAAACATCTTGAGACCCACCAGGATCACGAAAATACCGATCACCAGTTCCAGGGCGCGCCCGCTCAACAGGGATGCTGTCCAGGCGCCAACCAGAGCCCCGGCCACGATTCCCACGGTCATGGGTCGGAACAGGTCCCAGCGCACGGCCCCATGCTTGTTATGGGATCGGATAGAGCTGACCGAAGTGAAAACGATGGTTGCCAGCGAGGTACCAACGGCCAGATGGGGAATAATGTCCGGATTGATTCCCTGCAGTCCAAAACTGAACATCAGCACAGGCACGATGATCAGCCCGCCACCAATGCCGAACAGGCCCGCTACGGTGCCCGCCAGGGCGCCAAGGGCAAGATACGATGCGATTACATAAATCAGGGTCATAGTTTGAGGCACACCCGGGAAAACCAAGGCTGGTATGATACACAGCGCAAGAGTCAACTTCATTAACTCCGGGAGCGCTATCCGCCACCATGTGCCTGATCGCCTTTGCCCTTGGCCAGAACCCTCATTTTCCGCTGGTAGTCGCGGCCAATCGGGATGAATTCTTCCGTCGCCCGACGGCCGCCATGAACTGGTGGACCACGGACTCCGGCACCCGGGTACTTGCCGGCCGCGACCTGCTTTCCGGGGGCACCTGGCTTGCGATAAATGCCAAAGGCGAGGTCAGTGCTGTGACCAACGTTCGCGAAGGCACACCGGAAACCGGTCGAATCAGCCGGGGCGAACTGCCTTTGCGGGCTCTGACCGAGTCGCGGGAGCAGCTTGAGGGCTATCTGCTCGATAAGGCCGACCAGTTTTCCGGCTTCAACCTAGTGCGCCTTACCACTGAAAACGGCTGGTATTTCAGTAATCGGGATGCACACCCCGGTCGGCATGTCCACCGTGGGGTCTATGGCCTGAGCAACCACCTCCTGCAGACACCCTGGCCCAAGCTTCTGCGTTTGCGCGAGTCTGCAGGCGAGATCATTGGCGCCGCCGGCCAGAACGCGGAAAAGCTGCACAACGACCTGATTCCTCTGCTTCAGGACAGCACGCCGGCACCGGACCATCTGCTGCCCGACACCGGTGTTGGACTGGGGACCGAGCGTTTCCTGTCATCGCCCTTTATCGTCGGGACCGATTATGGCACCCGGGCAACCACCGTGGTGACCGTCTCTGCAGGGGGCGAAATCCAGGTGACCGAACAGAGCTGGGGCCCGGACGCCGAACCCGGTGAACGACGTCACTTCCATTGGCAGCGATAGCGATCAGGCTCTGGTATAATCCGCGAAATTCTGCCACCCGATCGGAGGGCCCCTGATGGCCGGTGAACAAGGCGCCACATCGATAGCCGATTTTGAGAAATCTCTGGATGAGCTGGAAAGGCTGGTTCGCGATCTGGAACAGGGCGAGCTGTCTCTGGAACAGTCCCTCACGGCGTTTGAGCGAGGTGTAAAGCTGACCCGTGAATGCCAGCAGGCGCTGAAGAGCGCCGAGCAACGGGTTGAACAGCTGGTCCAGAACAGCGACGGCACCCTCGAAACCCGCCCGTTTTCTCCGGATGATGCTGACTGATGCCCGGACCAAACCCGCTTGCCTCTGATTTTCTGGAAACCTGCCGGGCCCGCGTCGATGCGGAACTGGACCGTTGCATCACCCGTGATTCCGCCTCCGGCCGATTGCAGGAAGCCATGCGCTACAGCGTACTGGGCGGCGGCAAGCGGATCCGGCCAGCCCTTTGCCTTGCCGCGGCAAAGGCACTTGGACAGACCGGCGACGAGGCCCTGATCCCGGCCTGCGCGGTGGAATTGATCCATGCCTATTCACTGATCCACGATGACCTGCCGGCCATGGATGATGACGAATTGCGCCGCGGACGGCCCACCACCCACATAGCCTTCGACGAAGCCACAGCCATCCTGGCCGGAGATGCCCTGCAGGCGCTGGCATTCGGCTGGCTGGCCGAAGCTCCGGGACTGCCAGAATCCGTGCGCCTGATTATGGTGCGGGAATTGGCCCGGGCCAGCGGCCACGGTGGAATGGTTGGTGGCCAGGCCATCGATCTTGAATCCGTTGGCAAAACCCTGGCACTGGCCCAGCTCGAAACCATGCACCGGCACAAGACTGGCGCCCTGATCGAGACCAGCGTGCGGATTGGCGCCCTGACCGCACCCTCTGTCAGCGAACAGGCTCTGGCCTCCTTGACAGAGTACGCCAAGGCATTGGGCCTGGCCTTCCAGGTTCAGGATGACCTGCTGGACATAGAAGGCGACACAACGGTCATTGGCAAGCCCCAGGGTTCGGACGCGGCCCGAGCCAAGCCCACCTACCCCGCTCTATTGGGCGTGGCCGGCGCCCGGGAGCATCTGGCAGATCTGCTTGAACAGGCCCAGCGAAGCCTGAAGGATTTCGGCGCCGAAGCCGACCCCCTCCGGGCCATGGCCGATTACGTGGTGGCAAGAACCCATTGAACCCCGGCGCCCCGAAGGCGCACACTGGCCGTAAATATTTTCGTAACAACTGGCCCGCTTTGTGTGAAACAGCTTCCCCTGTTCCCTTATAATGCCAGTCAGTTACTGAACGTACCGGAAAAGACCCGAGCAGATGCAGGACACTTATATTTTCAAGGAAATCCCGTCGCAGCGGCCCAACACGCCTCTGTTGGACCGGATTGATGAACCGGCCCAGCTGAGAGAGCTGGCCCCGGAGCAGTTGACCCTGCTCGCCCGGGAGCTCAGGGCATTTCTGTTATGGTCAGTGGGCCAGACCGGCGGCCATTTCGGCGCGGGCCTCGGCGTGCTTGAGCTTACCGTTGCCCTTCACTACGTCTTTGATACGCCCAGCGACCGTCTGGTCTGGGACGTCGGCCATCAGGCCTATCCCCACAAGATTCTGACTGGCCGGAAGGAATCAATGGGCAGCATCCGGCGCAAGGGCGGGCTGGCCGGCTTCCCGAAACGGGCCGAAAGCGAATACGACACCTTTGGCGTTGGCCACTCGAGCACTTCCATCAGCGCAGCACTGGGCATGGCCATCGCCGCGCGCCTGCAAAAGTCCGGCCGCAAGAGTATTGCCGTTATTGGTGACGGCGCCATGACCGCCGGTATGGCGTTCGAGGCCCTGAATCACGCCGGTCACCTGCACGCCGACATGCTGGTTATTCTCAACGACAACGACATGTCGATCTCCCGGAATGTGGGGGGCCTGTCCAATTACTTTGCCAAACTGTTGTCCAGTCGCACCTACAACCAGGTCCGCGACAGCAGCAAGAAAGTTTTGCAGGGAGCGCCACACCTGATGGCGCTGGCCAAGAAGACCGAGGAGCACTTCAAGGGCATGATTGCCCCGGGAACACTGTTCGAGGAACTGGGGTTCAACTACATCGGCCCTATCGACGGTCATGACCTGCCCCTGCTGGTGGAGACCCTGGAGAACATCCGCGAACTTGAAGGCCCGCAGTTCCTCCACGTGGTAACCACCAAGGGCAAAGGCTTTGCGCCTGCCGAGGCCGACCCGATTGGCTACCACGCCATCAACAAGATTGAACCGGTGCCACCGAGCAAGCCCGAACCGGTCAAGCCGACACCGAAGAAGCCCAAGTATGCCAACGTGTTCGGCCAGTGGCTCTGCGACTCCGCCGAGCAGGATGAGCGCGTGGTCGGCATCACCCCTGCCATGTGCGAAGGGTCGGATCTGCTGGCATTCTCACAGCGCTTCCCGGAACGCTATTTCGATGTCGCCATTGCCGAGCAGCACGCCGTCACTTTAGCCGCGGGCCTGGCCTGCGATGGCGCCAAGCCGGTTGTCGCCATTTACTCGACGTTCCTGCAGCGGGCTTACGACCAGTTGATCCACGATGTCGCCATACAGAACCTCGATGTCCTGTTCGCTATAGATCGGGCAGGGCTGGTCGGAGAAGACGGCCCGACCCATGCCGGCGCCTTTGATATCAGCTACCTGCGCTGCGTGCCCAACATGGTGGTGATGACACCGTCAGATGAAAACGAAACCCGCCAGATGCTCCAGACCGGCATGCTGTATGAGGGGCCGGCGTCAGTGCGCTATCCCCGCGGTACCGGGCCCGGCGCCGAAATACAGCAGGAATTGACCCCTCTGGAGATTGGCAAGGGCCGCAAGCTTCGCAGCGGCAGAGGAGTTGCCATCCTGAACTTTGGCACCCTGCTGGCCCCGGCGCTGGAGGCGGCGGAGGCAATTGGTGCAACAGTTGCCGACATGCGCTTCGTAAAGCCCCTCGATGAAGAACTGGTTCTGGAACTGGCCGAGCAGCATGAACTGCTGGTGACGCTGGAAGAGAACGCCATTGCCGGTGGCGCGGGCAGCGCTGTAACCGAGTTTCTGAACAGCCGGCTGGTGTCCATGCCGATTCTTCAACTGGGCCTGCCGGACACCTTTATGGACCATGGCAAGCATGGAGAACTGCTGGCCGAATGCGGTCTGGATGCAACCGGCATTGAATCTTCCATTCGCACGCGGATGGAAACCCTCCGCCACCAGAGCCTGAAAGTCGTCAAATAAACGAGCAAGTTGCCCTAAAAACGCAAAAAGCCCGCGAAACTCGCGGGCTTTTTCGTCAGCAGATCAGTAGCGGGTCGAGTCACACCTCGGGATCATCGTCCTGGTGTGTCTCCAACCAGTGCCCCAACTTGCTCTGCTTGGTATCGAGATAGTGTTCATTGTGGGGGTTTCTGCCCACATGCAGAGGCACTCTCTCGGCAATAGCAATACCGTAGGAAGATAACGCCTTCACCTTGCGGGGATTGTTGGTCATCAGCCGCAGGCTCTTGATACCCAGGTGCTGCAGCATGTCCTTGCACATGCTGTAATCGCGCAGATCCGCCGCAAACCCCAGGCGCTCATTGGCTTCAACTGTGTCAGCACCCTGATCCTGCAGGTGGTAGGCGCGGATTTTGTTCAGCAACCCGATGCCCCGCCCTTCCTGACGAAGATACATCAGAATACCCCGACCTTCCCGGGCGATGCTGCGCAGAGCCTCTTCCAGCTGATAACCGCAATCACAACGCATGCTGTAGAGGGCATCGCCAGTCAGACACTCGGAATGGGTGCGGGCAAGCATGGGTTCGTCACTGTCCAGGTCGCCCAGAGTCAGGGCAACGTGTTCCTTTCCGGTGTCCGGTTCTTCAAAGCCGTGCATATCAAACACCCCGAACGGGGTCGGCAACCGGCAGGTCTGGATGTAACGAACAGCCACAGTGTTTCCTCGTGGTTCAGTCAATCGGGCCGCGCATTCTAGCACGGGCCCGCCCGCTTGGCGTAGTCTCGGCACTGTCGCTCCTCCGGAGTGGTTCTGATAACCAGCTTTTACGAGCGCAGCGGTTCGCCAGATCAGGCGTTATCGGCGACCCAGTGGCCACTCCGGCCGCCTTTCTTCTCCAACAGACGCACCGAACCGATCTCCATGCCACGGTCTACGGCCTTGCACATGTCGTAAAGCGTCAGTGCTGTAACACTTGCTGCTGTCAGCGCCTCCATTTCGACACCGGTCTGACCGGACAGTTTGCAGCGGGTGAGAATATGCACAGATGCCCCATCGCTGCCCGGGTTCAGTTCGACTTTCACGGAGGTCAGGTTCAGTGCGTGACACAGGGGAATCAGGTCATGGGTTTTCTTGGCCGCCATGATGCCGGCAATTCGGGCAACGGCCAGCACATCACCCTTGGGGTGCTCACCCTCAATAATCATATTCAGGGTTTCCGGCGCCATGCGTATGGTGGCTTCAGCGCGCGCCTCCCGCTCAGTGGCCGCCTTGTCGGTTACGTCCACCATGCGGGCTTCGCCCTTGTCATCGAGATGGGTCAGTTTGCTCACGGAATCCCCCGGAATCGGTTGTGCAAGATAGTGAAAAATGCAGGAACGACAGCATAACAGAGATGGGCCCGGCGTCGCTGACAAGCGTCAGTTCCGGGGCCACCAGAAGCCGATGCCGGCTATTCCCTGGCCGCCACATTGACGGGCTGCCTGAATATCGCCGGACGACAGCCCGCCAAGCGCAAAGACCGGCAGCGCAGCTTCCGACACCAGCTCGGCAAAGGCCCGCCAACCGAGGGTGGGCGCACCCGGGTGACTTTCCGTGGGCTGGACAGGCCCCAGGGTCACGTAGTCCGCGCCAATAGCCTCTGCATGATCGATTTCCTGCCGGCTATGACAGGAAACTCCCAACCACACCTCTTGCGGAACCGGCCGGGCCGAGAGCGCCGCAGCCTCGCGCCAGGGCAAATGCAGCCCCCGGGCACCGGGGATCGCACGGAATATCTCGGGACCACCGTGAACCATGAGGGCGACTCCGGCCCGGTCACAAACCGACACCGCTTCCTCAGCCAGCTGCCGGTACGCCCGCTCGCTCAAGGCCGGGGCCCGGAGCACCACCAGGGGCGGCCTCGCAACTTCAAGCCCCATCTCAAGGCGTTTAACCGTCGGCTCCAGGTCACCGGTTTCGCCAGTGATCGCAAGCTGCCGGGGTAACCGCAGAGCACGAATGATTGGCCGGTTGGCGGCCGGGAAATCCTCGTCCCGTAGCTGATCCGGGGTGAGCCATTCAACGGGTTGCCCCTCGCACCCTGTTGCTTCGCCTTCCGCCGCCCTGGTTTCCCATACGTCCAGAAAAACTCGCTTGTCACCGTAGTCGTGGCGAATTCCGATGACCGGCTCCAGGGAATCCTCAGGCACACGAAGACCGGTTTCTTCGGCAATCTCACGCACCAGTGCAGCCTGGACACTCTCCCCCGGCTCAACCTTGCCGCCGGGAAACTCCAGCAAACCGCCCTGGTGGACATGGTCTGGCCGCCGCGCAATCAGCACCCGTCCATCCCGGACAATAACCGCAACGGCAACGTGAACTTCTTTCACCCCGGCTTCCGACGCAGACGCAGAGTCAGACATGGTCAGGTACGGTACTCGGCGTTGATGGTGACGTAATCATGGGAGAAGTCGCAGGTCCACACCGTCTCCCTTACCTCTCCCCGCTTGAGGTCAATGGCAATGGTGATCTCTTCCCGATCCATCACGGCCTGGCCACGGGCCTCGGAATAGTCGTCAGCGCGACCACCGTTGCGGACCAGGCAGACATCCCCCAGGTAGATTTCCAGGGCCTCAAGGTCCAGTCCGTCGACACCGGCGCGCCCGACTGCCGCGAGGATCCTTCCCCAGTTCGGGTCCGAGGCGAACAGCGCCGTCTTGACCAGCGGCGAATGTGCCACGGTGTATGCCACATCCAGCGCTTCCTGCTGGCTGGCAGCGCCGCTCACATCAATGGTGACAAACTTGGTAGCGCCTTCACCGTCACGGACGATGGCGTGAGCCAGTTCCAGGTAGACCTTTTGCAACGCCTCCCGCAGCTTTGGCAGCGCCGGACTGGAGGCGGTAATCTCGGGGCCGGAATACTGGCCACTGGCCATCAGCATGCAGGCATCATTGGTGGAGGTATCGCCATCAATGGTAATCCGGTTGAAGGATTTCTCTCCCAGCTCGGAGGCCAGAGTCTGCAGCAGCTCTGGCGCAATCCGGGCATCGGTGGCAATAAACCCGAGCATGGTCGCCATGTTCGGGCGAATCATCCCCGCACCCTTGCTGATGCCAGAGATGGTGACCGTGTGACCGTCCAGCTCCACCTGACAGGAGGCGCCTTTTGGGCGGGTGTCCGTGGTCATGATGCCGCTGGCGGCCTCTGCCCAGCGGTTCTCGGCGGTGTTCGCCAGGGCGTCCGGAAGGGCGCCGACAATCTTCTGCACCGGCAGCGGCTCGCCAATCACGCCCGTGGAAAACGGCAGGATCTCCGCTTCGGCAACGCCCGCCTGGTTTGCCAGAGCCTGGCAGCAGGCCACGGCATCCCGCATGCCCTGCTCACCGGTGCCGGCATTGGCGTTACCGGTATTGATCAGCAGATACCGGGGCGAGGTCTCGGCCAGATGTCGGCGGCTGAGAGTAACCGGTGCCGCGCAGAACTGGTTTTTCGTGAAAATCCCGGCAACCCGGCTTTCCGGGGCCAGCTCAAATACAACCACGTCCTTCCGTCCCGGCTTCTTGATGCCTGCACTGGCTATACCGATCTTGACTCCCGCCACCGGGTGAAACTCAGGTAAGGTTCCCGGACCTACCGCCATTCTGCCACTCCTCTTGTCTGGGATTGCGCTCGAAGTACCGCCCAACCCGCTGGAAAAGAAAAAACCCGCAGCCCACCAGTCGTGGCTGGCAGATTGCGGGTTCCGATGGTGCAGTCAGTATTCTGTATTAGCTGACCTTGCCATGACACTGCTTGTACTTCTTGCCGGACCCGCAGGGGCAGGGTTCATTTCGACCCACCTTGCGCTCCTGTCGAACGAAGGTTTCGGGGGTCGACTGGCGGGAATCGTCGGCGTTGCCCTCGCCCTGACTCTGGGCCGTGGCGCTGGTCTCATCGTGGCGCAGGCGAGCCTTGGCAAGCTCTTCTTCGAGTTCCTGCTTGCGACGGCGCTCGACTTCTTCCATTTCTTCACGGCTCTGGACACGAACATGACAGAGCACCCTGGTGACGTCCCGCTTCATGGTATCAAGCATGGTTTCAAACAGGTTGAACGCCTCGCGCTTGTACTCCTGCTTGGGGTTCTTCTGGGCATAACCCCGCAGATGGATGCCCCGGCGCAGATGGTCCATGTTGGAAAGATGCTCTTTCCAGAGGGTATCCAACACCTGCAGGAAGACCTGCTTTTCGAACTTGCGCATGGCCTCTGAGCCGGCGATTTCTTCCTTGGCTTCGTAGGCGGCGACAATCTCGTCCAGAATCTTCTGGCGCAGGTTTTCCTCATACAGCTTGTTATCTTCTTCCAGCCACTTCTGTACTGGAAGATCAATGGCCATCTCGGACTGGAGCTGTGCTTCCAGACCAGTGATGTCCCACTGTTCGGGCATGCTCTGGGGCGGGATGTATTCACTGATCAGCGAATCGACAACGTCCTCCCGGATGGTCTTGACCATGTCCGAGATATCGTTTGAGGACATGACCTCATTACGCTGGTCGTAGATGACCGTCCGCTGATCGTTGGCCACGTCGTCGTATTCCAGCAGCGTCTTCCGCATATCGAAGTTGCGGCCTTCGACCTTGCGCTGGGATTTCTCGATCGCATTGGTCACCATACGGTGTTCAATGGCCTCACCCTTTTTCATGCCCATTGCCTGCATCAGGCTCTTGACCCGGTCAGGTGCGAAGATACGCATGAGGTTGTCTTCCAGGGACAGGAAGAACCGTGAGGAACCGGGATCGCCCTGGCGACCGGCACGGCCACGAAGCTGGTTATCAATCCGGCGGGATTCGTGACGCTCGGTACCAATGATGTGCAGGCCACCGGCCTCAAGAACCTGATTGTGGCGCTCGGTCCATTCCGCCTTGACCCGGGCAACCTCCTCTTCCGAGGGATTCTCCATGGCGGCGACTTCGTGCTCCCAGTTACCGCCGAGTACGATATCGGTACCACGACCGGCCATGTTGGTGGCGATGGTGACTGCGCCCGGCCGGCCCGCCTGGGCAATGATATGGGCTTCGGATTCGTGCTGCTTGGCGTTCAGGATCTTGTGTTCGATCCGCGCCTTCTTGAGCAGCACAGAAAGAAGCTCGGAAGCCTCGATAGACGCGGTACCCACGAGGATCGGGCGCCCTTCGGCGGTGACATCCTTGATCTCATCAATGATCGCGTGGAATTTCTCTTCCTGAGTCAGATACACCAGATCGTTGTAGTCAGTCCGCTGAATCGGCTTGTTGGGCGGAATGACCACCACGTCGAGGCCGTAGATCTGACGGAATTCGAAAGCTTCGGTGTCTGCGGTACCGGTCATGCCGGCCAGCTTGTCGTAGAGCCGGAAATAATTCTGGAACGTCGTGGACGCGAGAGTCTGACTTTCGGCCTGGATCTTGACGCCTTCTTTGGCCTCAACCGCCTGATGCAGGCCTTCGCTCCAGCGGCGCCCCGGCATGGTACGGCCGGTATGCTCGTCCACGATGACCACCTGGCCGCCCTGAACAATGTAATCCACGTCTTTCTGGAACAGATGGTGGGCCCGCAGCGCCGAGTGCACGTGGTGCAGCAGGCTGAGGTTGGCCGCTGAATACAGGCTCTCTCCTTCCTTCAGAAGGCCACGCTCAAGCAGCAATTCTTCAACTTTCTCGTGACCGCCCTCGGTCAATTCCACCTGGCGGGATTTTTCGTCGATGGTGAAGTCGCCGGTAGGCTCACCCTCTTCAGGCACCTCACCTTTTTCCAGGCCCGGAATCAGCTCATTGATGGCCTGGTACAGTTTTGAACTGTCCTCAGCCGCACCCGAGATGATCAGCGGCGTTCTGGCCTCATCGATCAGGATCGAGTCCACTTCGTCCACGATCGCGTAGTTCAGCCCGCGCTGGACCTTGTCCTCGGTACTGAACGCCATGTTGTCACGCAGATAGTCGAAGCCAAATTCGTTGTTGGTACCGTAGGTAATATCCGCCTGATACGCCGCGCGCTTTTCTTCCGCCGGCTGGCCCGAGGCCACTACACCCACCTGCATGCCCAGGAACCGGTAGAGCTTACCCATCCACTCGGCATCACGGCGGGCCAGGTAATCGTTCACGGTAACCACGTGGACGCCTTTGCCGGGCAGCGCGTTCAGATACACCGCAGCAGTGGCAACCAGAGTTTTACCCTCACCGGTTTTCATTTCCGCGATACGGCCTTCGTGCAGGGTGATACCACCGATCAGCTGGACGTCGTAATGGCGCATTCCCATAACGCGACGGCCTGCTTCACGCACGGTCGCGAAGGCTTCAGGCAGCAGGGCGTCGAGGGATTCGCCTTCATCAAGCCGGCGACGGAACTCCGCGGTCTTACCTTGCAACTCGGAGTCGGACAGATTGCCATACTGCTCTTCAAGCTCATTGATGCGCATGAAAGATTTACGCATTCTCTTGATTTCTCTGGCGTTTTTACTGCCGAACATCTTAGTTGCAAGCTTTGTGAACATAGACCACTGCTTCTTTGATTAAACGGAGGAAGCCGGCATTCTAACCTTATTTTGTAACAGGACAAAAGGCAGGCCTCACACAGGCGCAAGAAGTCGCCGGTGAGGCACCGGATTCACAGATAAAAACCGGCCCGGAGCCGGTTGACGGAGAGATTGTGAAAGCTGTGGCGCCGGGACCGGATCAGCGGCTGGCACGCTTGATGTAGGTTTCCGGGTTTTCAGACTTGCCATTCCGAATGACTTCAAAATGCACATGGGGACCGGTGGAACGCCCGGTACTGCCCATCAGCGCGACTACCTGGCCCTTCTGAACAACATCACCCACTTCCACTTTGATCGTCTTGCAATGAGCATAGCGGGTGATCAGACCATCGCCATGATCGACTTCAACAAGGTTACCGTAGCCATAGCGCTCGCCGGCATAGGTCACCACACCGCCCGCAACCGAGATAATATCGCTGCCATCCTTACCGGCCAGATCAACCCCGGCATGCCAGGTACGCTTGCCGGTAAACGGATCGGAACGGTAGCCGTACTTGGAGGACAGCCAACCCCAGGTTATCGGGCGACCTTCAAGGTACAGTTCGTCCTCAAGCCGTTTGCTGGATGCCAACTGGTCGAGCAAACGAAGTTGCTGTTCACGGTCTTCGATTCGCCATTCCATCTCCTCGATCATGCGGGTCAGCTCGGGCGCGGAGAAGGAATCGCCGGACAAGGCATCCTCCGGGCCACCCACCGCAGCAGGCTGATCGAAGTTGAATTCATCGCTGGCCACCAGGCCGGATTCCACAAAACGCTGGCCCAGGGCATCCAGGCGCAATAACCGGCCCTGAATCTCGCCCAGGCGCAGAGTCAATGCATCTACCTGTTGCTGGACGTTCTCTTCAATGTTGGCCAACTCCGCCTTCTGCTCTGCCAGCTTCAGCTGCCACTCGGCCACCAGTTCGGCGTTGGTGGGCTCCCTGGCCTCTACCTGCTCAATCGCCGTCTGGTAACCGGCCCAACCCGCGGCAACCAGCAGGGAAAGCACCAGAAACACCAGAGCAACAGCAAGCGTACTGTTGATAGACAACACCCGGGATTTTCCGTGGTGTTTGCCAACGAAAATAATGTTCATATCATCATCAGGTTTCATCGTTGAGCCGCAACCGCATCCTGTAGTGTTGCGCCCCGGAAAAATCCGAAGGGGGTCTGCCATCCTTTGGCAACAGCTACATACTGAAAAAATTGCAGCGCCCGGTAGACATACTCATTTATCACAATGTAAAACGAGTGTAATACAGGCACTACGCATAAACCGTGCCGAAGTGTAACCAATCGTAAACGGAGCCGTCGAGTAAAAACGCCGCCATGAAACGCAAAAGCGAGCAAAAAATGACCTTCGACAAGCTGGGCAAGACCCCGGTGCTCAAGGATCTAGTGGCAAAGGCCGAACTTCACCGACAGGCAGAGGCAGAAGTTCTCGCAGCCCTACCGCAGGATCTGGTTAAGGGCACACGCTTTGTCAGCTGCAAAGACGGCGAACTGGCTCTGACAGCCGAAACCGCCGGGAAGGCCAGTCAGATCCGGTTCCGCCAGCACGAGATCATGGAAAAGCTTAGAGAGAACGAACTCTTCCGGTTCGTCTGGAAACTGAGGGTCAAGGTTGCGCCGCCACGATTCCGGGAAAAACCGGTGTTCAAGAAAGAGCCCTTGAGTAAAGAAAATGCCCGGCTTCTCAAAGAGGAAGCCGGGCACACGAAGGATAAAGCATTACGCGAGGTTCTCGAAAAACTCGCTAGCCACGTCCGGGATTAAAGCGTCCGGCTTTAACCCGCCGCCAGCACGGGCTTCATGTAGGAAATCGGGGCAGTGGCCTCATCATCAAAGGTAACCACTTCCCAGGCATCCTCTTCTGCCCTGAGCTTGCGCAACAGCTTGTTGTTCAGATCGTGACCGGATTTGATACCGCGGAACTCACCAATCAGGCTGTTACCCAACTGGTAAAGGTCACCGATGGCATCAAGCAGCTTGTGCTTCACGAATTCATCGTCATAGCGCAGACCGTCTTCGTTGAGGATCTTGTAGTCATCCACAACGATAGCGTTGTCCACACTGCCACCAAGGGCGAGGTTCATGGCACGCAATTTTTCGATGTCACGCATGAACCCGAAGGTCCGTGCGCGGCTCACTTCCTTGACAAAGGAAGTGCTGGAAAAATCAACGGTTGCGGTCTGGGCGCGGCCTTTGAACACCGGGTGATCAAAGTCGATTCCGAAGCTGACCTTGAAGCCCTCGAAAGGCAGCAGGGTCGCTTTCTTGTCGCCTTCTTCAACCGTAACCTCACGCTTGATGCGGATAAAACGCTTGGCCGCATCCTGCTCGGCAATACCGGCGGATTGCAGAAGAAACACAAACGGACCGGCAGAGCCGTCCATGATGGGCACTTCCGCGGCGCTAAGCTCGACGAAACAGTTGTCAATCCCGAGACCAGCCATGGCCGAGAGCAAATGCTCAACAGTCGCCACACGGACACCGTCTTTTACCAGCGTCGTGGACAGCATGGTCTCACCCACATTTTCCGCAGAAGCACGAATCTCAACCATCGGGTCCAGATCGGTACGGCGGAAGATGATACCGGAGTCCACCGGGGCGGGCTTGAGGGTCAGATAGACCTTCTCACCCGAGTGCAAGCCAACACCGGTGGCACGGATGGTGTTTTTAAGTGTCCGTTGTCTGATCATCGGTACATAATTCCGTCACAAAAAGGCGATATTCTAGGCAAAAATCTGCCCGGAGAATATCAGAAAATAAGACTGAATACCATTTAACCAATCCGCTGTTGCCGAATGTTCATTCAGCGCGCAACTATTGGCAATCGGTGCACGTATTCACCGGTTTTCGGGTTCCATATTTCGATGACAAACCGGAACCGGATCACAATTGCACCACATTATCAGTCAGCCTGACGACGGAGGAATGCGGGAATATCGAGATAGTCGACACCCTGTTCCTCGCTGTCCTTGCTCTGGTCGATAGCTACGTTCCCGTGGGAAACGGCCCGGCGACGCAGAACAGCAGGACGATCCAGCTGGTTGTAATCGGTTTTGCCGTCCAGGGTGCGGGTGTTGTCCACCACCTTGGTCGGCTTCTCGCGATCACCGCCCAGACCGGTCGCAACAACCGTTACCTTGAGTTCGTCGGTCATCTCCGGATCAATGACGGTACCAACAACCACCGTGGCAGAATCAGACGCAAACTCACGCACAATGTCGCCAACCTCGGAGAATTCGCCCAGGTTGAGGTCCATGCCGGCGGTGATGTTGACCAGAATACCTTTGGCACCCTGCAGGTTGATGTCTTCCAGCAGCGGGCTGCGAACGGCCGCTTCGGCGGCTTCCCGCGCACGGTTTTCGCCGGTCGCGCGAGCTGTGCCCATCATCGCCATACCCATTTCGGACATGACGGTCTTCACGTCGGCAAAGTCGACGTTGATCATACCGTTGCGGGTAATCAGGTCGGCGATGCCCTGAACCGCACCCAGAAGCACGTCATTGGCGGCGGCAAAGGCGTCCAGCAGGCTGGTTTTCTTGCCCATCACGGCCAGCAACTTCTCGTTGGGGATGGTGATCAGGGAGTCGACGCTTTCTTCCAGCTCTTTCAGACCGGATTCGGCAACGCTCATGCGCTTGCCACCTTCGAACATGAACGGCTTGGTGACCACGGCAACGGTCAGAATGCCGAGCTCACGGGCCACTTCCGCCACGATCGGCGCAGCGCCGGTACCGGTGCCACCGCCCATACCTGCGGTGATGAAAACCATGTCCGCGCCCTTGATGGCCTCGGCGATGCGATCACGATCTTCCAGGGCGGACTGACGACCAACCTCCGGATTGGCGCCGGCACCCAGACCCTTGGTGATGTTGCCACCGAGCTGAATGATCTGGCGCGCGTCCATATCGGTCAGCGCCTGCGCATCTGTGTTGGCGCAGATAAATTCCACACCTTCGATGTCGCTGTTAAGCATATGGCGAACGGCGTTACCGCCACCACCGCCTACACCGACGACTTTAATGACAGCGTTTTGCTGGACATTATCGACGAGTTCAAACATTTCCCCTACTCCTTCGTGCTGTTTTCAGCCCTTGTTCCGGGCTGTTTGTTCGAGATTGTGTTTTCGAGATACCTTCGTGTACTACCCACCCGGTTCCGTCAGAAATGACCGGTAAACCAGGCTTTCATGCGCTCAAACAGCGAGGGTGCATCTTCACCCTTGAGCACCGGTGCCCGCCCCAGGTCCATCTGGCGGAAACCATGAATCAACAACCCGACGCCGGTGGCGTAGATGGGGTTATTGACTACCTCCGTCATGCCGGAAACTGCCTGCGGACAGGCCAGCCTTACCGGCATGTGGAAGATCTCTTCGGCCAGTTCCACCACCCCTTCCATGGTGGACGAACCGCCGGTTATCACGATGCCTGCCGGAATCAGATCCTCGAACCCGGACCGGCGCAATTCCGACTGCACCAGGGTGAACAGCTCCTCGTAACGCGGCTCCACCACCTCAGCCAGGGCCTGCCTGGAAAGATCCCGCGGAGCGCGATCGCCCACACTGGGCACCTTGATGGTTTCATCCGCGCCGGCCAGCTGGGTCAGGGCGCAGGCATACTTGATCTTGATCTCTTCGGCATTCTGCGTAGGTGTGCGCAGTGCCATGGCAATGTCGTTGGTGACCTGGTCGCCGGCGATCGGAATCACCGCCGTGTGTCGAATCGCACCGCCGGTAAACACGGCAATGTCGGTGGTGCCGCCACCGATATCGACAACGCAGACCCCAAGTTCCTTTTCGTCTTCGGTGAGGATGGCGTGACTGGAAGCCAGCTGCTCCAGGATGATGTCATCCACCTCGAGGCCACACCGCTTGACGCATTTCTCGATGTTCTGGGCGGCATTCACCGCGCAGGTCACCAGGTGAACCTTTGCCTCCAGGCGCACACCGGACATCCCCATGGGCTCCTTGATGCCTTCCTGACTGTCGATCACGAACTCCTGGGGCAGAATGTGAAGGATCTTCTGGTCTGCCGGAATCGCGACCGCCTGGGCGGCATCAATCACCCGGTCAATGTCGGCCTGGGTGACTTCACGGTCACGGATGGCAACGATCCCGTGGGAGTTCAGGCTCTTGATATGGCTGCCCGCAATGCCCGCATACACCGAGTGAATGCGGCAACCGGCCATCAACTCTGCCTCTTCCACAGCGCGCTGAATGGCCTGGACGGTGGTTTCGATGTTCACCACCACTCCACGCTTGAGGCCCCGGGAAGGGTGAGAGCCAATGCCCACCACTTCGATGGTGCCGTCCATCTTGCGCTTGCCGACAATCGCAACCACCTTGGAGGTTCCGATATCGAGGCCGACAATCATGTTTTCCGTTTCAACCGATGACATGTGTTCCACCAAACCGTAGGTCTGAATTAACCGTTGCTATGATTTTGGGCTGGAGGCTGTCTCGACAGCTTTCCATTTGACCGCCACACCATTGGTGTAACGGGCATCCACCCGACTGACTTCGTCCGACCGTGCTGCCAGCCGGTTTTCATAAACCGTGATAAACCGCTCGAATCGCTGCTCCACCTGATCCCGGCCAAGCACCACTTCGATGCCATTGGCCAGCTGCAGGGTCCAGGCGCCCCGGTGCTCCAGGGCCAGGCCAGAAAATCCCAGTCCCCGGGCGACCAGCTTGTCACTCATGGTCCGCGCCATATTGATCACATCCCGCACCCTTTCATCCGGCCCCGCGAGTCTCGGTAACCGCCCCGCCACTTCCGGGTTGGACGGCGCGAACAATTCTCCAGTCCGGCTGACCAGGCGCCCGTCGGTCCAGTAAGCCAGGGGCTTTTTTTCCCGGATATCGATCACCAGCCGATCCGGCCAGACCCGGCGCACGGCAGCGGACTCAACCCAGGGCCGGCGCTCCAGGCTTTCCTTGATTTCTGAGAGGTCCGTGGCGAAATAGCTCTTGCCGATCCAGTCGCCAGCCGCACGTTCAATAGCCACCCGGCTGTCGCCCACGAAATCCCCTTTTACATCCACCGCCAGGATCTGCTGATCCATGGCCCCCAGCACCTTTCCGGTGCCCCAGGGCACCAGCGCGGCCAACAATACAATCACGGCGCCCATGCCCACCTGAAGCCAGGGCACGGCCGCCAGCACACCTTTCAACACTCCAAACCGGTCCCGCTCAGGACCAAGGGACGTTGCCCCCCGGCGTCGCGGGGGCTCGGACGGTGTCGCCCGGCTCCGGATCAGCAGTGTTTCAAGCATCGGCGCCCTCCAGGGTGTCCTTCAGTATCCGGACCACCAGCTCTTCGAAACTGATGCCTGCCGCCTTCGCTGCCATGGGCACCAAGCTGTGGTCGGTCATTCCGGGCACCGTGTTGACTTCCAACAGCCAGAACTGACCGTCGCTGTCCTGCATGATGTCCACCCGCCCCCAGGTCCGGCAGCCAACAACCCGAAACGCATCCAGAGCCAGGTGCTGGAGGCGAACTTCGTCCTCGGGTGCCAATCCACAGGGAATCTGGTATCGGGTGTCGTCCGCCAGGTACTTGGCGTCATAATCGTAAAAAACGTGCTCAGTACTGGCACTCAGACCGATGGCCGGAAGCGCCTGATCCTGCAACAGACTGACGGTGAACTCGGGCCCCTCGATCCATTCCTCCACCAGTACCAGGTTGTCCAGCGCGGCCGCAGCTTCGTATGCATCGGCCAGCTCGGCGGCGGTATGCACCTTCCGGATACCGATACTGGAACCTTCCCGGGAAGGCTTCACGCTCAGTGGCGCGCGCAATTCACCGATAATCTGGTCCGCCTGGTCGACGCTGGTCATGGTCCGGAACTTCGGCGTCGGCAGGCCGCAACCTTCGAAGACGTACTTCGTTCTGAGCTTGTCCATGGCCAGGGCGGAGGCCAGAACCTCACTGCCGGTATACGGAATCCCGGCCTGCGAAAGGATGGCCTGCAAGGTACCGTCCTCGCCGCCCCTGCCATGCAGGGCAATAAAGACACGATCAAATTGCGGATTATCGACCGTTTTCAGAAGACAGCCTTGAACGTCCTCCGCGTAGGCATCCACGCCCGCAGATATCAGTGCTGCCAGTACCGCCTTGCCGCTTTTCAGGGACACTTCCCGCTCTGCGGAATCGCCGCCCATGAAGACAGCGACTCGTCCGAGGGCCCTTACGAGCTCGGGACCTGCCTGATAGGCCTGCGTTTCGTTATGATGCATATCACTCACCCGCAATCACTCCCGCGGCCGCCAGCCGCGAAGCCACACCGCCAATATCGCCTGCTCCCTGGGTTATCAGCAGGTCACCATCCTTCAGAACATTGGCCAACAGGGCTTCGATCTCCCGGTTATCCTCGACGAAGACCGGCTCCACCTGCCCACGCTGGCGAATACTGCGACACAGGGCCCGACCATCGGCACCCGGAATCGCCGGTTCGCCGGCGGAATACACGTCCATCAACAGCAACGCGTCCACTTCGGAGAGGACCCGAACGAAGTCTTCGTAAAGGTCTCGTGTCCGGGTAAACCGATGCGGCTGGTAAAGCATGACCAGGCGACGGTCCGGCCAGGCATCGTGTGCCGCGCGGATTACTGCCTCCACTTCCGTGGGGTGATGACCGTAATCGTCTACCAGCGTTACTGTACCCTTGGGTGTCTTGTAATCGCCGTAAACCTGGAACCGGCGCCCGACACCGGCAAAACCGGCCAGCCCGCGGCAGATGGCGTCATCGTCAACGCCTTCGTCCGTGGCCACGGCAATGGCCGCCAGAGCGTTCAGTACGTTGTGTCGGCCCGGCATTTTCAGCTCGACGGTCAGATCACTTCTCCCGGCCGGACGCTTCACCACAAAGTGGGTGCGCAGACCGTCAGAGTGGATGCCTTCGGCACGGTAGTCCGCGTCCGGGTTGTCAATGCCGTAAGTAATGATCGCCCGGGAAATCCGGGGAATGATTTCCTGAACGTACCCATCGTCTACGCACATCACCGCGATGCCATAGAAAGGAAGGTTGTGCAGGAAATCCACAAAGGTCTGCTTCAGTTTTTCAACATCGCCGCCATAGGTATCCATGTGGTCGGCTTCGATGTTGGTCACCACCGAAATCACCGGCGTCAAATGCAGGAAGGAGGCATCGCTCTCATCGGCTTCCGCCACCAGATAACGGGATCCGCCCAGCTGGGCGTTGGTACCGGCGCTGTTCAACTTGCCGCCAATGACAAACGTGGGGTCCAGACCCGCCTCGCCCAGAATGGATGCAATCAGGCTTGTGGTGGTGGTCTTGCCGTGGGTTCCGGCCACGGCAATGCCATGACGGTAGCGCATGATTTCCGCCAGCATTTCTGCCCTGGGTACGATCGGCACCCGACGACTGCGTGCGGCCACAACTTCCGGGTTTTCCGCGGATACCGCCGAAGAAACCACAACCACATCAGCACTGGCGCTGTTTTCTTCCCGGTGGCCGATCTGGACTTCAACGCCCATGGCTTTCAGGCGATCGGTCACCGCACCTTCTTTCAGATCCGACCCGGAAACGTCGTAGCCCTGGTTCTTGAGCACCTCGGCGATGCCGCTCATCCCTGCACCACCAATCCCCACGAAGTGGATGTGACGGATCCGGCGCATTTCAGGCACCTGATAGACCAGGGGCGGATTGGTTGCATCAGCCATTGGCGGCCTCCAGACAGTAATTCACGACTCTCTCCGTTGCATCGGGGCGGGCCAGCGTTCGAGCGGCCTTTGCCATATCTGTTGCCCGGCTGCGATCCCGGGCAAGATCGCCCAGAGTTTCCGCCAGCACCGCCGGGGTCATCTTCGATTGGGGGATGAGGATGGCTGCTTTCGCCGCCACCATCTGTTGGCCATTTTTCGTCTGGTGGTCATCCACCGCGTGGGGAAATGGCACCAGTACTGCGCCGATACCGGCAGCACACAGTTCGGAAACCGTGAGTGCGCCGGCCCGGCAAAGTACCAGGTCGGCCCATTGATAGGCCTCTGCCATATCCTTGATAAACGGCTCCACACTGGCCTCAACCCCGTGTTGCTCATAGGTCTGCCGGGCTGCATCTGCATGGCGCTCACCACATTGGTGACGAACCACCGGCCGATCGGCCTCCGGCAACATGGCCAGGGCTTCGGGCAGTTGCTCGTTGAACACCTGGGCGCCCAGGCTGCCACCAACCACCAGCAACCTGAGGGCACCTTCCCGCCCTGCCATCCGCTGCTCGGGTACCGGCAGGTTCGCGAGATCCTCCCGGACGGGATTGCCGGTACAGCGGGTAACGACTTTTGGCCCAAAGCTGCCGGGAAACGCTTCCAGGACGGTTTCAGCAAATCGCACCAGAATCCGGTTGGTCATGCCGGCAATGGCGTTCTGTTCATGAATCACCAGGGGTGTGCGGTTCAACCAGGCGGCCACACCACCTGGCCCGGTGACAAACCCTCCCATACCGACGACACAGTCCGGGCGAATCCGGCGCAAGATGGTGAAGGCCTCACCGAGTGCGCGCATCAGGCGGAACGGGGCCAGCACCAGGGCCAATTTGCCCTTGCCGCGCAAACCGGAAATGTGAATCAGTGACAGCGGAATATCGGTTTCGCCGATCAGCCTCTGTTCCATGCCACCACTGGCACCGAGCCAGTACACCTGGTGACCACGGGCTTCAAGTGCCCTCGCCGTTGCGAGGGCCGGGAACACATGGCCTCCGGTGCCACCGGCCATCATCAGGAAGCGGCGCTGCTCAGTCATACACCGCACCTCCCCGCGTCTTCGGGCCGGTCTTTTCCCGGGCCAGTTTTTCCTGATCAAGCCGTTCCATTTCCACCCGGGCCAGAATGCCAATGCAGATACAGGTGATCATCAGGCTGGATCCGCCGTAACTGACCAGCGGAAGAGTCAGTCCCTTCGTCGGCAACAGGCCGGTACTGACCGCCATGTTGATGCCCGCCTGCAGGCCGATCAGCAGGGTCAGACCATAGGCAAAACAGGCGCCGAACGGCATATCCGCTTTCTCTGCCCGGCGGGCAATGACAAAACCGGTCACTACCAGCAGGGTGAACAGGCCGAGTACCAGCAGCGATCCGAGGAGTCCGAACTCTTCCGCGATAATGGCAAAGATGAAGTCGGTGTGTGCCTCTGGCAGGTAGAACAGCTTCTGGATGGAATTGCCGAGGCCGACACCGCCCCAGTCTCCCCGACCGAAGGCAATCAGCGACTGGGTCAACTGGTATCCGCTGTCGAACTGGTCTTTCCAGGGGTCGAGATAACTGACCACCCGTTTCAGCCGATAGGGCTGGGTAACAATCAGAATGGCACCCAGAACCACCAGCGTACCGATCAGAGGTACAAACCGGCTAAGCCGCACGCCGCTCAGGAAAATCATGCCCGCCGCGGCCGTCACCAACACCACCGTGGCACCGAAATCCGGCTGAATAACCAGCAGCACCGATGCCAGACCAAGAACCACCAGCGGTTTGAGGAAGCCAGGCCAGGTATTGAGCAATTCATCCCGGCGACGGACCACGTAGCCGGCCAGATAGGCAATCAGGCAGAGCTTCGCCACTTCCGAAACCTGGACATTAAACAGCCCAAACGGAATCCAGCGAGTGGAGCCGTTAACGGTACGCCCCAGCGGCGTAAGGACCAGAACAAGGGCCAGCAGACCGATACCCAAGAGCAACCAGCCACTGCGCTCCCACCAGGCCACCGGAACGTTCACGGCGACCAGCGCCAGCAGGCAGCCAAGACCGGCAAACATCAGTTGGCGAATTACATAGTGGTAACTGTTGCCCATGGTCTCAGCGGCCATATCCATGGACGCCGAGGAAATCATGACAACCCCGAGCACCAGCAAAGCGACCGAACTGATCACCAGCATCGGCAGCGGTTGGACCTCGCCCAGCCATTGATTCCGGTTCTGCAGGGAAAGATCTGCGTGCATCACAGGCCCTCCACCAGAGATCGGAACTGGTCACCGCGATCAAGATAATCACGGAACATATCAAAGCTCGCGCAGGCCGGCGAAAGCAGGACCCGATCCCCGGGCGCCGCCAGCTCCGCGGAGCGAGAGACCGCCTCGGCGAGGCTGTCTATCCGATGAACCGGAATGCCGCTTCCCAGCACATCGGCGATCGCCGATGCATCACGACCAATCAGCAGCACCGCCCGACAATAGAGCGCAATGGGGGCTTCCAGTGCAGTGAAATCGGCCCCTTTGCCATCACCGCCAGCAATCAAAACGACTTTGCCATTGGCGGGTGCAAGGCTTTCAATGGCGGCTACCGTGGCGCCGACATTGGTGCCCTTGGAATCGTTGATGAAATCCACATCGTTCACACGGCGCACAAACTCGCATCGATGCGGCAGGCCCGGGAATTCCCGGGCAACCTTCAGCATGACATCCATGGGCAGACCAGCGGCATGGCCCAACGCCAGCGCAGCCATCACATTGCTTATATTGTGATGCCCCATCAGCTTCAGCTCGCTGGCCAACAGAAGGTTGTCGAAACCAAAGGTAATCCAGGTACCCTGGTCATCATCCCGGGTACTGAAGGTCTCGGGATTCACCCGGTGGAAGCCGAAACACAGGAACCTGAGGTTGTCCCTCGCCATGGGAGTGCTCAGCGCATCGTCCAGATTGACAACGGCGTTCTTGCAGCCCCGGAAAATCCGCTGTTTGGCCTGAAAATAAGCCATCTTGTTCGGGTAACGATCCATGTGATCGTCGCTGACGTTCAATACCGTCGCCGCCAGGGCGTTCAGTTCGTCCGTAGTCTCGAGCTGGAAACTCGACAGCTCGAGTACGTACAGGTCTGCGCCCTGCCCCAGTAGATCGAGGGCCGGGGTGCCAATGTTACCGCCGACAGCGACCTTCCGGCCCGCAGCCTTTGCCATTTCACCCACCAGGGTGGTGACCGTGGTTTTACCATTGGAACCGGTAATGGCCACAATGGGCGCATCGGCAGCCTCGGCAAACAGATCAATGTCGCCGCGGATTCTGGCGCCCTGGCCCGCAGCAGCGGCAATGGCAGGCTCCGAAATGGCGATGCCCGGGCTTACCACCAGCTCGTTGAAGCCGGCAAACAGTTCTTTGTCAAAGGTCCCCAGGTGCACAGGAACATCCGGCCAGCCTGCTCTCAGCTGCTCAAGACCGGGCGGGGCCTCACGGCTGTCGGCCACAGTGACGTCCCGTCCCTGTTCGGACAGATAGCGCACGCAGGAAAGCCCGGTTTTACCGAGCCCTACGACCAGTGTGCGACGATCCGAAACAATGACACTCATAGTTGCAGTGCTTTCCTATCTCAGTTTCAGACTGGCAATGCCAATCAGGACCAGAACAACGGTGATTACCCAGAACCGGACAATCACCCTCGGCTCCGGCCAGCCTTTCAATTCAAAATGGTGATGCAGCGGCGCCATGCGGAAGATCCGCCGGCCGGTCAGACGGAACGACGCAACCTGCAGGATCACCGATATGGTCTCCATCACGAACACACCGCCCATGATGAACAGGACGATTTCCTGGCGAACAATAACCGCAACCACACCCAGGGCTGCCCCAAGCGCGAGAGCGCCCACATCACCCATGAATACCTGGGCCGGATAGGTGTTGAACCAGAGGAAACCAAGCCCGGCTCCGACCAGGGCGCCACAGAAAACGATAAGCTCACCAGTGCCCGGAAGGTGCGGGATCAGCAGGTAGTTGGCGAACTGGGCGTGCCCGGACAGGTAGGCGAAGATGCCGAGAGCGCCTGCGACCATGACCGTTGGCATAATGGCCAGCCCGTCCAGACCGTCAGTCAGGTTGACCGCGTTGCTGCTGCCGACAATGACGAAGTAGCTCAGCAGGATGAACAATACCGGACCAAGAGTGAGGGACACCTGTTTGACGAACGGCACGTACAGAGAGGTCTCCTGCGGCAACGCCGAGCTGAAGAACAGAACCACGGCCGCCGTGGCACCAATGACCGACTGCCAGAAGTATTTCCAGCGACCCGGCAGACCTCTCGGATTGCGCTCCACCACCTTGCGATAGTCATCAACCCAGCCGATGGCGCCGAACAGAAGCGTCACCAGGAGCGTAACCCAGACATAGCGATTACCAAGATCGGCCCAAAGCAGCGTGCTGATGCCAATGGCCACCAGGATCAACGCGCCCCCCATGGTCGGCGTGCCGGCTTTGCTGAGGTGGGTCTGGGGACCGTCATCCCTCACCGCCTGGCCAATCTGGTACTGGCTCAGCTTGCGGATCATCACCGGGCCGATGATCAGCGAAATCAGCAGCGCCGTGAGTGTGCCCAGAATTCCCCGCAGGGTCAGATACTGAAACACCGTCAGTGCCGAGAAATACTGTGATAGAACCTCTGTCAGCCAGAGCAGCATGAGTTATTCACCTTTTCTTTAATCCCCTCCACCACACGCTCCATGGCGGAACTGCGAGAACCCTTGACCAGCACTGTCAATGGTGTGTTTTTGTCCCCAATGGCCGATTCGACGGCCTGCTCGTGGCTCAGCCCAAGTTCCGTGGACTCTCCAAACCCGTCGGCATAACCCTCGCAACCCGGCCCCACGGTAATCAGTCGATCAATACCGCGCTCCCGGGCGCATTCCCCAACCTCACGGTGCAGGGTCCTGGCCTCGGCGCCAAGCTCTGCCATGGCACCAAGCACAGCCACTTTCCGACCCTCGCGCCCGGCCAGAACTCCAAGCGCGGCCTTCATGGAGGACGGGTTGGCGTTGTAACTGTCGTCAATCAGCGTCAGCTCCGGTGACAGCATCAGAACCTGGAGCCGCCCCTTTACCGGAGCAACACTGGCCAGCCCTTCTACAATCGCCCGATCACTGGCGCCCAGCTCGCGGGTGGCTGCGATGGCAAGCAGCATATTGGTGATGTTGTGGTCACCCTCAAGTCCCAGGGTGACCCGGCACTGCCAGCCGTCCGGACCGCTCACCTGAAGGATTCTGGTTCCAGCGTCCTGGCTCACGAGGACCGCGTGATAGTCGGCTTCGGCACCGAGACGGCTCACTCCGGCAACACGACGGGCTCCAGCACGCGTTCGCCACTGCTCGAAAGCCGGATCGTCGCGGTTCAGCACCATCAGCCCGTCTGCCGCCACGCCATCAATGATTTCACCCTTGGCCAGCACAATATTCTCGTAGCTGCCAAACCCTTCCAGATGGGCCTCGCCCGCATTGGTGAGGATGGCAACGCGGGGCTTCGCAAGGGCAACCGTATGGGCAATTTCACCCAGCCCGCTGGCACCCAGCTCGATCACGCCATACTGATGTTCTGGCGAAAGACCAAACAGGGTAAGCGGAACACCGATGTGATTATTCAGGTTGCCTTTTGTGGAAAGCGTCTTGCCCATCTGCGAGAGAATGGCGGCACACATCTCCTTGACCGTGGTCTTGCCGCTGCTACCGGTGATGGCAAGAATGCTGGCTTTGCTTTCTCCGCGGTTGCCCAAAGCAAGCCTGGCCAGGGCATCCAACGTGTCGTCTACCACTAACTGGGGCAGTTCGACACTGTTGTCCGGCGTATCGACTACCAGCCCAACCGCGCCCTTGGCCAACGCCTGTTGCAGGAACCGGTGGCCATCAAAGTTTTCGCCGCGAAGCGCCACGAACAGCTGCCCTTGTTCCAGGGTACGAGTGTCGGTAGAAACCCCAGTGAACGCCACTGACTCGAGGTCGCCCGAGGCGCACCCGGCGTCGAGCCAGCCCTTGGCTTCGGCCAGCGAAAAGGCGCGCATCATGCCACACCCCCATTGAGTTTCAAGTTGTGGCGAACCTGCTCAGCATCGCTGAATGGGTATTTCTGGCCGGCGATTTCCTGGTAAGCCTCATGCCCTTTTCCTGCGATCAAAACGAGGTCGTTCGGAGTAGCAGAACGGATCGCCGACTGGATGGCCTCGGCCCGGTCATGAATGACAGTCACCTGTGCTGAATCCGAGAATCCGGCAAGGATATCCCGCGCAATTGCTTCAGGATGTTCACTACGGGGATTGTCGTCCGTTACCACTACACGGTCCGCCAGCTTCTCGGCTTCCCGGGCCATGTCCGGACGTTTGCCGGTATCACGGTCACCGCCGCAACCGAAAACACAAATCAGTTCGCCGTCCACATGAGGTCGCAGTGCAGCCAGGGCATTGGCCAAGGCATCGGCAGTGTGGGCGTAATCAACCACCACTCTGACCCCATTGGCACCATCGAATCTCTCAAGCCTGCCAGGGGGCGGCGCGAGTCGGCCGACGGCCTGCTGTACACGATCGACCGGAACCCCGAGCGTGAGGACTGTCGCCATCGCCGCCAGGACATTACTTGCGTTGAAGCTGCCCATCAGGGGAACCGCGATAACAAACCGTCCCCACTCGCCATCCACTTCCGCTTCAAAACCGTCGTCGGTTGGCCGGAACTCGCGCAACCATAGCTCTGTCTGGGCCTCGTGAAGGCTGTAGCGCACGCGATCACATTTGCCTTCAAGCTGTTCAAACAGCTGCCGACCGAAAGGATCGTCAAAGTTGATCACCGAAAAGTGCAGCTCCTCTCGTTCGAAGAGGCGCGCCTTGGCCGCACCATAGGCTTCCATGGAACCGTGATAATCGAGATGATCCCGGGTGAGATTGGTAAACACGGCCCCGGTCATGGAGATGTTGTCCACCCGACCCTGATCCAGCGCGTGGGAGGACACCTCCATCACGGCAGCGCGACCTTCCTGCTTCACGATCCGGGACAGGACACGATTGACCTGAACCGCATCCGGCGTGGTGTGAGTTGCTGGTTGAAGCGAGCCAGGCATGCCGTAGCCCAGAGTGCCGAGGATGCCGCACGGGGTACCAGTTTCCCTGAGCAACTGCGCCACATACTGGCAGACCGACGTCTTGCCATTGGTTCCGGTTACACCGATCAGGCGAAGACGTTGGGAGGGGTGCTCAAAGAACCGATCTGCAATTCGACCCACCAAACCGCGCAGGCCGGCAACAGGCACGATCAGGGCGCCGTGGTGCTCTGCGCACTCGCCGGCCTGTTCGGTTTCCAAAAGGATGACCGTCGCGCCAGCGGTGATCGCCTTGTCCACGTAAAAATCAGCGGGCGTTTTGGCACCCGCCAGAGCTATAAACGCATCGCCGGAGGCGACTTCCCGGCTGTCGGTTTTCAGACCGTGAATGGTCACGTCGAAGACCGATGGAACCGCCACAATACCTTGCAATAACGTGCTGAGAGATGTGATGCACATAGGCTTACCCTCGCTCTCCGGTAGCAGAAGAACCGATTTCGGCCTCTCCCACTTCCAGTTCAGGCTTCACATTCAACAGTCGCAGTGCGTCACTCATTACCCGTGAGAATACCGGCGCCGCCACTTCGCCACCGTAGTACTCTCCGGACTGCGGCGCATCAACGGCCACAACCGTAACCAGTCTTGGATTATCAATGGGCGCCATACCGGCAAAAATCGCCTTGTACTGGCTGTCTTCGTATCCCTGGGCACCAACAAGATGAACCGTCCCGGTCTTGCCGCCGGCCGAGTAGAATCCCGGCTGTGCACGTTTACCTGTTCCCCTCGACACTGCCTCGCGCAACATAGCGCGAACCTGATGGGTTACCTGCTCCGACAGCACCCGTTGCCCCTCCGGCTTTTTATCCTGCCGAACCAGGCTCAGTGGATACCGCACACCACCGTTGGCAATCACCATATAGGCCTGGGCCAGCTGAAGAGCATTCACACTCATGCCATAACCATAAGACAGCGTTGCTTCTTCCACTGGACGCCACTTGGGCGGCGATGGCAAGACCCCCACCGCTTCGCCCGGAAAACCGATACCCGTTGGCTGGCCAAGCCCAAGCCTGGCGTAAAGATCGCGAATCACATCACCACCAAGATCGGTGGCAATCCGGCTGATTCCAACGTTGCTGGATTTGACGATGATCTCGGCCATATCCATCACGCCATAGTTGCGGTGGTCCCGAATGGTAAAACGGCCAAACCGGCGAAAGCCCGGATTGGTATCAATGGTGCTGTTAACCGAGTAAGTGCCGGACTCCAGGGCGGCCGCCATGGTAATCGGCTTCATGGTTGAGCCGGGCTCGAACAGATCGGTGATGGCCTTGTTCCGGAGATTCTCGGCGGCAAGCTGGCTGCGATCGTTGGGGTTGTAGGACCCCTGGTTGACCATTGCCAGGACCTCACCGGTATCCACGTCGAGCATGACCAGCGTGCCCCCTCTGGCATTATGAGCAGCCACTACCGCCTTGAGTTCCCGGTAAGCCAGGTACTGGAGGCGCAGATCAATGCTGAGCGCGAGATTCTGGCCCGGACTGGCATCGCGAATCAGGGTCAGATCCTTGATGACTCGACCCCGGTTGTCTTTCAGAACACGCTTGCGGCCGGTTTCGCCGGACAACCACTGGTTGTAGGCAAGTTCGATCCCTTCCTGGCCACGCTCATCAATATCTGTGAAGCCGACGACGTGAGCGGTCACTTCGCCCGCAGGGTAATAGCGGCGGTACTCCTGGCGGGCGTAGATACCATCAACCTCCAGATCCAGGACCTTCTTGGCCAGATCCGGCTGAACCTTTCGGCGCAGGTAGATAAACTCCCGTCCGGAGTACTCTTCGAGACGCTGCCGGAGGGAAGCCTCATTAATGTCCAGAAGCCGCGCGAGGTTAGTCAGTCGCGCCTCGGCGGGATCGGCCTCCGAAGGATTGGCCCAGATGGTCTGCACCGGGGTGCTGACGGCCAGCGGTTCGTCGTAACGATCAGTGATCACACCGCGATGGGCATCAATACTCTCAACCCGGATGGTCCGGACATCTCCCTGCTTGCGCAGAAACTCGTTGTCGACTACATGAAGGTCAACCAGGCGCCAGCCAAGCACACCTACGACCAGGAGAAAGACGCCCACGACGGAGCCAAAACGCCAGGCTGCCAGCCCGGACGCCAGACGCTGCCCCCATGTTGTCTTCTTTCCCTGATCGGACACGTCGATCACCCTGAATCGTTGTTGTTTTCGTTGACTATCGGTCAGCAACCGGCGACATCAGCGGTACCAGAACAATGTCCTGACGCCCCGGCACCACCATGCCGAAACGCTCGGCCGCCAGTTTCTCCACTCGCCCGTGGGCGCTCAGTGCGCTTTGCTCCAGCAGCAACTGGCTCCACTCGCTCTGGTAGCGATCGCGCTCGGACTGAAGCTGGGACAGGGTATTAAAGAGCTCCCGGTTCTCGTGAGCACTGACCACCACGCCGATGGAGGAGGCCAGCAACACGGCGACCAGCCCGAGCGAGACCAGCACTCTGCCTTGCTTCGTCGCAGCAAACACCTGCCTTGAAATCCGGACTGCAGTTGCAACGCCGTCCCGGACCTTCTGTTTGTTCAGTTTTGCCGTTTTTACCGGCTCTTCAATGGCTACCGCGCCCATGGTCACGCGCTCCCCTGCGAGTTTTTTCTGGTATCTGTGCGTTCCAGAACCCGCATGACTGCGCTGCGGGCACGTACGTTGTCACTTACTTCGTCAGCGCCAGCCTTGCTGGCCTTGCCAACAAGCCGGAAGTCCGACGCTTCCTGTTCCGCGGTTACCGGAACACCCTTGGGCAGCTGCGGCCCCCGGGCCAGATCCCTCATGAATCGCTTGACCAGCCGGTCTTCCAGCGAATGAAAACTGATCACCACCAGGCGCCCGCCGGGTGCCAGGTGGTCAACAGCAGACTGAAGGCCGATTTCCAGATCCTCCAGTTCCCGGTTGATAAAAATCCGGATAGCCTGAAACGTCCGGGTGGCCGGATGCTTGTGCTTTTCTTTCTTGGGCACGGCCTCGCTGACCAGCTCCGCCAACTGACGAGTAGTCTCGACCGGCGCCTCTTGCCGACGCTCGACCAGGAGCCGCGCAATGCGCCTGGAGAACCGTTCCTCGCCATAGCGGAAGATCACATTCGCTATATCCGATTCTTCCGCCGTTGCCAGCCACTCCGCCGCACTGGGCGATTGCTCGGTGTTCATGCGCATGTCCAGCGGACCATCCCGCATGAAACTGAAGCCACGTGAGGCATCATCAAGCTGCGGCGATGACACGCCCAGATCCAGCAAAACGCCATTGACTGTCTGCCAACCCTGACCGGCCAGCGCGGCGCCAAGCTCTGCAAAGGAACCATGAAAACAGTGGAAGCGGCTATCCTGGGCTTCCAGCTCCCGCGCCGCGCGAATTGCTTCCGGATCCTTATCAATGCCAAGCAGCTGACCCGACTCTCCGAGACGGCCCAGAATCAGGCGACTGTGGCCACCCCGTCCGAAGGTGCCATCCACGTAATAGCCATCGGGGTCGTTAACCAGATAGTCGACCGCCGAATCCAGGAGTACCGAGCGATGCGAGTACACCGCCCCGGCCTCCTGATTGCGATCGGAGGTCATAAGGACAGCGCCTCCATCTCGGGCGGCATCTCTTCGTCATCAGAGGACTCATCCAGCCAGGCGAACCAGCGCTCCTCGCTCCAGAGCTCAAGTTTCTTGCCTTGCCCGATCAACATCAGCTTCTTCTCCAGATGGGCATAGCTTCTCAGCGTTGGCGGAATCAGTATGCGGCCGGCAGAGTCCAGCTCCATGGGCGCAGCGTTACCCAGGATCAGGCGCTGGAGACGCCGGGCCGCTTTGTTCATGTTCGGGAGCGCCTCGATTTTGGGCCGTAAAACCTCCCATTCGGGCTCGGGATAAAGCAACAGGCACCGCTCCTCGTCAGCGTTTGCCGTCAATACAATGCGCCCACCACAGGCCTGCGCGAGCTCTTCGCGCACCTTGGCGGGGATCGCCAGGCGACCCTTCGCATCCATATTGATGGCATGACTGCCAAGAAAATTGCTCATTTACGCTGTCTCTGGGTGCCTGATATCCACAAAAAACCACTAGAATCCACTTTTTCCCACTTCTGCACACTATAGAAACACGCAATACACAATGCAAGCGCCGCAAACAGCGCCACTCTTGGAAAACTTCCTTTAACGACAGGAGGTTACAGGGCTGGATTCGATGAAATCGTGAGATTACGGAAAAGAAAAGAAGTAAAATCAAATACCTGCAAAAAAGTCTGAAGACTGCAAGTGAGGTTTAAGATTTTTTGGCTATAAAGAACGCCTGCTGAGAATGACAGACGTCACACGAAGGGAAAAAAACGAGCTCGCCGATAAGCCGGGTTCTGTCTTGGACAGTCATTCATCTAGGGCCTGCGTCACCACAGGTCTCAAGCAACCTACCCGAATCCAGCGCGGGCCACGCCATTGGATTCCTATTTGGTCTTGCTCCAGGTGGGGTTTACCATCGCCGTGGACTGTTGCCAGCCACGCGGTGCGCTCTTACCGCACCATTTCACCCTTACCGGCGCCCGAAGGCGCTTAGGCGGTATACTTTCTGTTGCACTTTCCGTCGGCTCGCGCCGCCCAGGCGTTACCTGGCACCTTGCCCTGTGGAGCCCGGACTTTCCTCCCCCGGAAAACCGGCGGCGACTGTCTGGCGAGCTCGGGCGAGACAATACTCCTGCACCTATGGCCTTGCAAGAGAAACTGCCCCTGAATTCAACCATCCTTTAATGCCAAGGCCCTTTGATAAAGCTCGTTTTTCGATAGCCCGGTCAGCTCTGAAGCCATTTTGGCGACCTTTTTGACCGGCAGCTCCGCCAGCAAAACACGAAGCATACGGTCTACATCCATGGTAGCGGCCTCTTCACTACCGGCCTGAGCCGCTGCGCCGCGAACCATCACTACGAACTCACCGCGGTTTCCATGAGGGTCCCGCTCCAACTCAGCCAGAACGTCGGCCACCGAGCCAGAGTAGAAGGTTTCGAAGGTCTTGGTTATTTCGCGACCCAACACAATCTCACGATCCGACCCCAGCACGTCGGCAATATCGCGTACCGATTCCATAATCCGATGGGGCGACTCATAGAAGACCAGAGTCGCCACTTCACTGCTCAGCACCTCGAGACTGGCCCTGCGGCCAGAGCGCTTTGCAGGTAAAAATCCCACGTACAGGAATCGATCCGTCGGCAGACCGGCGACACTCAATGCCGCCACCAGAGCACAGGGCCCGGGGATCGGGCTGACTCGATGGCCTGCAGCCCGGGCCTCGCGCACCAACACATAACCGGGATCTGAAATCAGCGGCGTACCCGCATCGGAGATCAGAGCCACATCACGTCCGGCCTGCAGCTCAGTCAGGATCCCGGCGGCGCGATCCTTTTCATTATGATCGTGCAACGCGACCATGCGCTTCTGGATACCCAAATGGCTCAACAACCGCCCGCTGTGGCGCGTATCCTCTGCTGCCACCACATCCACACTGGCCAGTGTCCGGGCCGCCCGCGGAGACAGATCGTCGAGATTGCCGATGGGTGTGGCAACAACATAGAGCGTTCCTTTCAATTCACCCTTGCGGCTGTCTGACGATGTGAAATCGCTAACTTCATCTTTCAAAGCTTTTGCCTCTCTCATGGGGAGCCCGGGACCGTGACAGTTACGTCATGTGAATTAACCCCGGAGCTGTTAAACTTGCCACCGTTAATCTGGCGCTACAAGCCCAATCATCCGGAGTATGTCGAGCCTGCCATGATAAAGATCCGCATTCATCAACGAGCCCTGGCCAGCGTATTTACTGCCGCCCTTTTGTCGGCTGGTTGCGCCACCGTGAACCTCGAAACCCACGTTGCACAAACTGCCGACCAGGCCCTGGAACTGGCGAGCAACGAGGACAACACCGAAACCGCACAGGCCTATCTGCTTCGGATCGCCAGCAGGTTCCAGGATCAGGGCAATCACGAAGCGGCCAGAACGCTACTGCAAAGTCGGCAGCTCGCGCAACCCGCCTCCGGGCTTGGCAATCAAAAACTGCTGCTGGCCATGGCGAGCGCCACCGCCCTTAGGGATGAGTCCTGGGCAAAAGCAATCGCCGGCGAACTCGCTCCTTCTACCTTTATCGACTACCCGGCTGACCTGATCACCCGGGCGGCCAACCTGCAGACGGACACATACAGCCTCGCCGGCGAGCCCATACCTGCGGCAATGACCCTGATTCTGCTGGCGCAAACGGATAACACGGCCGACGCGCAGCAGATCCACAACCGGATCTGGTCCCTGTTGGAACAGGTATCTGAGAGCGACCTGAGCTCGGCTTCTGCCGAGGCCATCGGCTATGAAGCCCAGGGCTGGCTGGAATTGGCCAGCCTTGTCAGAACACCGGACGCCGGCATTGACGAGCAGGGACGAATTATCCGCAACTGGCAAAACAATTGGCCGGGTCATCCGGCCGCTCAGGTTCTGCCTGCGGAATTGCGGCTGGTCGCGACACTGGCCGAAAGTCGCCCCGAAAAAATCGCACTTGCCCTTCCACTCGAGGGGCCGCTGGCAACGGCTGGCAAGGCAATCCGCGACGGCTTTCTGGCGGCCTACTACCTTGATGACTCTGCCGACCGGGGCGAAACAGACATTCGCATTTTCAACACCGCCGGCACAGCGTTCGCCGATCTTTACAAGCAGCTGTCCGAACAGGATATCGACCTGATTGTCGGCCCCCTCGAAAAAGAAGCGCTTGCGGGGCTTGGCTCAATGAATACGCTGCCGGTGTCTGCGCTCGGGCTAAACTATCTGCCAGCCGATACCCGGCCTGCGGACGGGCTGTATCAATTCGGGCTTTCCGCCGAAGATGAGGCCCGACAGATTGCCGACCGACTCGCCGCAGAACAACTGCGCCAGGTTCTGGTCCTTATCCCCGGTGGCGAATGGGGCGATCGGGTCGAGGCCGCGTTGCTGAAGCGAATGGCCTCCAACGAAGGAGTTGCACTGGATATCGAGCGCTTCTACCGGGAGGACAATCTTCGGTCGGTAACGGCCGACCTTCTGGGCATCACCGTTTCCCGGGACAGGGCCATTCAGGTTGAGCGGACCATCGGCATGGATGTCGAGTTCGAGCCGAGGCGCCGGCAGGACGCCGACGCCATCGTCATGGTGGCAGAGCCCACCGTTGCGCGGCAGTTCAAGCCTCTGTTCGCCTTTTATTTCGGTGGTGACCTCCCCGTTTATTCGCCATCCATTATCTACGAGGGCACCCCCGCACCCTCCCGGGACCGTGACCTGAACGGGGTTATTTTCACCGACATTCCCTGGGTGCTGGGAGACGACAACGAACTTCGAACCCGTGCTACAGAGAACCTTTCCGGTACCCGTGGCCAACCCGGGCGCCTGTTCGCCATGGGCGCCGATGCGTGGCACCTGAGCAAACGCCTGCCCCTGTTGAAACAGGTTGAAAGCGCCTCGATCTCCGGGCAGACGGGCATCCTGACCATGACAGCCGAAGGCAGCATCCACCGGGAACAGCTCTGGGCGCAGTTCCGCAATGGGGTTCCTGAGCTCATCCCCGACCCGGTGACTGAAGAGAGCGAGCCAGAAGCCACGAACCAGGAAACGGCCCCCATTAGCGAGTAACACCACAGGAGCAGACCAGCTGCCATGGATGGCACCAAAACCACGGGCAACCATTTTGAAGGCGTCGCAGCCCGATACCTCGCCAGTCGAGGCGTCCGGATTCTAGAGCGCAATGTCTACAATCGAGGCGGCGAAATCGACATCGTCGGCCAGGATGGCGAGACCCTCGTGTTCTTTGAGGTCCGGTATCGGGGGACGGGCAGTCTTGTTGACCCAGCAAGTTCGATCAATTACCCCAAACAGAAACGTCTGATCCGTGCCGTTTCCTTTTATTTGCACCGCCATGGGCTCTGGAACAGCGTCTCGCGGATTGATGTGGTTGCCATCAGCCCGGGTACCGTTAAAAAATACCGGGTACAATGGATCAGGAACGCAATTCTGGCAGGATAGTGATACTGAAAATGACCGATACCGAACACCAGATCAATCAGTGGTTCGCGAGCCATATGGAGCATACCGCACAGACCGCTAGCACCGTTGGCCCCGACATTGAAGAGGCTGCCAATGCCTTTGTGGGAACGCTGCTCCAGGATGGGAAAATCATTACCTGCGCCAACGGCAATGCCAATATTCTGGCCCAGTACTTCTGCACCGCCCTTCTTAACCGGTTCGACCAGGACCGCCCTGCACTACCGGCCATCAATCTTGGCGCCGATGCGACAACCTATTCCGCGATCTGCCGGGATAATCGCTTCAACGACACTTTTTCCCGCCAGGTCAGGGCCATTGGCAAACCCGGAGATCTTCTTTTCGTAATCGTGGACGATGGCCACAAGGCAAACCTGATCCAGGCGATCCAGGTCGCCCATGACCGGGAGATGAGCGTTGTGGTCCTTAGCGCCAGGGAGAAATCCGACATAACATCGCTCCTGCATCCGGAAGATCACGAAATTGCGCTGAATAACCTCAGCCCCACAGAGGCAACGCCGTTACTTCTCCTCATCATCACTGCCCTCTGCGGGCTGATCGACGCCAAGATTTTTGGCGGATAAAAAAAGCCAGCATAAGCTGGCTTTTTCAAGACTACGGGGTGCGGTCTATTTCACCACTTTGAGGGTTGGCCTGCCCGAAGGGCGATCCTCCTGCCCGGATGCAGACTGCTCGCCCTCACGCTCACGGGAAGTGCCATCCGGATCCGGAGAGCCTGGCTCACTGCCGAACACCATGCCCTCACCGTTCTCCTTGGCGTAGATTGCCATAACCGCCTGCAGCGGAATGAAAACCTGCATGGGGACGCCACCGAAACGGGCACTGAACTCGAGTGCACCGTTACCGATAACCAGACCACGGACCGCTCCCGGACTGATATTCAGAACAATCTGCCCATTGGCGACATGCTCGGTCGGCACCTGTACACCCTGAATGCCTGCATCCACCACGATGTATGGAGTGCAGTCATTGTCCAGAATCCATTCATTGAATGCTCGTACCAGGTACGGGCGGCTGGACGTCATAGTGTTTTTACTCTCAGCCACTGCCACTCTCCTGCTCCGGCCAGCGGAACGTTACCAAATCAGCTGCGAATGTCTTCTTCCAGATCGGACAGGCTTGCCTTGAACCCTTCCCGACTGAAGATGCTCTCCATGTACTTCTGCAGTGGCTTGGCCTGCTTTTCGTTCAGCTCGATACCCAGGGCCGGAAGGCGCCACAGGATCGGAGCAATACAGCAGTCCACGATGGTGAACTCTTCAGACAGGAAGAATGGCATCTCCCCGAATAGCGGCGCCGTCGCCAACAGGCTTTCTTTCAGCTCTTTGCGCGCCGTTTCAGACGCTTTGGCGTTCGGCTGCGCCAGGATCTGGTCCACCAGGCCACACCAGTCCTTCTGAATCCGATGAATCATCAGGCGACTATTGGCACGGGCAACCGGATACACCGGCAACAAGGGCGGGTGCGGGAAACGCTCGTCCAGGTACTCCATCATGATATTGGGCTCATAAAGAACCAGATCACGATCCACCAGTGTCGGCAGGGCGTTGTACGGATTCAGGTCGGCCAGTTCAGCCGGCGGATTGTCCGGATCCACATCAACGATATCGACGGTAACACCCTTCTCTGCCAGAACAATGCGCACCCTGTGGCTGTAATGGCTGGCCGGATCCGAGAAAAACGTCATTGATGACCGCTTGGTCACAACGCCCATAGAACTACCTCACGAGTAAACAAACCGAAATGATCCTGAAAAACGCAAAAATCCAGCGGGCCGGTTATGCCCGCTGGAACTCAGGGGACGGGATTATACCCTATTTCTCAGTGTACGTCCTTCCAGTACTCACGATTGAGCATGTAGGCGAACACGAAGAAGATGGCCACGAAGATCAGGACAAAGATCCCCAGACGCTCACGCTCAAGCTTGACCGGATCCCCCATGTAAGACATGAAGTTGGTCAGATCGTACATGGCCTGGTCGAATTCCGGTCCAGACATGCTGCCTTCGATGGCGTACTCCGGGCATACGTCGGCGTTGTTGATGTTGCCACTCAAGGGCTCAACGCTGGCCGGAGTCCCGATGTTGGGCTCAACGGCACACAGCCCCTGCATCCCCACCAGAACGTGAGGCATACCCACGGCCGGGAACACCACGTTGTTCACGCCCAGAGGTCGGGACTCATCCTTGTAGAAGCCACGCAGGTAGGAATACACCCACGCTTCGCCCCGCAAACGCGTTTCCAGCGTGAGGTCCGGTGGCGGCGCACCAAACCAATCGGCAGCCATGTCCTTGCTCATGGAGTTCTTCATCAACTCGCCAATCTTGGCGCCAGTGAAGATCAGGTTTTCCTCGTACAGCTCATCGGGAATCTCCAGATCATCAGCCACGCGCTTGTATCGAGCGTACTCCATGGAATGGCAACCCATGCAGTAGTTGGTAAACAGAGCTGCACCACGCTGCAGAGAGGCTTTGTCAGAGTGATCTGACTCGAAGCTGTCCAGCGGCACGGTTGAACCCGCTGCCAGCCCGAGTGCCGGCAGGACCGCGATGAAAAGACCAAAAATCAGCTTTCTCATTATCCTGTCACCCTCTCTGGAACTGGCTTGGTTTTCTCCATACGCGTATAGAACGGCATAAGGATGAAGTAGAGGAAGTACAGCACCGTCAGAACCTGGGCAACCATGGTGCGGCCTTCAGTCGCCGGTACCAGGCCGAGATAGCCAAGCACCACGAAACTGACTGCGAAAATGGCCAGGGCAATGCGACTCAGCCAGCCCTTGTACCGCATTGAGCGTACGGGGCTCTTGTCGAGCCATGGCAGCACAAACAGAATGGCGATCGCTGCGCCCATCACGACAACACCCCAGAACTTGGCATCCAGACCGAACAGGTCAATCGTTACCGCACGCAGCATTGCGTAGAAAGGCGTGAAGTACCAGACCGGCGCGATGTGATCGGGCGTCTTGAGCGGGTTAGCTGGCTCGAAGTTCGGCTTTTCAATGAACAGCCCGCCGCCTTCCGGGAAGAAGAACACGACGATAAAGAAGATAAAGAAGAATACACCGACGCCCAGAAGGTCATGCACAGTGTAATAAGGGTGGAACGGGATACCATCTTTCGGAATACCGTTTTCGTCCTTGTTCTTCTTGATATCGATGCCGTCAGGGTTGTTTGAGCCCACTTCGTGCAGTGCGAGAATGTGAAGCACAACCAGACCAAGGAGAACGATCGGCAGGGCTACCACATGCAACGCAAAGAAGCGGTTCAGGGTAATGCCGGAAATCAGGTAATCGCCACGGATCCACAGTGACAGATCTTCACCGATGACCGGAATAGCACCGAAGAGGTTTACGATAACCTGGGCACCCCAGTAGGACATCTGGCCCCAAGGCAGGAGATAACCCATGAACGCCTCAGCCATCAGGATCAGGTAGATCAACATACCGAAGATCCAGATGAGTTCACGCGGCTTCTGATAGGAGCCATACATCAGCCCCCGGAACATGTGGAGATAGACCACAACAAAGAATGCCGAAGCACCGGTAGAATGCAGATAACGGAGCAACCAGCCCCACTCGACATCACGCATGATGTACTCGACAGACGCAAACGCGCCTTCGCCGGACGGGTTGTAGCTCATGGTCAGCCAGATCCCGGTAACCAGCTGGTTCACGAGGACCAGCATGGCAAGGGAACCAAAGAAGTACCACACGTTGAAGTTCTTCGGCGCGTAATACTTTCCAAGATGCTTGTTCCAGGCATCTACGATTGGCAGACGCTCGTCTACCCAGTTAATCAGCTTTTGCATTACGCTGCCTCCGGATCAAGACCAATCGTGAGGGTCGAATCGTCGTCAAAACGATAAGGCGGCACCTCAAGGTTCAGGGGAGCAGGCTGCGCCTCATAGACCCTTCCGGCCATGTCATATCGGGAACCGTGACACGGGCAGAAAAGACCACCCAGCCACTCATCACCGAGATCCGCCGGCGCAACTTCCGGACGGTAGGACGGAACACAGCCAAGATGGGTACACAACCCTACAAGCACGGCAAACTCCGGCTTCAGGGAACGCAGGATGCCATCAATATACGGTGGCTGCTGAGGCGCTTCTGACTGGGGATCTTTCACCCGGTCGTTGAGCTTCTCGATATTCGCCTGCATCTCTTCGGTACGGCGAATGATCCAGACCGGCTTACCTCGCCACTCGACCGTAATCTGCTGACCCGGTTCAATCTTGCTGACATTGACGGTTACCGGTGCACCCGCTGCTTCCGCTTTGGCACTGGGATTCCAGGATGCCACGAAAGGAACGGCCGCACCGACGACGCCGACTCCACCCACCACAGACGTGGCACCGATCAGAAACCGGCGCCGGCCTTGGCTCACGTCGCCATTACTCATTATGGTTTTCTCCCATCAGGCGATGTCACAGCCCGCAAAACCGCCGGCGATGTGCATCTTAAAGGACTTCACAACCCAAAAATATAAGCGCCCAAATGGTAATGAAATTACCTTGGCCTTACAAGTCGGAAAGCCGGCGCTGGCGCCTCATCACTGTTCCAGATCAATTTGCTGACAAATCGTCCGAACATAAAAAAACCCGACCAAAAAGGGCCGGGTTTTCCAGGATCTGTTCCAGCGAAATTAACGCTTGGAGTACTGAGGACGCTTACGCGCCTTACGCAGACCCACTTTCTTACGCTCGACTTCACGCGCGTCACGGGTAACGTAACCCGCTTTACGCAGCGCCGGACGCAGAGTTTCGTCGTAATCCATCAGGGCGCGAGTCAGACCGTGGCGAATAGCGCCGGCCTGACCACTGATACCACCACCCTTCACGGTGATTTGGATATCAAAACGATCGGTAGACTCGGCAACAACCAGCGGCTGACGAACGATCATGCGCAGGGTGTCACGACCGAAGAAATCTTCGATTGAGCGACCATTGATAGAGATGTTACCGCTTCCCGGCTTGATAAAAACCCGAGCCGTGGATGTCTTGCGGCGACCAGTACCGTAATTTTGTGCTACAGACATATCCGCCTTCCGTTAAATGTCGAGTTCTTTGGGCTGCTGGGCTGCGTGAGGATGCTCAGCGCCGGCATAGATTTTCAGCTTCTTGAACATGGCGCGACCGAGCGGGCCTTTCGGAAGCATGCCTTTGACAGACTTCTGAATGATTTGCTCGGGAGCCTTGTCGACCAGCTTCTCGAAGTTGATGGACTTGATTCCACCCGGAAAGCCGGTATGACTGTAGTACATCTTGTCAGATGCCTTCTTGCCGGTAACCCGCACCTGGCTCGCGTTGATCACAACAATGTAATCGCCAGTGTCTACGTGAGGGGTGTACTCAGGCTTATGCTTGCCCCGCAGACGTAGGGCGATTTCGGTTGACAGACGACCCAGCGTCTTGCCGGCTGCGTCTACAACGTACCAGTCACGTTTTACTGTTTCTGGTTTCGCACTCAGAGTCTTCATTGATTCCGCCTTGAACGCTATATAAGAAACGTTAAAAACCACCACCGGTAAATGCAAGGCATCCGGAGGAGGTTCCATACCTGTGTTGCGCTGCCATCATTCGGGGCTGAGATAATGACATCGCCTTGAAAAGCCAGGGCGCGAAGTATACTCGAACCACCCGGGAAAGCCAACCCTGTGTCGGCTCGTTTCGTTATTCCCCTATATCCGCGCCGGACCAACCGTAAAGCCGGAACACATTATCCAGCAACACCGGCGCCAGCTGCTCTGGCGTGTCGCCACGAATCTCTGCAAGCACCTTCAGAATATCCGGCAAATACCGGGGAGAATTCTGCCCCTGCGGTACACCCTCCGGCGCCATGTCCGGCGCATCCGTTTCAAGCACCAGCGCTTCCAGTGGCAACCTTGCGATTGCATCACGGGTCTTTCGTGCCCGGGGGTGAGTGATCACGCCTCCCACGCCGATGAAGCACCCCAGATCGACCAGCTTTACGGCCTGCTGAAAACTGCCACTGAAGCCGTGAATCAGGGCCCGTCCCGCCCACTGCCGACGGTTGAGCAGGCTGTGTACTTCGTCATGAGTCTTAACGGAATGGATCACCAGCGGCATGTCGAACTCGTCGGCTAGTGCCACCTGGCTGTTGAACCAGGGCCACTGCACTTCAAGGCTGCCCTTGAGGCGATCGAGCCCACACTCCCCTATGGCGACGCAGCGCTCGGGCCGAGCCGCAAGTCGCCTGCGAAGCTCCGACAGATCCTCTTCGGAATGCTCGTCAACAAACCAGGGATGAATCCCGAGACAGTAGAACAGGCCATTATGGGCAAGCGCTGTGTCACGGACCCTGTCCCAGTCTGGCCGCCGGACACCGGGTATGACCAGTCGGCGGAGTCCGAGCGATCGGGCCTGCTCGAGCTCCGCTTCGCGCCGGCCATCGAACTGAGGGAAATCAAAATGGCAATGGGCGTCGATCAGCTGCACGGTCACCTCCGCCCGGAACGTTTAATGCTCCCGGGTCTTGTGGAACTGGATGTCCGGATACCTTTCCTGAGCCAGATTCAGGTTTACCATGGTCGGAGCGATGTAGGCGAGCCGGTCACTGCCATCAAGAGCCAGGTTGTCGTTGTTCTTGCGCTGGAACTCGTCCAACTTGCGCTCATCGCTGCAGGTCACCCAGCGAGCTGTGGCTACGTTGATCGGCTCATAAATCGCCTCTACCTTGTACTCACTTTTCAGGCGACTGACCACCACGTCGAACTGCAGAACACCCACGGCCCCGACAATCAGGTCGTTGTTACGCAGAGGCCTGAACACCTGAACAGCCCCTTCCTCTGACAACTGGATCAGGCCTTTCTGAAGCTGCTTGGCCTTAAGCGGGTCTTTCAGGCGAATCCGGCGGAAGAGTTCCGGAGCGAAGTTAGGGATGCCGGTGAATTTCATATCCTCACCCGCAGTGAAGGTATCCCCCAACTGAATGGTCCCGTGGTTGTGCAAGCCAATAATATCGCCAGCAAAGGCCTGCTCGGCGTGCTCACGGTCCCCGGCCATAAAGGTCAGTGCGTCTGAAAAGCGGACCTCTTTGCCAATACGAACATGACGGGCCTTCATGCCCTGGTTGTAACTGCCGGAGACGATCCGGAGGAACGCAACGCGATCGCGGTGTTGCGGGTCCATGTTTGCCTGGATCTTGAAGACGAAACCCGAAAAGGCGTCCTCTGCAGGCTGGACCAGTCTCTGGTCGGTTTCTCGGGGCTGTGGCGCCGGAGCCCACTCCACCAGGCCATCCAGCATGTGGTCGACACCGAAATTGCCCAGTGCGGTACCAAAGAATACCGGCGTCAACTCGCCAGCAAGAAAGGCTTCCTGATCGAATTCGTGGGAAGCGCCCTTTACAAGCTCAATCTCATCGCGCAGGTCGTCAGCATAGGCGCCAATCGCCTCATCCAGCTCCGGGTTATCGAGCCCCGAGATAATTCGCTTGTCCTGAATCATGTGTCCCTGACCGGACTGATAGAGGATGACTTCATCCCGCAGCAGGTGATACACACCCTTGAAGCTCTTGCCCATACCAATAGGCCAGGTGATCGGCGCGCAGGCGATCTTCAGGACCTCTTCAACCTCATCCATCAGCTCCACCGGATCCCGGGTATCCCGGTCCAGCTTGTTCATGAAGGTGAGAATGGGGGTATCCCGCAAGCGGGTAACTTCCATCAGCTTGATGGTTCGCTCCTCGACACCCTTGGCGCTGTCAATCACCATCAGGCAGGAGTCGACCGCTGTCAGGGTCCGGTAGGTATCCTCGGAGAAATCCTCGTGGCCCGGCGTATCCAGCAGGTTCACCAGCTTGCCACCATAGGGGAACTGCATTACGGAGGTGGTAACCGAGATACCCCGCTCTTTTTCCATTTCCATCCAGTCAGACTTGGCGTGCTGACCGGATTTCTTTCCCTTGACGGTACCAGCCTTCTGAATGGCCTGGCCGAATAACAGCACCTTCTCGGTAATCGTAGTCTTACCGGCATCCGGGTGCGAAATAATGGCAAAGGTGCGGCGCTTGGCCACTTCCTTGGAAAGGTTAGACATAATCGAAAAGCAACCTGAATCTGATGTTCTGGAAAAGGCGGCCATTATAGGCCCTATGCCGCTGTGACGCTAACTCGCACTTGAGCACTCACTCGCCGAGAGCACGCATCATAACGCGTGCATCCTCCCGTCCATTGGCAGCCGGATAATACCCGGGGCGCAGACCGATTTCGCGAAAACCCTCATCCTGGTACAACCCGATAGCGGCATGATTGCTGACCCTGACCTCGAGCAACAGCTGGGACATACCCTCATGGGCTGCGGTTGCCAGAACGTACCTCAGGAGATAGCGTCCCACGCCTTCGCCGCGGGCTCTCGGGTGCACGCAGATATTCAGCAAATGCGCTTCATCAACGATGTAAGCCAGGACAGCGTAGCCAACAAGATCGCCGCCATGGCAGGCACCCCAGACCCGATAGTTGTCCTTGAAACAATCCAGAAACACCGATTCACTCCAGGGATGGGAATACCCCTGGCGCTCTACATCAAGCACTGCCGGCACATCCTCAGGCACCAGAGGACGTATGAGCAGATCGGCGTTGAGAACTTTTTGGTAGGCTTCCGGATAGGGCATTAACGGGCGACCATAGGCCGTATTTGTTGCCACAGGGATCGCTTGAGCGTCGGGTTACCGGCAATCTCCGCGAGGGTGTGCGGAAACCGAACTGCCGCATCACGGCCGAGAGCTGCTTCCACCCAGCCCTGCTCCGAATCTTCTCCGGCCTGCAGAACAACAACAGGCTTACGCTCCAGACCCGACAGAATGTGGCGAATCACCTCAACAAGGTCATGACCGGAGTTCCCGGGGACCAGCAGATTGTTGAAGATGGGCCAGACCACACGGCCCAGAACCCGGGGCTTATGCTCTCCCAAGCTCTTGAGAATATTCATCGCAAGGGTCTCCTGCAGACGACCGCTGGCATCCTCGGACATGCCTCCGATAAGAACCACATTGCTCCCCGCCCAGATCATGAGATTGGCACTCACGGTTGGGATTCGGGACGGTCGCACCGACACTTCCTCAGAAAACCCTGAATTCGGAGCTTCGGTTGGCACCTCTGGCAAAGAGGGCGTTGCGGGGGACGTAGGCGGCGCCTTTTCCGGAACGCCAGCCTTACCACCCATCAATGCCTGCAGATCGGCTATTCGGGCAACACCTTCGGTGCGATCCGGAGCAATCGGCTTCACCGTACCAACTTGGCCCGAACCACTTGCCCGACGGGCTACCGGCTCAGAGTGCCTTGCAACTGTCTCAGGAGCTGCGTCCTCCTCTGGATACACAAACTCTGGACTGGGCGCCGCACCCGGGAGCGGCTGCCGGGCATACCACATCCGTATCCCCGCCGCTCCCAGGTAAAACTGACGCTCTGCTTCCGATCCAATCATTCACTTCGCCTGTCGGAACTCACCGAATTCAAACGCTCACACATCAGCAACCTGGGGATGCTGTCGAATTCCGCCCTTGCTGATCAGGTTCAGGGCCTCTATGTAGGCTTTGGCGGACGCAATGATGATATCAGTATCCGCACCCACGCCGTTAACGATCCGACCACCGCGTTCCAGGCGCACAGTCACTTCGCCCTGGGCATCGGTGCCGCTGGTGATGTTGTTTACGGAATACAGTTGGAGATTGCAGCCTGAATCCACCAGAGATTCGATTGCCTTGAAGGTCGCATCGACCGGACCGCTACCTTCCGCCTCGACCTTATGTTCTTTGCCGTCCACTGTCAGGGTCAGATTGGCCTTGGGCACGACGCCGGTCTCAGAGCATACTTGCATGCAGACCAGCCCATACCGACCGTCTTCCTCTTTCTGGCGGGTATCGCTGGCAATCGCCTGCAGATCCTCGTCGAAAATTTCGTGCTTGAGATCAGCGAGTGCCTTGAACCGTGTGAACGCTTCATTCAGTTCGGTTTCGGTCTCAAACTGGATCCCGAGTTCCAGCAAACGGGTACGGAACGCGTTACGCCCCGAATGTTTACCCAACACCAGACTGTTGGTGTGCCAGCCGACATCCTGCGCACGCATGATCTCGTAGGTTTCCCGGTGCTTCAGCACCCCATCCTGGTGAATGCCCGATTCATGGGCGAAGGCATTGGCACCCACGATAGCCTTGTTGGGCTGAACAGGAAACCCGGTGATGGTGGAAACCAGCCGCGACGCGGGCACGATGTGCTGGGTATCAATGCGAGTGTCGATGTTGAACAGGTCCTGGCGGGTACGGACCGCCATCACGATTTCCTCAAGCGCCGCATTACCGGCTCGCTCACCTAACCCATTGATGGTGCACTCAACCTGGCGAGCGCCCTGGGAGACCGCCGCTAGTGAATTTGAGACAGCCAGACCCAGATCGTTATGGCAATGTACCGAAAAAATGGCTTTATCGGCGTTGGGGATCCGGTTCATGAGCTGACGGATGGTTTCACCGAACTGCTCTGGGATCGCGTAGCCCACGGTATCGGGAATGTTGATCGTGGTGGCGCCGGCATCAATGGCTGCCTCAATGATCCGGCACAGGAAGTCCAACTCCGAGCGCCCGGCGTCCTCACAGGAAAACTCAACGTCATCCACATGGCTTCTAGCACGTTTGACCGAGCGAACCGCCTGCTCAATCACTTCATCCGGCTGCATCTGCAACTTGTGCTTCATGTGAATAGGCGACGTGGCGATGAACGTATGAATGCGACCGCGGTGTGCCGGCCGGATAGCTTCCGCTGCGCGGTCGATATCCTTATCAAGCGCCCTGGCAAGACTGCAGATCGTGGAATCCTTAATGGTTTCTGCTATCCCTTTCACCGCCTCGAAATCACCCTGGCTCGCAATCGCGAATCCTGCCTCGATAACGTCGACCCGGAGCTTTTCCAGCGCTTTCGCAATGCGGAGCTTCTCCGCTTTATTCATGGTGGCACCGGGGCTTTGCTCACCATCGCGGAGCGTTGTATCAAAGATGACCAGATGATCAGTGGCAGGCATTGGCTGACTCCATTGTCAGAGTTTGTTCTTTGTGGAGAAAGTATATCACCGGGTTGTGGTGAGTGAGGGCGTGATTTT